>NZ_CAFJ01000164.1 GCF_000239795.1 Bradyrhizobium sp. STM 3809 | reverse complement strand
GTCTTTGCGCACCCTTTCCGCCCCGCTCGGGTTAGATTACCGGCCAGATCGCGGCCTTACCGTCCGTTTCCGGAGGAAGAACATGAGCAAGCTCGCATTGTCAGCCGCAGCCCTGATCCTTGCCGCGGCCGCCCTGGCTCCGGCCTCCTCGGAGGCGCGCAGCCATCACAGACACCATCGCCACCACCACGGCCTGCCCTATGCGATCAGCTTCCTGCACAATTATGGCCCGGGCCCGCTGCCCGGCACCTTCGCGTTCTACGACGGCCCCTCGACCAATCACTGCTACCAGAGCTCCGCCGCCTATCTCGGCCAGGACCGCCACCGACATCCTTGCTTCTGAAGCGGGTGGCCTCCTCACCCGAAGAGACCCTGTGGAGGCTGGTCTTGACCGTCCAAGTCTGATATCCGGATCCGCACGGAGGTTCGCCTTCATCGGTCTGCGCTCGTAGCTCAGCTGGATAGAGCATCGGATTTCGATTCCGAGGGTCGGAGGTTCGAATCCTTCCGAGCGCGCCAGGCCCGCCTTGATCAGGATGGCTGGCCCGTGGCAGCGCGGCCGCCTCGTGCGCGATCGGCCTCGATGACCGGCCTTCAGCGCTTACAGGCGTCGTCATTTTCCGCATCGGCTCCTGAGCTGGCGAAGCTGGTCGAATTCGGCCGGAGGCTGAGACGAGCCTTTTGCCTCGAACGTCTCCGAGGATCGTGCGGCGTCGCACAGAGGCGCGGCATCGGACGAGTCGCGGATCCGATCACTTGGCGAGGGATTGCCTGCGGCTCCCCGGATTTCTACAACCTCGGCCATGAACACCAAGCAGCCCGACTGCGCCGCCTCGCGCCAGGACCCGTCTCAAGGTGAATGATCAACGTTTCATCGGCTCGCTGACCGGGCTGCGCTTCATCGCTGCCGCGACGGTCGCCGTCGGACACGGCGCTCCCTCGCTCGGCCACGGCTGGACGGCCGAGTTGATTGCCCAGGTCAGCAGTATCGGCATGACCATGTTCTTTGTGCTGAGCGGCTTCGTCCTTTGGCTCAATTATGCGGGACGCTTTCAGTCCGAGCCGATCGGAGGCGCCCTTCGCGAATTCGCGATCGCCCGCTTCGCCCGCCTCTATCCGATGTATGCGGCGGTCGTGCTAGCGATCACCGCCTATCTCGCCATTGCCCGAGGACTTTCGGCGCCCTCGCTTGGGTTCATCGTGACGATGACGCAGGCGTGGTTTCCGGTTCAGAACGGCACCATGCTGGTGGCCGTCGTCCCATCACTGACGCATCTGTGGTCGATCAGCGTCGAACTGTTCTTCTACCTGCTGTTTCCGTTCGTCTGTTTCCTCCTGGCCGGCATCGTCCGGCTGTCGACGATGATCTGGCTTGCGGCCGCAAATATCCTGGCATTCGCGATCACCATCGTCGCATTCTTCACCTTCGGCGACGCCATGCTGCGAATGATTGCGCCGAGCCTCAAAGAGAACGGGATGCAGTGGCTCACCTACTACGCACCTTATCTGCACGTGTCGCAGTTCCTCGCCGGGTGCCTTGCGGCGATGATCTACCAGAATCGTGTGGCCGCACAGCCCCAGGACGCAGAGCGGCGCGCCGTCTCGGCGCTGTTCTGGCTTTCGCTGGCGGGCCTGGCCTGCGCTCCGATTCTGCTGTTCATGCAACCCCGCCTGCCGGGCTGGTCATTCTCGATCGAGCTCACAGTGCGGCTGATCGAAATCATCGGCTTCTCGATCGTCTTCATCGCCACCAGCCGTTACGGCCACGGCCGGTGGCTGTCGTCCCGCGCCATCATCATTGGCGGCGAGTGCAGCTATTCAATCTATCTGCTGCATCCCTTCCTGATCAGGCTCGCGATGTTCGGGAGGTCCGATACGCCGGGTTTCCTCGAGCTGATCCTGAGGCTTGCTTCGTTTGTTGCAATCGTCACGGCGGTCGCCTGGGTCAGCTACATGCTGATCGAGGCTCCTGCGCGTGCTTGGATTCGGCAGGCCTTCGGCACCCGAGCGCCGCGCGACGTCATTCGTGCCAAGGCTGGCTGACGCAAGCTCCCCCGAGCGGTCTCAAGGGCGCTCAGACGAGCGCGATAATACCGTCAGTTTGTTTGGAACATTTTGCGCGAATTTAAGACGATCTCCGCCATCGTCCCGCGCATCGAAGCGGCATGGGATGCAATGATGATTGTTCAGATCAAGGCCATGTGCGAGGCCAACGGCTCGGTGCTGGCTGCCACACGCTACGACGATACCGACGAGCAGGCGCGAGCGACCGCGGTGATCGACCTGCTGCAGCAGGTCCTGGCCTATTCCGACGACGCTGACAGTCAGCGCCTGTTCACATTGGACATCGGCGCGGTATCGGCCGCCACCGACCTGGCCCCCGAACTCTGAGCCCAAAGCGCCGGCGGGTCGACGAGCGGCAACGTCCAACCCACCTGCCCGAGCGCCGGCCGATCGCTCATCTCATGATGCACGCCCTGGCCTGCCGGCTCCACTTGAAGGCGGCGCCACATGGCGGCCTCGGCCGGGCGCCCGCAGGGCACTCGTTCCACACCGGGGCTCCTGTCTCCCAGCCGTCGACGACGCATCCGCCATTCGGAGCGACATGGCACCCCGGACCACAGGATTGATTGGCCGCCGCGCTGCCGGCCCCGACCACGAGACCCGTCAACAACACCGCGAGACACATCCGCGTCATGGCATAGCTCCCATTGCGCACGCGCCAGTCACATCCTGGCACCTATCGACCTTGGCCACGCCACTGGAAAGCGCAGATAGCTCAGTCGGTTCCAGCAAGATGCGCGATGACGCTGTTTCCAATGAGACCAAGCGGACCTTCTCAGGATTCCCCGCGCGGCCGTGACGAAACATCGCGGCGCTAGTCACAGAACCGCCTTGTTACTTGCACGACAACGCCACAACCAACATCCGAAATGAGACGAAGCTTGGACCGGCGAGGATGTTTTCACCATAATTGCGTCCAACCTCGTCGGCTCGGGCGCGCCGGAAAGGTAAAAGTCATCTATCGGCATCAAATGTAACAAAAAGAACTGATTTCCACCACGAAGCGACAACAGTTTCGGATGGATCGGGGCGAAGCGCTCAGACAGGTCAACATCATGGCTCGAAAACTCACGCCACGCGAAGTCATCGCCAGATCATATCCCAGCTGGGATTACGCCATGGCCGATCGATTGATCGCATGGCTCGACCACTGCGGATATGAGATCGCCGAGAAGAGACAGGACATTGCCGCCACGGCGGTTACCTCCGAAGATCTGCAATCACAGATAGTCAGCACGTGCTGACAGCGGCGAGAGTGGCGCCAAGAGCGCGAGAGTGATGGCTATTGCTCCGAACGAATGTCAGCAGGAACCGGTCAGAAGCTCGGGGGTTCAACAGGCAGCGCAACACCCGGCGTCATTCAACCGAAAAATCTAGTCTAGGGCGAAGCCAAGTATGTCTCGCAAGCTCACACCCCGCCAAGTCATTGCTCGCTCCTACCCGACCTGGGACTATGCCATGGCCGACCGTCTCATCTCGTGGCTGGAAGATTGCGGTTACGTGATCGTCGAGAAGGCGGCCGAACACCCCGACGCGAGCCTCGTACCGGCCGCGCCGGACAAGGAGCGGTCGTTCGAAGGATCTCAATGATCTCGCCCGGACACCGAGGGTCCGCAGGCGAGACCGTCGATAGGTCAGAGTTCACAGATTGAGCTGCTGCCTAGGCGAGTAGCTGCTTCTCGATCTCGTACACCGGAAGCTTGACCAGGTCCTTGTGGACCTCGCCATGCAGGACCTTGCGCACGGCATCGGAATAATCGGCGCGGATCATCCCGAGCGCGCGCGGCGATGCCACCATGGTCAAGGATTTGGTCTCGCCGGCGAGCACCGCATGATGGAGCCGATCGGCGATCTGCTTCAGAAAGGCCCGTTCGGCCTGGTCGTGCCAGTCCGTCTGCTCCACCGAGCTGCGTGCGTGGCCGAAAGATTGCTGCACCGAGCCCGGCGCATCGCTGCCCAGAGCGCTCGTTCGGTCGTTCTCGTGCTCATGGACCTCCTTGGTGTGCAGGTTGGGAAACATGCTGTCGCCGAGGTTCTCCAGGATCAGCGCTTTCCGTCCATCGCAAACGACGACCCAGTCACCAGTCCCGACCTTCATCTTGTCCATCATCCTACTCCCTCATCGCTCGCAAGCGCGAAGGCAATGCGAGCCAAGCCCTAGAGGCTTTCTTCGAAATCTTCCAAGGAGAGACCGAACTCCGACAGGGCTTCCTCCAGATAGTCGCCGAGCATCGGCGTCTCGATCAGGTAGGTGGCCGTACGGTTGTTGTGCGCCTGGGCTGCCTGCGCGCGCAGCTCATCCCAATTCTCGAGCGAGCCGTCGCCGCGACCGAGCCATGTCAGCGCCACCAGATCGATCTGCTCGTCGACATTGAGCCCTTTGATGAAGCTGACGAGCTCGGATCGATCCGTGTTCTGACCGCGGCCACCCGTGCCTGGCGCGGAGTCGTCGTCAGCAAGATCGGCAAGCAATTCCGGCTCAGCGGCTTCCATCTCGTACTGATGAGCCTTCGTCACGACGAAGGCGACCTTCTCCGGCGAGATGGAAAGATTGGGCGGCGGGGTGGTCATTCTGCGTCTCCCTGGGCTGAGGGCGGTGCGCCCTTGTCCCATCAAGGTGACGCTAGGCGCTCCGGCGGGAGTGCACTTTGCGCAAGATCAAGGCAGCCCGGCGGCCCGATGACGGCGCTCCAGACACCTCGGCAGAGAGGAACCTGCGCTGAAATGGCGCCAGCCGCAGCTGGCCTGCTACCACGTGGTAAAGAATCCGCCGGCATGAGGCTGCTGTGCGACGAGGATCATCGGCTTGCCCGGACGAGCCTTCGCAATCTTCCGCTTCGGGCTTGCCGCCGATCTGGTCGCCGCCTCCGACGTCTTTGCCGCCGTACGCGGCGCCTCGGAGACAGCCGCTTCGCGCCTCGAATCCGTGACCTTCATCTGGGCGAAAGCGTCGCGCGGATTGCTCCGCACGGCCTCCGCGGCTGCGGCGATCGCGGGCGGCTCGGCCTTCGCGATCGTGACGGGGGACGGCATCGAGCTGTCCATCACGATCCGCTCGGGCCACTTCCGGTCGGATTTGATGCGTACGGGCGGCAGATCGGATGCGGCTGTCAAGTTTGTCGGCAGCGGTACGCTGGGAAGCACGGCGTCAGCTAGGATCAGCAGCGCGAACAAAGTACCGCCGACAAACAGAAAGTAGCGCAAGATAGGCATAATTCACCGCTCCGTCGGCTCACG
>NZ_CAFJ01000165.1 GCF_000239795.1 Bradyrhizobium sp. STM 3809 | reverse complement strand
GTACGGGTGGACGGGGATCTTGCAGAACACGCCCTTCGGGATCGCCGCCCGGGATTCCTCGACCTCCTGCTCGGCATCGTAGAGGTTGCTCTTGGCGGCCTTGCGCAGATACGGACCGAGAATGTCGCCGGTGACCTCCAGCGTCAGCGCGCGCTCGGTCAGGATGCCCTCGTCGTTGACCAGCCGCGCGCTGCCGCCGCCCGACGACAGCACGATGACATCCTTGCGCGACCAGTCCATGTCGCGATGCGATGCGTTCGGGTCGTCGGCGAAGAAGCCGATGCCGCGCCCTGAGAACTGCGCGCCGTAACGGCCGCGCCAGGCGAAATAGCGCTCCGCGGTCTCGTCATGCGCAGCGATCAGCTCAGGCGTCTCCTTGAGAAAGCCCTTGGCGGCGAAGATCTCGGCCACAGTCCGGCCGACGATGTCGCCCGTGGAGATGCGCAAGGTCGATGTCGTGATCGCGCCCTTGGCGTTGGCCTTGAGCTCGATGAAGACGCGGCCGGCCTCGTCGTTCGACGGCGCGGTGTAGTCGAGGCGCGTGACGACATAGGGCAATGGCCGGCTGGCGACATTGGCGGTGAACATCCAGCCGCGGATCGCGCCGGAGATCAGGTAACGGACAATGGCCGGCAGGACCTGCTCCAGCTCGTGCTCGGCGAAGCGCGTGCCGGAATCGTTGAAGGCGCGCTGCAGCGTCGCGATATGCGCCGCACGGGCGTGCCATTCCGGACCGGCCTGCTGATAATAATCACGCAGGCCATCGAGCTCCGCAGTCGCGAGCTGCGCGAGGTTGAGCTCGACCTTGTCGCCGAAGCGCAGCTGATCCTTGAGGGAGGTGAGATGCGGGAAAGCGGCCGTAAAAGCCTCGATCGCCGGACGATCAATCTGCAGCTTCATCGGAGCTCACTCATTGCTTGGCCATGCTTCGAGACGCCCGCCTTCCGCGGACTCCTCTGGATCAGGATCTGTCCGCGGGGACGACGTCGACCCTCATGGTGACGAGCGCCGCATGCGGCGCGTCTCGAACCATGAGGCCATTTGACGCCGACAGACGTCAGACGTCTCACGACGACACGCTCGTCGGCTGACGCAGCGCATCGCCCTTCGCCAGCAGCAGGCGGTTGGCGGCGAGCGAGAACTCCTGCCAGGCGGCGGCGATGTCGCGCAGGATGGCCTGAACATAGTCCTTCGACGGCTTGTGCTCGAACGGGAAGTTCGACAGCGCGCAGGAGGTGCGGTTGTAGGCGATGGCATCGTCGAGCAGGGACTGCATGACGTCGCGGAACGGCTTCTGGATCTCCGGCATCAGCGCCGAACGTCCGCGCTCGACCGCGACGTCGCGCATGTCGAAGGTCAGCGCATCCAGCACCTGCAGCGCCGCCGCGAACACCTGCTCCATCGCACCGAGAGCCGCGAGCTGCGTCAGCTGCTCGCGCTGCTGCGTGGCGAGGCTGCGGTTGAGCCGCTGCCGGTAGTCGTCGAACGCCGCATCGCGTTGCGCGGCGACCCAGGAGCCGAACCAGGCGAGGCTCGCGGCGTTGCCCGACACCTCCTCCCCGATCGCCGCAATGCGCCCGGCCGGCGGCTCGGTGGCGGCGCGGGCGAGCGCGCGCTCGATGCGCCTCGCGGCATTCACGGCGCCTTCGAGATAGCCGGCGGCGTGGCTCGCGGTCTCGGCGCCGCCGAGATGCAGCCGGCCGTCCCACAGCGCCCGCCGCAGCATCGGGTTGGCGATCTCGCTGTGCTCGCCGCGCGGCGTGGTGCGGTCCAGCGCGCTGCAGGTGAAGCGCTCGGTCGCCCAGTCCTGATAATGCTGCTCGCCGCCGTCCAGCGCGGCGCCGAACAGCTGCACCATCTGGCTGTCCATCAGCATCGGCAGGCCGACATTGAAGGCCTCGCGCAGGTCCGGCGGAAACGCCAGGAAGCCGCCGAGCGCGGCGCGGTCGCCGCCCTCGTCACAGGCGTCGTAGATCTCGCCGATGACGGCCTGCTCATGGCTGACGAAGGCGTTGCCCGACTGGCCCTTGTCGCGCCAATGCGCCTGGTCATAGGCGATCACGACCTTGGCCTGCGCCGCCATCCAGGTCTCGGCATTGCGCATCGCCTCGAAGGTCGCATCGTCGAGCGCCGGGAAGAAGCCGACATGATCGATCAGCAGCCGCGGCGGGAGCGCCAGCACGGCGCGTTTCGCCTCGATCGCGACCGACTCGGTCTCGGTGGCGAAGATCAGCCGCACATGGCTGCCGCAATCGACGATGCGCATCAGCTCATGGCCGAGATGGATGGCTGTCGGCGGCAGCTTGCGCGCCAGCGCCTCGATCAGACGGGACATGCCGCCGGCGAGCCGTCGCGCGCCCTGATGGATCGGCGGACCATTGACCGGCTCGGCCGCCTTGTCGGCCTCCTTGAGGTGCAGCACCGTGCCGCCATCATGCTGGGCGAAATGCGACAGGCCGAGCTCGGTGATCAGGCCGGTCAGCAGCGGCTGGGTCTCGGGCCAGAACCAGGTCGGCCCGAGGTCCAGCGCCAGCCCGCTTCTGCTCTTGGCGGACAGCACCCGCCCGCCGAGGCGATGTCGGGCTTCGAACAAGGCAAAGGTGCCGCCGCGCTGCTGCAGGCTGCGCGCGAGTCTCATTCCGCACAATCCGCCGCCGACAATGGCTGTTTCAAGCATGACAAGACCTCGGTTGACGCGTTGCGATGTCATCTCGACGAGGTCTTGCAAGAAGCTTGCAAGTTTTTGCGGACGCCGCGTGTGCGGTTCCAAACATTGCTTGATTTTCGCAGGCGATTGGCTCACCCCATGGCGATGAGCGACGAGAGCCAGATCCTGGCCGCCAATGCGGCCTTCTACGCAGCCTTCGCGGCCGGCGACTTCGCCGCGCTCGCGGCGCTCTGGGCCGATCGCGACGGCATCTCCTGCATTCATCCGGGGTGGCCGGCGATCGTCGGCCGCGCCGCCGTGATCGGCAGCTGGCGCGACATCCTGGCCAATCCCGCGCGCCCGCAGATCGTCTGCGCCGATCCTCACGCGATCGTGGATGGCGATCACGGTCACGTGCTGTGCATCGAGCTGGTCGACGGTGCCGCGCTCGCCGCCGCCAATCACTTCGCGCGCATCGGCGGCTTCTGGCGCATGGTGCACCACCAGTCCAGCGCGATCGCGCAGATGGCCGCTCCGCACGACGACCCGGACGGACACCGCCTGCACTAGGCGTCCCCGATATCTGGCACGAAATTTGATCTGCTCTCCCTCACCGGCAGCAATGTCGGGGATTGTTGAATTTCGTCGCGTCGGATTCGGTCCAACTCTCCGTATTCGCGCGGGTCATTTGCCGGTGCCCAGCAGCGCCGTGCGGATGCGGACGGGAGACACGGAGATGGCACGATTACTGACCGCCTATCTGAAGCGCAGCGACGTGCCGTCGCGCGCAGCGCTGCAGCAGGCGATTGATCGGCTGCCCTTCGCACTGACGCTCGACGAGGGCTACGTGCCGCTGCAGACCTCCGGCTACCTGCCCTGCACGCTGGACGGCGAAGACGCGGGCTTCGATCTGCGCTTTGCCGATGCCCGCGCGGATGCGCGCGACCTCGTGATGACATTCAAATGGGGCGGCGATCCGCGCGAAGAAGCCGCTGCGCTCGCCGTCTGCGCCGCGCTCGCCGAGACGTTCGGCGCGATCGTCGAACGCGACGGCCTACAGCTTTCATCAGTCCACATGCTCGAACAGGCGAAGGGAGCACTGGTATGAACATGACGGCTCCACTTCAACCGACCGCGATCCATGCCGTCCCGGCCGAGCTCGGCGAATGCGGCTTCCGGCTGCTGATGATCCGGCAGTTCAATGTCGGCGCGGTGCCGCCGGCGTTTGCGATCATCGACCAGCGCGTGATGCGCATGCCGCAGCGGCTCGGCCGCCACGGCGTCTCGTTCGCCGCGACGTTCCTGCCCGAGGTGATGGAATGGCTGATCGATCATCTCGGCCGGCCGTCGCTGCATGACGAGACCGGCCGCTCCTCCCGCAATCCGCGCTGGCCCGTCGTGTGCTGGCACGACCGCGAGCGCTACTGGCCGAGCGGCGCGGTGACCGTCGAATGGTTTGCCGAGGTGGCATTCCAGGATCACTCCTCGTGGCTGGCGTTCCGCACCCATTGGCACGACAGCCTGACGGGGCGGATGGCCGATGGCGACACATCCAGCGGAGAAGCCGAGCAATGCTGCGAGCCCGACGCAGAAAAGGAATTTGCCGACGCGGCGTTTCAGCGAGCATGATTTGTCAAACTGAGTTCGCGCCGCGCTCGCCGCTGTTCGACGAGAGGCGCGGCATGTTAGCTTTCAGGCGGTGAAATCGCGCGGAGGCCGTCATGCGCTACGTCTCATGGTTCCGAGGCTGGCTCGGTCATTTGCTGCCGCAACAGCCGCATGAGGCCGGCGGTATCAGGCGCGATCTGGTCGTGCGGCGCCGGGGGCCCGAGCTTTCGAGCGAGGACCTGTTCTACATCGCGATGCTGGGCCCGCACGTCTGAGCGAGCATCCGCGTTCTTCGTCCTCCAACCCACGATATGAGTCCGACATGACCGACATCGCGCGTCTCCGCGACTTCGTCGCCGGGACGGCACGGCTCGTCGCAAGCACGGCAACAGAGCCTGAGCTGCTTGCGGCCCTTTCGCCCAGTCTGAAAGACCTCGTCGCGCACGACGATTGGCTGCCCGACGCCTACGCCGCGGCCGACGGCCACCGCTACCGGCAATACCTGCTCTATGCCGATCCGCTCGAGCGCTTCTCGATCGTCAGCTTCGTCTGGGGTCCCGGACAAGGGACGCCAGTGCACGATCATCGCGTCTGGGGGCTGGTCGGCGTGCTGCGCGGCGAGGAACTTGCGGTGAGCTATGCGCGGCAGCCGGACGGGCGCCTGCAGGCAGGGCCTCCGGAGCGGCTGCGGGCTGGACAAACCGCCGCGGTATCGCCAAGGATTGGCGACATCCACGCCATCTCCAACGGCCTGGCGGACCGCTCCTCGATCAGCATCCACGTCTATGGCGGCAATATCGGCCGCATCAATCGCGCGGTGTATGATCCGGACACCGGCGACGCCCAGGACTTCATTTCCGGATATTCGAATGACAGCGTCCCCAACCTCTGGCCCGACCGCACCGCCTGACGGCTTCAGCACCATCACCCCGGCCGAGCTGCGGCGGCGCTGGCGCGCGAGCGAAGAGGTGGCGCTGCTCGACGTTCGCGAGGAAGGCCCCTACTCGCTGTCGCATCCGTTCTTCGCGGTGTCGCTGCCGCTGTCGCAGATCGAGCTGCGCATCCTCGACCTGATCCCGCGGCTGAGCGCGCCGATCGTGGTCTATGACGACGGCGAAGGTTATGCGGCGCGCGCCGTGCCGCGCATCCGCGCGCTCGGCTATTCCGATGTCGCCGTCCTCGAGGGCGGGCTGGCGGGCTATGCCCGCGTCGGCGAGGTGTTTCGCGACGTCAACGTGCCGAGCAAGGCCTTCGGCGAGCTGGTCGAGGCCATCAGGCATACGCCTTCGCTGTCGGCCGACGAGGCCAAGGCCCTGATCGAGCGCGAGAGCGACCTCGTGGTGCTCGACGCCCGACGCTTCGAGGAATACCGAACGATGAGCATCCCGCGCGGGGTGAGCGTGCCCGGCGGCGAGCTGGCGTTCCGCGCGCGCGAGATCGCGCCGTCGCCGGACACCACGATCATCGTCAACTGCGCCGGCCGCACCCGCTCGATCATCGGCACGCAGTCGCTGATCAATGCGGGCCTGCGCAACAAGATCTACGCGCTGCGCAACGGCACGATCGGCTGGACGCTCGCCGGCCACAAGGTCGAGCGCGGCAACACCGCCCGCTTCCTGGAGCGGCCGCAGGCGAGCTACACGGCGGCGCTGGCCGACGCCAAGGCCTGGGCCGAGCGGGTCGGCGTCAAGGTGCTGGATGCCGCGACCTTCGCGCGCCATCGGGACGAGGCCGACACGCGCACGCTGTATTGCCTCGACGTGCGCACGCCCGAGGAATATGCCGCGGGCCATCCGGCGGGTTTCGCATCGGCGCCGGGCGGCCAGCTGGTGCAGGCGACCGACGAATGGGTCGGTGTGCGCGGCGCGCGCCTGGTGCTGTTCGACGACGACGGCGTACGCGCGCGCATGACGGCGTCATGGCTGACGCAGATGGGCTGGGACGCCGCCATCGTCGGCCCCGACGTGGTTGCGCCGACCGAGGTCGAGCCACGCGCACCGCGGCGACCGCCGCTGCCGGACATCGGCGCCGCCGCGATCGACGTCGCGGAGCTCGTTGCACGGGCCGCCGGGTGGACGATCGTCGATCTCACCCGAAGCCCCGGCTACAAGTCCGGACACATTCCAGGAGCGCATTTCGTGCTGGCGTCGCGCTTCGCCGCGGATCTTGCGCGGCTGCCCGGCGACGGCGGACTTGTGCTGACCAGCAGCGACGGCGCCGAGGCGACGTTCGCACTCGCCGATGCCCGGACCGCGACATCGCGCGAGCTCCGCGTGCTCGACGGCGGCACGCGGGCGTGGACGTCGGCGGGGCATGCTCTGGAGGCGGATCGACAGTCGTGGATCTCGACGCCCGACGACGTCTACAAGCGTCCCTACGAAGGCACCGACAATGCCGCCGAGGCGATGCAGGCCTATATCGACTGGGAGCTGCAGCTCGTCGCCCAGCTCGCCAACGATTCCGTGTCGAACTTCCACGTCGTATAGTTGCGAAACCCGGACCGACGCGACACCTGGTTCAGGAGACGGACAGCTCCAGGCTGGCGTCGCCCGGCTGCAGCGGCGGCGAAGCCACCTGCCGCGGCGGCGCCCAGCGCCGGATGGCGGCGAACAGCAAAGGCGGCTGGATCGGCTTGGTGACGTAGTCGTTCATGCCGGCCGCGAGATAGGTCTCGCGCTGTCCGACCAGCGCATTCGCCGTCAGTGCGATGATCGGCACCTGGGCCTCCGGGCCCGTCAGCTGGCGGATCGCCTTGGTGGCCGAGATACCGTCCATCTCCGGCATCTGCACATCCATGAGCACCAGATCGTAGCGCCGCTCGGACACCGCCGCGACGGCCTTGGCGCCGTTGACGACGATGGTGGGCTTGAAGCCCTGCTTGACCAGCAGGCTCGAGATCAGCGTCGCGATGATCGGACTGTCCTCGGCAACCAGGATGTCGAGTTCCCGCTCGGTCGGATCCACGGCCGGCTCGGCGGCGGCCACGGGCGCCACGCCCCGCGGGCAGGTCAGATCGATCCAGAAGCGGCTGCCGCGGCCCGGCTCGCTTTCGACGCCGATGGTGCCGCCCATGGCAGCACAGAGCTGTTTGCAGATCGCGAGCCCGAGACCGCTGCCTCCATATTTGCGCGAGATCGACGTGTCCGCCTGCACGAACGGATCGAAGATCTGCGCCTGGATCTCGGGCGACATGCCGATGCCGGTATCGATCACCTCGATCCGCAGACCGACCGTGCCATCATCATGATCGTGGTGCGCGGCCCGCACCTCGATCGAACCCTGCTCGGTGAACTTGATGGCGTTCGACACGAGGTTCAGCACCACCTGCCGGATCCGCGTCGGATCGCCCTTGAGGAACTGCGGAAGTCCCGGAGCGAGGCTGGCCCTGAGATCGACGCTCTTCTTCCTCGCCCGCTCTTCCATGAACGAGACCGCACTCTCGAGGACGGTCGAAAGGTCGAAATCGATCGATTCCGATTGCAGCCGGCCGGCTTCCAGCTTCGAGAAGTCGAGAATATCGTTGATGACCTCGAGCAGCAGGTCCGCGGACTCCTTGGCCAGAACGGTATAGCGCTTCTGCTCTTCCGTCAGCGGCGTGCCGCGCAGCAGGTCGACCATGCCGACCATGCCGCTGAGCGGCGTTCTGATCTCGTGACTCATGATCGCGAGGAAGTCGCTCTTGGCGCGGTTGGCGGCCTGGGCGGCGTCGCGCGCCGCGCGCAGTTCGGCTCCCGTCGCCTCCAGCTCCCGCTTCTGGTCCTCGAGGTCGGAGCGGATGGCCTGCACGTAAGCGAGCTTCTGCTCGAGCTGCGCCTGAACCGTCTTGAATGCGGTGATGTCGGTGCGCAGCCCGACGAAGCCGCCGTCTGACGTCCGGTGGTCGACACTCTGGATCCAGCGTCCGCTCGGCTCGCGATGCTCGACGGCCTTGCTGCCGGCCAGATGCCGCTTGACCTTCTTGCGCAGCCAGTCCTCGAAATCCGCGCCCTTCGGACTGATGAGTCCGATCTCATGGGCCTTGCGAAACAGATCCTGGTAGGTGATGCCGGGATGCATCAGCGCGGCCCAGGCCGGAAACATCTCGCGGAAATGCGTATTCGACATCACGAACTTGTCGTCCTTGTCGAACAGCACGAACCCCATGGTCAGCGCCTCGATCGCATCCACCAGGCGCAGCCTGGATTCCTCCGCGATGGTCTCGGCCGTCTTTCGCTCGGTGACGTCCTGAATGATCCCGAAATAATGCCTGCCGTCGCCCTGGCCGCGCGGGCTGGCCTCCATCAGCACCCACCGCACTTCGCCGTCCGGCCGGATGATGCGGAATTCATGGGTATATCCGGACGACGTTTCGCGAGCCGCCTCGCGCGCCCGAAGATAGCCCACGACATCGTCGGGGTGGACCAGATCCAGCATCGTCTCGAACGGAACGTTGGGGCTGGGTGGCAGACCGGTGATGTCGAACAGCTGCTGCGACCACACCGCCGTTTCGCGGCTGGGATCGGTGACCCAGTGCCCGAGCTTGCCGATGCGCTGCGCCTCGAGCAGACGCTCGCTCTGCTCCGCGAGCAGCGCGTTCTGCTTGGCGAGAAGATCTTCGGAGGCCTTCATGCCGCGAACCCTGCGGCCCACCAGCACGATCAACGACAAGATGCCGGCAACGGCGGCAGCCGTCCCGAACATCAGGATCACGGCGTCGCGCCGCCATGACCCATGGACGGCGTCTTCTGTCATCGTTGCGGAGATCTTCAGCGGAAAGCCCGCCACATCGTGCACGGCCACGTGCTTGTAGCTGCCCTGGACACCGATATTCCAGACCGCCGTGCGGCCCGTATTCGCTCTCGCATAGTGGTGCCCGATCATCTCGTCCGCGAACGGGTATCGCGCCAGCATCATTCCGTCGTTGCGCAGCAGGGAGATCGATCCGCCTTGCTGAATTCCGATGTTCTCGTACAGCCGTGTGAAATAGACAAGGCGGACCCCGGCACTCAGGATGCCGGCAAAATTGCCTTTGGAATCGGTGAGCCGCCGGGCCATCTGCATGACCCACGATCCGTCCAGGCGATTGCGC
>NZ_CAFJ01000166.1 GCF_000239795.1 Bradyrhizobium sp. STM 3809 | reverse complement strand
CGCACCATTTTGAGTGCGCCGCAGCAGGAATTGCTGCTGCCGCCAATTGACATGTCGCAACGACGTTAACAGGATGCCGGGCGAAGGTTGCGCGACTGCCCATCCGGGGCTTGCGGACGGCCGGCACGACCGTGAACTGAAAAATTTGTTTTCATTTCAAACACCTCCCAAGCTCTCAAGCCTCCAAGCTCTCAAGCCCTCGCTTTCTCGTCTCAAGATCAAGAACCTCAGGAGATGCCCATGTCAGACGATGTCGTCATCGTCAGCGCCGCCCGCACCCCGGTTGGAAGCTTCAACGGTGCGTTTGCGAATGTCCCGGCCCACGAGCTGGGCGCCGTTGCCATCAAGGCCGCGCTGGAGCGGGCCGGCGTCGAGCCGGGCCGCGTCTCCGAGGTCATCATGGGCCAGATCCTGACCGCGGCCCAGGGCCAGAACCCGGCGCGCCAGGCCTCGATCGCCGCCGGCATTCCGGTCGACAGCCCGGCCTGGGGCATCAACCAGCTGTGCGGCTCCGGCCTGCGCTCGGTCGCGCTGGGCTATCAGGCGCTCAAGAACGGCGATTCCGACATCGTGGTCGCCGGCGGCCAGGAGTCGATGAGCATGGCGGCGCACGCGCAATATCTGCGCGCCGGCGTGAAGATGGGATCGCTCGATCTCGTCGATACCATGATCAAGGACGGTCTCTGGGACGCCTTCAACGGCTACCACATGGGCAACACCGCCGAGAACGTTGCGAAGCAGTATCAGATCACGCGCGCCCAGCAGGACGAGTTCGCGGTTGCGTCGCAGAACAAGGCTGAGGCTGCGCAGAAGGCCGGCAAGTTCAAGGACGAGATCGCGGCGGTCACGATCAAGGGGCGCAAGGGCGATACCGTGGTAGACACCGACGAATATCCGCGTCATGGCGCCACGCTCGAGGCGATGGCCAAGCTGCGCGCCGCGTTCGAGAAGGACGGCACGGTCACCGCCGGCAACGCGTCGGGCATCAATGACGGCGCCGCCGCCGTGGTGCTGATGACCGCCAAGCAGGCCGCCAAGGAAGGCAAGACGCCGCTGGCGCGGATCGTCTCCTGGGGCCAGGCCGGCGTCGATCCGAAGATCATGGGCACCGGGCCGATCCCGGCCTCGCGTTCCGCGTTGAAGAAGGCCGGCTGGAACATCGCCGACCTCGACCTGATCGAGGCCAACGAGGCCTTCGCCGCGCAGGCCTGCGCGGTCAACAAGGATCTCGGCTGGGATACGTCCAAGGTGAACGTGAACGGCGGCGCGATTGCGATCGGCCACCCGATCGGGGCCTCCGGCGCCCGCGTCCTCGTGACCCTGCTGCACGAGATGCAGAAGCGTGATGCCAAGAAAGGTCTTGCCACGCTGTGCATCGGCGGTGGCATGGGCATCGCGCTGTGCGTTGCACGCGACTAAAAACGCGGCAGTGATTGCGAACCGTTCGGCCTTCGCAATCGCGCTCCGCTCTACTAAAGATCAACGCCCGGCGATATCGCCGGGCGTTTTGTTCTTGATGTCCGTCAAACACGTCGCATAATCGAACTCCTAAAAAAACGACGTTGAACATGGATGTCTCTGCGGCGAATGGATTGCTGCAAGGGCGGACGTGATCCAATAACAACGGGCATGTACGCCGACAGCCACAGGTTGTCGTCGTGCGCTTGATCATCGAGGGAAGGATTCGACATGGCACGTGTGGCGTTGGTGACGGGGGGAACGCGCGGGATCGGCGCTGCAATCAGCAAGGCGCTGAAGGCGGCGGGCTACAAGGTCGCGGCGAACTATGGCGGCAACGATGCCGCGGCGGAGAAGTTCAAGGGCGAGACCGGCATCCCCGTCTACAAATGGGACGTCAGCTCGTTCGAGGCCTGCTCCGAGGGGATCAAGAAGGTCGAGGCCGAGCTCGGGCCGATCGACGTGCTGATCAACAATGCCGGCATCACCCGCGATACGGCCTTCCACAAGATGTCGCTCGAGCAGTGGAGCGCCGTCATCAACACCAATCTCGGCTCGCTGTTCAACATGACCCGCCCGATCATCGAGGGCATGCGCGCGCGCAAGTTCGGCCGCATCATCAACATCTCCTCGATCAACGGTCAGAAGGGCCAGTTCGGCCAGGTCAACTACTCCGCGGCGAAGGCCGGCGACATCGGCTTCACCAAGGCGCTGGCGCTGGAGACCGCCAAGGCCGGCATCACCGTCAACGTGATCTGCCCGGGCTACATCAACACCGAGATGGTGCAGGCGGTGCCGAAGGACGTGCTGGAGAAGTCGATCCTGCCGCTGATCCCGGTCGGCCGCCTCGGCGAGCCCGAGGAGATCGCCCGCACCGTCGTGTTCCTCGCGGCCGACGAGGCCGGCGCCATCACCGGCTCGACGCTGTCGGTCAATGGCGGCCAGTACATGGCCTGATGCCGGTGTGATGCGAGAGGCGGCGTTGCCTCCGGACGCGATCTGCGGTTAAGACCCGAATGCCCGCGCTCGCCGCGGGCATTCACGTCTTTGGCGTTGCCCGGCACGGGCACAGGCGTGAACGGCCCGACTGACGCGGCCGCGACGGAGCCTGCCGCCGATGTCCCAGCGCACTGCGACCCTGATCGGTCTGACCGCGATCCTGATGTGGTCGCTGCTCGCCCTGCTGACCGTGGCGACCGGCAAGATCCCCGCGTTTCAGCTGGCGGCCATGACCTTCGCGGTCGGCGGCCTGGTCGGGATGCTCACCTGGATCGGACGCCCGGCAGCGCCGCGCAGCCTCCGGCAGCCGGCGCTGGCCTGGGCGGTCGGCGTCGGCGGACTGTTCGGCTACCACGCGCTGTATTTTTTGGCCCTGCGTTTCGCACCGCCGGCGGAAGCGGGATTGCTGAACTATCTTTGGCCGCTGCTGATCGTGCTGTTCTCGGCCTTGCTGCCCGGCGAGCGTCTTGCCGTCCATCATGTTATCGGCGCCGCGCTAGGTCTCATCGGCACCGCGCTGCTGTTCATGGGCAATGGCGCGAGCTTCGCCGCGGACCAGCTTCCGGGCCTCGCGGCCGCATTCGTTGCCGCGTTCGTCTGGGCGATCTACTCGGTGCTGTCACGCCGCTTGAAGGCGGTGCCGACTGACGCTGTCGCCGGCTTCTGCCTCGCGACATCGCTGTTCGCCGCCGTGGTGCATGCCGCGATCGAGCCGACGGTCTGGCCGGACGGTGCCGTTCAGTGGCTTGCGGTCGCGGGCCTCGGCATCGGCCCGGTGGGCGCGGCGTTCTATGCCTGGGACGTCGGCATGAAGCGCGGCGACATCCGCGTGCTCGGCGCGGCGTCCTATGCCACGCCACTGCTGTCGACGGCCTTTCTCATTCTGGCCGGCTACGCCAAGCCCAGCGCGGCGATCGCGGTCGCGGCGCTGCTGATCGCCGGCGGCGGACTGGTTGCGGCGAAGGACCTGTTCCGGCTGCGAGGCCTCTGAGCGGCACGCTCTCGGCTATTCCGGCGTCATGTCGGATGCGCGCTCGGATCTCTCGCGGCAGCGCAAATCTGTCCGTTATCCTTGATGCACGCTTAATCGAAAGAGGTGGGCGGCCAACGGCCGGTAGATTGCAACCGCCGATAAGGTGGCGGCCCGCTCTGCACCTAACGTGGCCTTTACCCGTGCTGCGCAACACTGCTGCGAATGAAAGAGGCAATGGGGCGGCGGATGCCGGACGTGAGACGTTACATCGCTCGCGCGGGAAACTTGTTTCGCGTTCCTGCGGACAATCCCGAGCTGACGCGCGCGCAGTTCCAGGCGTTCTCCAAGCAGGTGCCGCTGCTCTATTTCATTCTCATCACCAACAGCCTCGCGCTCGCCTACACGTTCCTGCCGCTTGCGCCGACATTGCTGACCATCTCCGTCCCGGCGCTGCTCTCGACGATCACCGGCGTCCGCATGCTGTGGTGGCTGCGCCAGGACGACAGGGCAGCCAGCGATGCAGAGGTTCTGCACAATCTGCGCGTCACCAACCGGATCGCCGGGCCCATCGGCGCGCTGTTCGTGGTCTGGTCGTTCTCGCTGTTTCCCTATGGCGATCCGTATGCCAAGGGCCAGGTCGCGTTCTACATGGCGGTCACCGTCATCGGCATCATCTTCTGCCTCATGCATCTGCGCTCGGCGGCGCTGCTGGTGACCCTTGTGGTCATCGTTCCCTACGTGATCTTCTTCATGGCCACCGGCGTCCACGCGCTGCGCGCGATCGCCGTCAATCAGCTGCTCGTGTCCGGCGCCATGGTCACGGTGCTCTTCATCTATTATCGCGACTTCGCCGCGCTCGTCGCCAGCCGCAAGTCGCTGCTCGCCGAGCAGGCCGCGACCCAGGCGCTCTCCGATGAGAACTTCCGGCTCGCCAACCTGGACTCGCTGACCGACCTGCCGAACCGCCGCCGCTTCTTCTCCGAGCTGACGCAGGCCTTCGCCGAGGCCGAGCGCGACGGCACGCGGCTCGCCGTCGGCATCATCGATCTCGACGGCTTCAAGCCGATCAACGACACCTACGGGCACACGGTCGGCGACCGCGTACTGATCGAGGCCGCGCGCCGCATCCGCGACGTCTGCGAGCAGCGTGGTGCGCAGGTCCATCTCGCCCGGCTCGGCGGCGACGAGTTCGGCCTGATCGTCACCGGCAATCCGACCGATGACGATCTGCTGTCGTTCGGGCGGGAGATCACCGACCTGATCAAGCTTCCTTATCAATTCGATACGACGCATACCGGGCTGTCGTGCTCGACCGGTTTCGCGCTCTATCCGCGCTCCGCCACCGCGGCGGATGCCCTGTATGAGTGCGCCGATTACGCGCTGTACCACGCCAAGCGCCGCGCCCGCGGCCAGGCAGTCATCTTCTCGAGCGAGCTGGAGGCGGAGATCCGCAGCCGCAGCGTCATCGAGCACCTGTTGCGCACGGCTGATTTCGAGACCGAAATGGACCTGGTGTTCCAGCCGATCATGGACGCCGCCAACGCGCGCACCACCGGCTTCGAGGTCCTGGCGCGCTGGAACAGTCCCAAGCTCGGTATGGTGTCGCCGGCGAGCTTCATTCCGGCGGCCGAGCGGATCGGCGTGATCCGCCACCTGACCCGCTTCCTGCTCGTCAAGGCGCTGGCTGCGGCGCGGACCTGGCCCGACGACATCCGGATCTCGTTCAATCTTTCGGCGCACGACATCTGCGCGCCAGAGGGAGTCCTGCCGCTGATCGCCGCGATTCAGGCCAGCGGGGTACCGCCGCGCCGCATCGAGTTCGAGATCACCGAGACTGCCGTCACGTTCGATTTCGCGCGCGCCGAGCAGTCGATCGCGGCGCTCAAGGCGCTCGGTTGCGGCATCTCGCTGGACGATTTCGGCACCGGCTATTCGTCGCTCAGCCATGTCCACCGGCTGCCGCTCGACAAGCTCAAGGTCGACCGCAGCTTCGTGCACGACGTCAACGCCAACCCGGTCAGCCACAAGATCATCAAGTCGTTGACCGGCCTGTGCGCCGACATGGAGATCTCCTGCGTCGTCGAGGGCGTCGAGACGAAGGAGCAACTCGACAGCCTGAAGCGTCTCGGCGCCGACTACATCCAGGGCTATTACTTCGCCAAGCCGATGTCGGCCGACGCGATCTCCGGATTTCTCGCCAGGGAGCGTCAGCGCTTCGATGAGCCGGCTGCCGCGAAGGTGGCTGGAGCCAGCGCCTGAGCTAGACGGGCGGCTCCCAGCCCGGAGCGGCCAGAACGAATCCAGCGAATTCGAAGCCTGGCGCGACCGTGCAGCCGACCAGCGTCCAGTCGCCGGTGCTCTCGGCGGCCTGCCAGGCATGGGCCGGCACCACCGCCTGCGGCTGCTGGCCGGCCGCGAGATCGATACCGAGCGTCGTCGTGCGCGGTGCCTCGCCGTCGCTGGCGATGCGCAGGAGCAGCGGCGCCCCGGCGTAATAGTGCCAGGTCTCGACCGCATCGACCTTGTGCCAATGCGACCGCTCACCGCGGGCGAGCAGGAAGTAGATCAGCGTGGACGCCGCGCGGCCCCTGGCATCCACGGCTGTGTCGCGGAAGGTCTCGCGGAAATGCCCGCCTTCCGGATGCGGCTGCAGGCCCAGGCGGGCGATGATGCCGGCGGCGGAGAGCGTGGTCATGGCCGTGATCCCCGAAGACTGGAAGATGTGCTGGCTCACGACTTGTTCTTGCGCTCGCGCAACTCGCCGAAGACCTCCTCGGCGCTGGCGCCCTTCATGCGCAGCCTGACCGCGATGGCCGGATCGTCCGCGCGCAGAAACACGTTGGCCTGTTTCTCCTCACCCAGCAGCACGGGAATGGTGGGCTGATTGGCGGCGCGCAGCCGGGTCACCTCGGCGGCACGGGCCTTGAGCGATTCATTGTCCGGATCGACGGTCAGCGCGAACTTCACGTTCGAGGCGGTGTATTCGTGGCCGCAATACAGCCTGAAATCATCCGGCAGGGTCCGCAGCTTCAACAGCGAATCCCACATCATCGGATAGCTGCCCTCGAAGACGCGGCCGCAGCCGATCGAGAACAGCGTGTCGGCGGCGAACACGGCCTTCTCGGCATCGAACACGTAGGACACGTGGTCGAGCGTGTGGCCCGGCGTCTCCAGCACGCGCGCGAGCAGGTCGCCGATCTTGACGACGTCGCCATGGGCGACGCGCAGATCGACGTCGGCGATGGCGGCTTTCTTGTCGTGCGGCCCGATCACGCGGCAGCCATAGCGCTGCTTCAGCTCGGCGACGCCGCCGACATGATCATGGTGATGATGCGTGATCAGGATGTCGGTGAGCCGCCAGCCATTGGCCTCCAGCTGACGGGTGATCGGGCCCGCCTCGGGCGCGTCGATCGACGCCGTGGCGCCGGTCGCGGGATCGTGGATCAAATAGCCGAAATTGTCGGACAGGCAGGTGAAGACGCGGATGTCGGCGGCCATGTTGTCTCCGTCGGCGGTACCAGGCGCGGCACGATCGCGCCACGCGGGATGTCAGATGTCGTGAGAGACCTCGCCCGGACCTGACCCAGACTTGGCCCCGGGGCGCAGCGTCGCGGGCGGCCTCCGTTGTCGCGTGGCGGCAGAGATATGGCGTTAACGCTGCAGGCGCAACGCAATATTGGGCGCGCGGCGGGCCGCAACGGCATGTTACATTCACGGTCATGGACGTGATCGATCTGCGGAATTTCTATTCGGGTCGCCTCGGGATCGTCGCGCGGCTGCTGATCAACCGCGGCATCCGCGCGCGCTGGCCGAGCGCGGCCGGGCAGCGCGTGCTCGGCATCGGCTATCCCACGCCCTATCTCGGTCTGTTTCGCGAGGATTCCGAACGCTGCATTGCCTTCATGCCGGCCGCCCAAGGCGTGCTGAAATGGCCGACGGCGCGGCCCACACTGGCCTCGCTGGTCGACGAGTTCTCGCTGCCGCTGCCGGACGCTGCGGTCGACCGGATCCTGATCGTCCACGCGCTGGAGATGTCGGACGATCCGGCCGGGCTGCTGCGCGAGATGTGGCGGGTCCTGGCGCCGGCGGGACGCATGATCATCGTGATCCCGAACCGGCGCGGCGTCTGGACGCGAACCGACAATACGCCGTTCGGCCATGGGCGGCCGTATTCGCGCTCGCAGATCACGCAGCTGCTGCGGCAGACCTGGTTCACGCCGAGCGCCTGGGGCGAAGCCCTCTTCATGCCGCCGGTCGGCGGCTGGTTCCTGAAATCGGCGATGGCCTGGGAGCGCGTCGGCGCGGCGCTGTCGCTGCCGTTCGCGGGAGTCCACATCGTCGAGGCGACCAAGCAGGTCTATCGCGTGATCCCGGCGCGCCGCGAGCGCATCAGGCTGATCCCGCGGCTCGAGCCGGTGCTGGCGCCGGCGCCGTCGGCGCAAGGGTCCAATCTCGCGGTGGATCGCAGCCCTCACTCCGTCCCGGCTGATTGAAGACGCGCGACGGCGGACGTTTGCGATTCCGAGCCGCGCATGAAAAAGCGGGCAGGCCGGAGGCCCGCCCGCTTCGCCACGGCGGAACGTGTCGGTCACTCGCCGGGATTGAGATCCTCGCTCGGGGCCGGCGCGGCTGCGGCAGCCTCGGAGCGCGGACCGTGCGGACGGCGGCGGCGGCGCGGATAGCGCTCGGCGCCACCCTCGAAGGCCGCCGGGGCATTGGCGATCTGCGGCTGCGGACCAGTGATGAAGGACGGCAGGCGGTCGACGCCGCTATCGGCGATCACCGGCTGCGGCTGCGGCTGATACGCGGCGGGCTGAGCACGCTCGCGATGCTCACGCGGCTCGCGGTCACGATGCTCCTGGGTCTCGCGGTGCTCGCGCGGCTCGCGATGCTCCCGCGGCTCACGATGCTCGCGCGGCTGGCGATGCTCGCGCGCTTCGCGATGTTCGCGCGGCTGCTGCTGATCGCGCTGATAGGGCGGCTGGCCATCCCCCCGCTCGCGCTGGCCGCCCTCGCGCATGAATGGCTGAGGTTGAGGCTGGGGCTGAACGAAGCCGGGTTCCTGGCCGAAATTCGAGAAGCTCTCGCCGTCATCATCGAGATCGTCGACGGTGAGGTCGTCGGTGTTGCGCGGCTGCGGCTGGTTCTGGCGGAACTGCTCCTGCGCGGCGGCGATCAGGCGGAAATAGTGCTCGGCATGCTGGTAGTAGTTCTCGGCGGCGACGGGGTCGCCCGAGGAGCGGGCGTCGCGGGCAAGCTGGACGTATTTCTCGGCCACATGGGAGGCGGTGCCACGGATCTTGATGTCTGGCCCGTTGGACTCGAACACCCTGGTCAGCGGGTTCTGGCCGCGCCGGTTGTTATTATTGTTGCCGTTATTCCGGTTGCGCATCCGCTTGTTGTTTTGACCGTTTCTCATGTCCTGCCTTTATTCCAACCCTGCGTTAGGAGCACTGACTGTCATCGGAATACAGATACCGTATTGAAATACCGATCCGTGGCCCGGACGCTTCGCGCGCGGTCCAATTGGTCCAAGCCGAACCATACCGATCGGAAACACGCCGATCGGAAACATGCCGCTCTGGACATGCCGGTCTTGGCCAATGTCGATGTGATCGACAGCCGATTCTCTCGACAAAAGCGCGTTCAACACGCGTTCCCCACCCACCAGCCCTTCCGGCCGGCGAACCACGTCATTCAGTCAGCGCGGGCGATTACGCCACGACCGACCCAGTTTGCTTAGCGTAGGACCTCAAGTGCAAAGTCAGGCTTTCGTTCGCTTTGCAGTCGTGGGCTGCGCAGCCATCCGGCTTTCGCGCTCAACAGATCTGCGTTCTGGAACCAATCGCCCGGCGCGGCTCTCTGGCATCTGTCCGCCGCGGTGTTCCGTGAATACCGCCCAGCGGGGCCTGCGCCGATGCTATGCCCGGAACGTAGTCGCTCCCGGGGGATATTCCAAGAGCTTTTTCGGCGTCGGCCGGCCTTTACCGGCGGTTTTTTAGGCCCATCACGGCCCTTGGAATACCGGCCAGATCGGCCTTGATGGCCGCCGGATCGCCCGCCAGACCGGCCTCGGTCATGAGCGCCATGACGTCCCCGCTCTGGCCCCGCCCGACCTCGACGATCAGGGCTCCGCCGCTCTGAAGCAGGGACGCGGCCTGCGGAATCAGCCTGCGATAGGCGTCGAGACCGTCTCGGCCGCCATCGAGTGCTCGGAGCGGGTCATGGGCTTGCACCTCGATTGCGAGACCGGCGATGTCGGCCGAGGGAATGTAGGGCGGATTCGACACGATCAGGTCGAACGGCGGCGCAAGCGCGGATGCATAGGAGCAGGCGACGAAGGCTGCGCGGTCGTTCAGACCGAGCGCGCGCGCATTGTCGCGTGCCGTCGTCAGCGCGGCGATGCTGATGTCGGTCCCGACGCCGAACGCCTGCGGCAGCTCGGACAATAGCGCCAGCAGGATGGCACCTGATCCGGTGCCGAGATCGGCGATGCGCAGTGGCCGTGTGAGCACGCCACCGGCGGAGAGATGGTCCAGCGCCAGCTCGACCACGGTCTCGGTGTCCGGCCGCGGCACCAGCGTGTCGGCCGAGAGATGCAGCTCGAGGCCCCAGAATTCCTTGGCGCCGAGGATTCGGGCGACAGGCTCGCCGGCGAGGCGGCGCTGGACCAGCGCATCGAGACGTTGCGCATCGTCATGGGAGAGGGCGCGCTTGCCGTGCATTACGAGCCCGGTGAGGTCGAGCTGCAGCGCATGCCCGACCAGGAGCCGCGCATCGAGCTCGGGCGAGTCGAGACCGGCCTCGCCGAACCGCGCCGCGAGCGCGCGGCGTGCCGCGTCGATGCTCACGCCGGCGACGATCTCGCTCATCGCGCAAGCTCTCCCCACGGATCATGCCCGCGAAAGCGGGGATCCATACGCCGTGCAAGCACGGGACGGGCAGACGGAGTTGCCTTCCGTGACAACCACTGACGCCGGTCGTGGTGGGTCCCGGCGTTCGCCGGGACGACATCGTTTGTGGCGAGGCAGGGTCGCGTCGCTTCCGGCAGCGCGCAGGCGCGCCTCACGCCGCAGCGCCTTGCGCGGCGAGCTGTGCGGCCTGGTGCTCGGTCGTCAGCGCGTCGATCAATTCGCCGAGCGCTTCGCCGGCGATCACCTGAGGCAGCTTGTAGAGGGTGAGATTGATGCGGTGGTCGGTGACGCGCCCTTGCGGGAAGTTGTAGGTGCGGATGCGCTCGGAGCGGTCGCCGGATCCGACCTTCTCCTTGCGCTCGGCCGAGCGCGCGGCGTCGACTTTCTGTCGCTCGGCGTCGTAGATGCGCGAGCGCAAAATGTTCATCGCCGAGGCGCGGTTCTTATGCTGCGAGCGGCTGTCCTGCATCATCACCACGATGCCCGTGGGAATGTGGGTGATGCGGATGGCCGATTCCGTCTTGTTGACGTGCTGGCCGCCGGCGCCCTGCGCGCGCATCGTCTCGATGCGCAGATCGTCCTGCTTGATGTCGACGTCGACATCCTCGACCTCCGGCAGCACGGCCACCGTCGCCGCCGAGGTGTGGATGCGGCCCTGCGTCTCGGTGTCGGGCACGCGCTGCACGCGGTGTACGCCGGATTCGAATTTCAGCTTGGCGAACGCGCCGCGGCCCTGCACCTCGGCGATGATTTCCTTGTAGCCGCCGACGGTGCCTTCGGAGGCCGAGATCACCTCGACCTTCCAGCCCTGCAAGGCGGCGAAGCGTTCATACATGCGGAACAGGTCGCCGGCGAACAAGGAGGCCTCGTCGCCGCCGGTGCCGGCGCGGATTTCGAGCACGACGTTGCGGTCGTCCATCGCGTCCTTCGGCAACAGCGCGACGCGGATCTTCTGCTCCAGCTCGCCGCGGCGCGCGACCAGCTCGTCGCGCTCGGCCTCGGCCATCGCCCGCATCTCGGCATCCGTGTCCGGATCGGCGATCAGCGCCTCGGTGTCGGCGAGTTCTTTGACGCCTGCACGATACGCCTTCACCGCATCGATCAGCGGATTGAGCTCGGCCAGCTCGCGGGTGATCTGCACGTAGCGGTCGGAATTGACCTGGCCGAGCAGCTCGGCCTCCAGCGCGGCGTGATGCGCAAGCAGGACATCCAGTTTGGCTTCGGGAAGCGACGACATGATGCAATCTGATGTAGGAGCAAACGAGACGAACGAAAGACGCGCGACGAGACCGGCCCGCTACAGCGCGAGGCCTTCGCTCTCGGCGAACTCGGTCAGCTTCTGCCGCATCGAGAAGCTGCCGGCCGGCGCTGCCAGCCATTCGGCCATCTTCGCCTCGGCCTTGGCGGCGTCGAGCTCGAGGATCATGGCCTTGACGGGGCCGTGCGCCGTCGCCGACAGCGACAGCGAGCGGTAGCCGAGCGCGATCAGCGCCAGCGCGCCGATCGGCTTGGAGGCCATCTCGCCGCACAGCGACACCGATCGCTTGGCCGCCTTGGCCTTGCGCACGATCTCCTGCAAGGCGCGCAGGATCGGCGTCGACAGCGTGTCGAAGCGGTCGGAGACCTTGGCATTGCCGCGGTCGACCGCGAACAGGAACTGGAACAAATCGTTGGAGCCGACCGAGATGAAGTCGACCTTCGCGAGCAGCTCGTCGAGCTGGTACATCAGCGCCGGAACTTCGAGCATGGTGCCGACGTCGACTCGCTCCGGCAGCGTATGGCCGTGCTGGCGCAAGTATGTCAGCTCGCGCTCGACGATCGCTTTCGCCGTATCGAACTCGGCGACCTCCGAGATCATCGGGAACATGATGCGCAGCGAGCGGCCGCCGCCGGCGCGCAGCAGCGCGCGGATCTGGCCGCGCAGCAGGCCCGGACGGTCGAGGCCGAGGCGGATCGCGCGCCAGCCGAGCGCGGGATTTTCCTCGATCACGGTCTCCATGTAGGGCAGCGCCTTGTCGCCGCCGATGTCGAGTGTCCGGAACGTGACAGGCTTGCTGCCGGCCGCGTCGAGAACCGTGCGATACAGCGCCAGCTGATCGCTGGAGCGCGGCAGGCTGGCGGACACCATGAACTGCAGCTCGGTGCGGAACAGGCCGATGCCGGCGCTGCCGGTGTCCTCGATATGCGGCAGGTCGATCACGAGGCCCGCATTGATCATCAGCTCGACCGGCTGACCGTCCTTGGTCTTGCAGGGCTTGTTGCGCAGCTCGCTATATTGCGCCTGGCGGCGGGCGCGGAAGCGCACCCGTTCGGCATAGGCGGATTCGATCTCGGCCGACGGCCGCACATAGATCGAGCCCGAGGTGCCGTCGACGATGATCGCATCGCCGGGATCGGCGATGCCCGGCGCGTTCGGCACCTCACCGACGGCGGGAATGCCGAGCGCGCGCGCGACGATGGCGACGTGCGAGTTGGCGGTGCCTTCCTCCAGCACCAGGCCGCGCAGCCGCTTGCGGTCGTAGTCGAGCAGCGCGGCGGGGCCCATCGCGCGGGCGATGAGGATGGCATTGTCGGGCAGGTGGTCGCGGCTCGGCGCATGGTCCTGGCCGACCAGCTGGCGCAGCAAGCGGTAGCCGAGGTCCTCGAGATCGTGCAGCCGTTCGCGCAGATAAGGATCGGTCGAGCGCAGCATGCGGGCGCGGGTGTCGGACTGCACGCGCTCGACGGCGGCCTCGGCCGTGAGGCCGGTCGCCACCGCCTCATGCAGCTTGTGCGACCAGCCCTGGTCGTTGGCGAACATGCGGTAGGCTTCGAGCACCTCGCGATGCTCGCCGCCATCGGCGACGTCGCCGCGCTCCAGCATGCGGTCGAGATCCGCACGCAGCTTCACCAGGGCGGCGTCGAGCCGCTTGATCTCCTTGGGCAGGTCCTCGGCGATGTAGTTGTTGACGACGACGCGCGGCTCGTGGAGCACGACATGGCCGAGCGCGATGCCGTCCGACAGCACCGCACCGGTCTTGTGGATCGAATGCCGGACGGCCGGCTCGGCGCCGGGCTGGGCGAGCGCTGCGAGCTCACCGGAGGCGATCATCTCGGCGAGCACCATCGCGGTGGTCTGCAGCGCCTCGACCTCTTCCTCGACATAGGTGCGCTTGGCGCGGTTCTGCACCACCAGCACGCCGAGCGTATTGCCGGCGCGCAGGATCGGCACGCCGAGGAAGGAGTGGTAGATCTCTTCGCCGGTCTCCGGACGATAGGAGAAGGCCGGATGGCTGTGCGCGTCGCTCAGATTGAGCGGGGTGGCCTCGCTGGCGACGAGGCCGACCAGGCCTTCATGCGCGCTCATCACGGTGATGTGGACGGCGTCGCGGTTCAGACCTTCGGTGGCGTAGAGCTCGAGCGTGTTGTCGACGCGCAGCACATAGACCGAGCAGACCTCCGCGACCATGTTGGCCGCGATCAGCACCACGATCTTGTCGAGCCGCTCCTGTGCCGAGACCTGCTCCGCCATGGTCTCGCGAAGCCGTCTGAGCAGGACGCGGGGGCCTCCCGACGTGCTTCGCATGTGGCACAATCCCCCTTCCTGGGGCCACTCCGGCGGTCGGCCGGAGTGGCGCTAAACTCGCGAAATCGAACAGCTTTCTTGATCCGCTACCGCCGCACCCCGAAAGTGCCGGACCGAATCAGGACAACCATCACTGGAGCACTTTTCGCGGCAGCCATCCTGCGAGGCGTATAGCGAATTAGGGCTTGTTTTGCCAAGCAAAACGCCTGCCACGGCAGGCCGCGTCAACGGCTTTCGCGCACGTCTGCGCGATGTCCCCCTGTTGCGAAACGGGACATCGGGCGTGACGGGGGAGAATATTCTAGGCCTGGTCCAGTCCGTAGAGCGTATGCAGCGTGCGGACGGCCAGCTCGGTATAGGCGGCGTCGATCAGCACCGAGAACTTGATCTCGGAGGTCGTGATCGCGCGGATGTTGATGTTGCGGGCGGCCAGCGCCGCAAAGCCCTTGGCGGCGACGCCGGCATGGCTGCGCATGCCCGAGCCGATCACCGAGACCTTGGCGACGTCGGTCGCGGCGTCCATGCGCTGGTAGCCGATCTTGTCCTTGGCGGCCGTGATCGTCTCGCGCGCGCGATTGTAATCGGTCGCCGGCACCGTGAAGGTCAGGTCGGTGGTCTTGCCGTCCTCGGAGACGTTCTGGACGATCATGTCGACGTTGATGTTGGCGTCCGCCAGCGGCCCGAAGATCGAGGCGGCGATGCCCGGCTTGTCCTCGATCTGGCGCACCGAGATCTGGGCCTCGTCCTTGGAGAAGGCGATGCCGGTCACGACGTGGTTTTCCATAATTTGTTCCTCGCTGCAGATCAGCGTCCCCGGCGGCTGGGTGGCGTGCGGGTCGATATCCTCGGGCTTGTCGAATGAGGAGCGGACGAAGATCGGCATGTTGTGGACCATGCCCAGTTCCACCGAGCGGACCTGCAGCACCTTGGCGCCCTGGGACGCCAGCTCCAGCATGTCCTCGAACGCGATCTTGTCGAGCCGCTTGGCCTTCGGCACCACGCGGGGGTCGGTGGTGTAGACACCGTCGACGTCGGTATAGATGTCGCAGCGGTCGGCCTTGATGGCGGCGGCGATCGCGACCGCAGAGGTATCCGAGCCGCCGCGGCCGAGCGTGGTGATTCGCCCGGTTTCGGCATGGATGCCCTGGAAGCCGGCGATGACCGCGACCTCCTTGCGCTCCTGGAACCGCTGGATCAGCTCGGAGCCGTCGATCTCGACGATGCGCGCCGAGGCATGGGCGTCGCTGGTCTTGATCGGGATCTGCCAGCCCTGCCAGGAGCGGGCCTGGATGCCCATGCTCTGCAGCACGATCGCCAGCAGGCCCGACGTGACCTGCTCGCCCGAGGCCACGACGGCGTCGTATTCCCGCGCGTCATGCATCGGCGACGCCTCGGCGCACCAGGCCACCAGCTCGTTGGTCTTGCCGGACATCGCCGAGACCACGACGGCGACCTCGTGTCCGGCATCGACCTCGCGCTTGACGTGGCGCGCGACGTTGCGGATGCGGTCGATGTTGGCGACGGAGGTGCCGCCGAATTTCAGCACGAGGCGACCCATGACGACGCGCTCATTCCCAGCAGGAGGATAAGTTGACCGGCCGGGCGCGAAACCGGAGGCGCGCCAGCCGAAACGCGCGTATACATAGCGCGGAGGCCGGGGGCAAGACGGTTCCTTGTGGTGATGGAGTGGGGTAGAGGACTGGTATGGCGCGTTATATCGACGAAATCCTGCAACCCGGCGAGAAGGTGCTGTATTCGACCAATGCGCACTGGATGTTCTACCTGCCGGCGATCGGGGCCTGGATCGTCGTGTTCGGGCTGCTCGTCCTGTCCCGCATGACGGTGAACGACAATCTGGTGATGCTGTGCCTGGCCACCGCTGCCGTGATGGCCGTGGTGGCGCTGTACTGGACGGTCCGGGCCTGGTTCCACCGTTTGACGACCGAGACGGACGTCACCAATCGCCGGGTGGTCCACAAGACCGGCTTCATCCGGCGCCGCACCTTCGAGATGGCACTGGACAAGGTCGAGAGCGTCGACGTCAACCAGACCATCATGGGACGGGTTCTCAACTACGGCGACGTCACGATTCTGGGCGTGGGCGAGGGCAAGGAAACGATTTCGACCATCGCGGAGCCGCTGGCGTTTCGCAACGCCATCACGGCGCGTTAACCCCGCCGGGGGCGCCCAGCTTCGATCATTGAGTATGCAGCGATGACAATGCCTCAGGATTCCCGCAGTACCCCTGTTCCTCCCGGCTCGACCGTCGACCCGGCCGAGATCGCGAAGTTCTCGAAGCTGTCCGAGACGTGGTGGGACCCCAAGGGCAAGATGGCGCCCTTGCACAAGATCAACCCGCTGCGCCTGACCTACATCCGCGACGCCGCCTGCCGGAAGTTCGAGCGCAACGCCAAGAGCCTCAATTGCCTGTCGGGCCTGCGCATGCTCGACATCGGCTGCGGTGCCGGACTGCTGTGCGAGCCGTTCACGCGGCTCGGCGCGCAGGTCGTCGGCGTCGATCCCTCGGCCAGCAACATCGCCGCCGCCAAGCTGCATGCCGAGAAGGGCCATCTCTCGATCGACTACCGCTGCACCACGATTGAGGAGATGGACCCGCGCGAGCGCTTCGACATCGTGCTCGCGATGGAGGTCGTCGAGCACGTCACCGACGTCAGCGCCTTTCTCGGCCGCTGCGCCGCGGTGCTCAAGCCCGGCGGGCTGATGGTGGTCTCGACCCTGAACCGCAACTGGAAAAGCTTCGCGCTCGCCATCGTCGGCGCCGAATATGTGCTGCGCTGGCTGCCGCGCGGCACCCATGAGTGGAGCAAGTTCGTCACCCCGGACGAACTGACCAAGTACCTGCTCGACAACCGCCTCGTCATCACCGAGCAGAGCGGCGTCGTCTACAGCCCCTTCGCCGACCGCTGGAGCCTGTCGGGCGACATGGACGTGAACTACATGGTGGTCGCCGAGCAGATGGTCTGATCAGCTCTGACTTTGCCCGACTGCCGCCCCATCACCGGTGTCGTCCCTGCGAACGCAGGGACCCATAACCACAGGGTGGGGTTTGGGGCACGCTAGGAGATCAGGTCGCTAAGATCGCGCCATTCGGGATTTTCGCGCTCGATCAGCTCGATCTTCCAGTCGCGCTTCCAGCGCTTGAGCTGCTTCTCGCGGGTGATTGCTTCTTCGCGACGGCGTAGGTCTCGATGTAGACCAGTCGAAACACGTTGTACTTCTTGACGAAATCCGAGCCTGCGCCATTGCGGTGCTGCTCGAGTCGCGCTCGAATCGAGTTCGTGATACCGATATGCAGCGTGCCGTGACGGCCGCTTACGAGAATATAGACGTAATACATCGCCGCACCATCGCGTGGTGGATCGCCTAACCCAATTGAAGCCTGTGGTTATGGGTCCCTGCGTTCGCAGGGACGACACCGGTTATGTGGTGCCTAGCTTAGCACGAGTTGCTGAGATTCTCGTTTTCTGTGCGAGCCAAGTGACGGAAGTCCGAACTGCAAGCCTGACATGCGGACTTAGCTTCACCTACGCTGTTGACCCGGCGCCCCGCGCTCGCCACGGTGCCGGCCTCATCGCGGCGCAGTCACCCCATGCTCTCCATCACCTCGCTCTGGATCCCGTTCACCCTCGTCGCCGCCGCCGGCCAGGTCGCGCGCAATGCGATGCAGCGGTCGCTCACGGCGAAGCTCGGCACCTGGGGCGCGACCAATATCCGCTTCCTGTTCGGGTTTCCGTTCTCGCTGGTGTTCCTGAGCGCGGTGCTGCTCGCGACCGGCGATCATCTGTCTTGGCCGCCCCTGAACTTCTGGCCGTGGCTGCTGCTCGGCGCGCTCAGCCAGATCGTCGCCACCGGCCTGATGCTGCTGGCGATGACGGATCGTTCTTTCGTCGTCACCACGGCCTATCTGAAGACCGAGGCGATTCAGACCGCGATCTTCGGCTTCATCTTCCTCGGCGATCCGCTGTCGCTGCCGAAGCTCGCGGCGATTCTGATCGCTACGATCGGCGTGGTCATCACCGCGCTCCGGCCGGGCGGCGAGAAGAGCTTTGCAGAGCTGAAGCCGACCGTGACGGGCCTGGTCGCGGCCGCGGCCTTCGCACTGTCGGCCGTCGGCTACCGGGGAGCCATCATTGCGGTCGAGGGCGTCAGCTTCGTGACCGCGGCATCCACCACGCTGGTCTGGGGCCTGTTCGTGCAGACGGCGATCCTGACGGTCTATCTGCTCGCGCGGGCGCCGGACATCCTGCGCGGGATCCTGTCGTTGTGGCGGCCGTCGATGATGGCGGGCTTCGTCGGCGCCTTCGCCTCGCAATTCTGGTTCCTGGCGTTCGCGCTCACCGCGGCCGCCAACGTCCGCACCTTGGCGCTGATCGAGGTGCTGTTCGCACAGGGCGTGTCGTACTACTCGTTCAAGCAGCCGGTCTCGCTGCGCGAGATCTGCGGCATCGCGCTGATCGTCGTTGGCGTGGCGCTGCTGATCGCGGTGTGATCAGGCCTTGATCGCAATCAGCACTGCGCCGGCCGCGATCAGCGCGATGCCGATCCAGCCCTGCAGGCTCGGCCGCTCGCCGAGAAACACGACGCCGAACAGCGCGACCAGCACGACGCTGAGCTTGTCGATCGGTGCGACCAGCGTCGCGGGCCCGAGCTTGAGCGCCCGGAAATAGCAGATCCACGAGGCGCCGGTGCCGAGCGCCGACAGCGTCAGAAAGATCCAGCTTTTCGCAGCGATCGGCCCGGGGCTGGTGAGCTGTCCGGTCGCGAACAGGATCAGCGCCAGGGTCACCAGCACGATCGCGGTGCGGATCAAGGTGGCGAGATCGGAGTTGAGGCCCTCGACGCCGACCTTGGCGAAGATCGCGGTGAGCGCCGCGAACAACGCGGAGAGCAGTGCCCAGAGTTGCCACGCGGAGGAGAGGGGGGACATCGTCAACTCCCGGAGGAAGGTCGCGGTCTAGGTCGATCTATATCAACCGTCATTGCGAGCGCAGCGAATCAATCCAGGGCTGCGGACGGAACTCTGGATTGCTTCGCTGCGCTCGCAATGACGAAGAGGTTGCCGAGATTGTGCGCGCATCACTGGCAGGTTGTCGCCAATGACGCGGCCCCGCGCCTCAATTCCTATCGTCCGGCAGCACCGGGATCGGCGCGACCTCGATGCCTTCCTCGATCAGCTCGCGGGCTTCGTCGAGCGATGCCTCGCCGTAGATCGGCCGATGCTCGGTCTCGCCATAATGCATCTTGCGCGCTTCGGTCGGGAAGCGCTCGCCGACATCGTCGGCGTTCTTGACGATGTGGTCGCGCAGCTCCTTGAGCTTGGCGCGCAGCTCGCGCTCCTGCGCCATCAAGAGCGACGTCGGTCCGGGCGGAATGACCTCCTGCGTCGGGACCGGCGCTGGAGCGGCGGGCGCAGGCACGGCCTCGCGGCCCTTCTTGCTGACGATGCGCGGCGCCATGATCGCCTTTTCGACCTTGGTCGAGCCGCATGTCGGGCATTCCACCAGCTTGCGCTTCACCTGGGACTCGTAAGCTGAGGAGCTCTGAAACCAGCTTTCGAACGTGTGATCACGCTCGCAGCGCAGCGCGTAGCGGATCATGCCGAGCCCCGCACGAGGTGCAGATAGTCCGGTCCGCCCTTGGCATCGGCGATGCCGAAGCGGCGGCCGTGCTGCAGCGACGGAATGGTCTGGCGTACGCTCTCGACCCTGGAGGGATCGATGCGCGCCACGATCACGCCCGGCTCGACGCCGCCTTCGGCGAGGATCTCGCCCCAGGGATCGATGATCAGCGAGTGGCCGAAGGTCTCGCGCTTGTTCTCGTGCAGGCCGCATTGCGCGGCGGCGAACACGAAGCAGCCCGTCTCGATGGCGCGGGCGCGCAGCAGCGTGTGCCAATGCGCCTCGCCGGTCTTGCGGGTGAACGCCGAGGGCACGCTGATGAACGAGGCGCCGCTCTCGGCCAGCGCGCGATACAGCGCCGGAAAGCGCACGTCGTAGCAGATCGTCAGTCCGAGCCGGCCCCACGGCAGATCGGAAATCACCGCCGTCTCGCCGGGCTGATAGTTCGCCGACTCGCGATAGCTCTCGCCGCCCGGCAGATCGATGTCGAACATGTGGATCTTGTCGTAGCTCGCCAGCACGTCGCCGTCGGGCCCGATCAGGAACGAGCGGTTGACCGCCTTCTCAGGCGAGAAGCGCAGCGCCAGCGATCCGATATGCAGATGGATGTTCAGCTCCTTGGCGAGCCCGCGATAGGCCTTGAGCGAGGGATCATCGGCCTCGCTCTTGAGCTGCTCGAACAGCGCCGTCCGGTTGAGCTGCATCATGTTGCTCACTTCCGGCGTCTGGACGTATTGCGCCCCTTGCGCGACCGCTTCCCGGATCAGCCTGGTGCCCTGCTCGAGGCTCGGTTCGGGCAGCAGCGAGGTGCGCATCTGCACCATGGCGGCGATGAAGCTGCGGTCGTTGCTCATGAGGTTGCCTTGTCTCCGGCGAGCATGGCGTCGAGCCTGCCCTCGCGATCGAGTGCATAGAGATCGTCGCAGCCGCCGACATGGGCCTTGCCGATGAAGATCTGCGGGAAGGTCGAGCCCGGGCCGACGCGGTCATACATCTGCTGCCGGACGTTCGGATCCTTGCCCGCATCGTATTCGGTGAAGGGAACGTTCTTGCGGGTCAGGAGCGATTTGGCGGCCGTGCAGTAGCCGCACCCCGGACGGGTATAGATTTCGATCGCAGCGGTCATGTCGCGCTCAGCTATTACGGAAGCGTCAGATTATATGGGAGCGCGGGGCGCATCGACAACCCGGGCGAAGACCAGCACGCTGACCTCCGCCGCCTTGGCGCGCAGCAGCGCGCGGGCGCACGCATCCACCGTCGCCCCCGTTGTCAGGACGTCGTCGACGACCACGATGCGGCGTCCCTGCACGTCATGGAGACGGTTTGGTGATACCTGGAATGCGCCCTGCACATTGCTGGCGCGCTGCGGCCGCGACAGCCCGACCTGCTGTTCGGTGGCGCGCACCCGTCGCAGCGTATCGCCGCTCATCCGGACGCCGCTCGCCCGCGCGATCACCCGCGCCAGCGCGCCGGACTGGTTGTAGCGGCGGGAAAAGCCGCGGCGCCAGTGCAGCGGCACCGGCACCACGAGGTCCGCCTCGGCCAGCAGCTCGCGGCCGGCCCTGCTCATCCAGCGGCCCATGATCGGCGCCAGATCGGTCCGATCCTGATACTTCAGCGCATGCACCAGCGTGCGCGCCACCTCGTCATAGCGCACGGCGGCACGGGCCCGCGCATAGGCGGGAGGTGCGGCGATCGCCTCCATCGACAACAGCTCGGGGCCGGGATCGTAGACGAAGGGGATGCCGAGCTTCGGGCAATACGGCCGCTCGATGAACGACAGCTTGCCCCAGCACGCCGCGCAGACACCCTCGCCGTCGACCGGCTCGCGGCAGGAGATGCACAGGGTCGGCAGCGCGATGTCGAGCGCCAGCTTGGCGACCTGCGCAAGGCTGCCCTGCAGCAGGCCGGCGGCCGCACGAAGTCGTCCGACGCTGATTGGAGCGAACGTCACACCCATCCGTTGAGGCTAGCGCCGCGACCAGCCCGGCTCAAGCGGCGCATTGCCCGGCTCCGAGGATCGGCGTAACCAACCCCCATGACCCAGACCGCGACCGCTCCCGTTCTGTTCGACCGCCGCCTGCTGGCGCTCCGGCAGCGCCGGGCGGCAAACGCGCCGGAGACGTTTCTGCTGGAGCGCGTCGCTGAGGATCTGGGCGATCGTCTCGCCGCGGTGAATCGCAGCTTCACGGACGCAGCCGACGTCTGGACGCCGGCTGGCGGGCTGCAGCCCTATCTGGCGGGACGCCTCGCGCGGCTGACGCATCTCGCGCCGCCCGAGGCGGCCGACGAGAGATTGCCGCTCGTGCCGCAGTCGCTCGATCTGGCGCTGTCGGCGCTGGCGTTTCAATTCGTCAACGACTTGCCCGGCCTCCTCGTGCAGATCCGCCGCGCGTTGCGCCCGGACGGTCTGCTGCTCGCGGCGATGATCGGCGGCGACACGCTGACCGAGCTGCGGCAGAGCTTCGCGGCGGCGGAGGCCGAATGCGAGGGCGGCGTCTCGCCGCGTGTCGCGCCATTCGCCGATCTTCGCGATGTCGGCGGCCTGCTGCAGCGGGCCGGCTTCGCCTTGCCCGTCACCGACGTCGACCGCGTCGTGGTGCGCTATGCCAGCCCTTTCGGCCTGATGCAGGATCTTCGCCGCATGGGCGCGGCCAACAGCCTGGTCGAGCGCCGCCGCACCCCGCTGCGCCGCGCCACCTTGCTGCGCATGGCCGAGATCTATTCGGACCGCTTCGCCGATCCGGACGGCCGCATCCGCGCCACCTTCGACATCATCTGGATCTCCGGCTGGGCACCGCATGACAGCCAGCAGAAGCCGCTGAAGCCGGGCTCGGCGACGGCGAGCCTGGAGGCGGCGGTGAAGCGGGCGCCGCGCGCAGAATGACACTGCTCGTCATCGCCGGGCTTGACCCGGCGATCCATCTTCTTCGCACCGTGATGGATGCGCGGGCCTGCGCCGCGCCGGAGGGGCTACGGCCCCGCAGGCGGGTCAAGCCCGCGCAGGACGACTGAGCGTGGAGCTGGCGCAACAACTCACAGCAGCAGATCGATCAGATGCGGCAGCAGCGGAATGTCCGCCGGCGGCATCGGGTAGTCGCGCAGCTTGTTCGGACGCACCCAGGCCAGTTGCTGGCCTTCGCGCGCGGTCACCACGCCTTCCCAGCGACGGCAGATGTACAGCGGCATCAGCAGGTGGAACGTCTCATAGGCGTGGCTCGCGAAGGTCAGCGGCGCGAGGCAGGCTTCGCGCACGGTGATGCCAAGCTCCTCGTCGAGCTCGCGGATCAGGCTGGCCTCGGGGCGCTCCCCGGGCTCGAGCTTGCCGCCGGGAAATTCCCACAGGCCGGCGAGCGCCTTGCCGGGCGGGCGCTGCGCCAGCAGCACGCGGTTGTCGGTGTCGACCAGGGCGCAGGCGACGACGAGCGTGAGTTTCAAATCGGACATCCGAGGCAGTGAGGCGGAAGGGCGATTCACTCAGCGTTAACCCATTCCCATCCCCGTCGCAAACGCGGGGAACTCAATGGAACCTTATGGAACCCGATCAATCTGTCTTTAACGCGCAACCTTGTCTCTGGCGGTTCCATTGTCATCGAGAACCCCGCGCGCATGAATCGGCTGCTCCGTCACCTCCACCGCTTCGGCCAGGACCGGCGCGGCAACATGGCGGTGCTCTTCGCGATCGCCTGCGTGCCCCTTCTGGCCTTCGTGGGGGCGGGGGTCGACTACTCGATGGCCAACAGGCTCAAGACCAAGCTGCAGATGGCGATCGATGAGGCCGTGCTCGCCGGCGTGGCCGCCGGCAAGGCCGCGCTGGATTCAGGGGCAAGCCAGGCCTCGGCCGTCTCCATGGCCCAGGCGGCGTCCTCCTCCTACTTCGCGGGCAACACTGCGAAAATTGCCGCCACCCCCACCATCAATTTCACGACGGTCGGCCGCACCCTGTCCGGCACGGGATCTGCGACCAGCGTGATGAATACGTCCTTCATGCGGCTGGTGGGCTTCCCCACCATGACCCTCAACGCCAGCTCGAGCTCGTCGGCAACGATGCAGCCCTATCTGAACGTCTATCTGCTGGTCGACATCTCGTCGTCGATGCTGCTGCCCGCAACGCAAGCCGGCATCACCCAGATGAACAAGGGGACCGGCTGCGCGCTTGCCTGCCACGAGAACACCAACGGCACCGATTCCTACAGCTACGCGCTGAAGAACAACGTGCTGCTGCGCTACCAGGTCGTCAATCAGGGTGTGCAGAACCTACTGACCTATCTGAATGGCAGCGCCGTCTACAAGAACTACGTCAAGGTGGGCCTGTGGTCGTTCGACAACCAGCTCACGCAGCTGTCGTCGTTGACCTCGAGTTTCTCCACGGTGGCGACCAATTTTCCGGCGCCGGGGCTCGCCTACAACGACGCCGCGGCTGCCACGCCGTTCGACAGTCTGATCGGCAGCTTCGTCTCCAGCGTCGGGACGGCCGGGGATGGCAGCACGTCGGCCACCCCGCAGAAGATGGTGATCATCGCCACCGACGGCGTCAACGATCCGACAAGGGCCTGGACCTCGCAGACCTCGCTGCGATCGCAGGTGCGGGTGTTCAACACCGCCTTTTGCAACACGTTCAAGACCAACGGCGTGACGGTCGCAATCATCAATACGCCCTATTATCCGATGACGTGGGACTGGGGATACAACGCGACGCTCGGCCAGCCCGGCAGCCTCGGCGGCGCCACGCGGGTCGATGACATCCCGATCGCGTTGAAATCATGTGCCGGAAGCAACTTCATCATCGCCTCCGATGTCGCCACCATTCAGAGTTCGTTCACGACCCTGTTCAACAAGGCGTCGCCGGTCCGGCTGACCAACTGATCCCGTCGTATCCGGCCGTTGTCGCGGCCGATCGCCTGCCGATGTTTACGCCCGCTTAACCGCAGGCCATGGCGGTCCGTGATTTCACGGACCGCATAAGCGAAGCTTAATGGCTGGCGCTGCATTTTCGGCCGATCGACGCTGCTTCAACCGCCCGTCAGGCTTCGTCCATGCGCCGCTTGTTCAACGCCCTCGCCAGCTTCCGCCGTAACGCCAGCGGCAATGTCGCCATGACGTTTGCGATCGTCTGCGTCCCCGTGATCGCGGCCGTCGGCTGCGGTGTCGACTACAGCCGCACCAACCAGATACGGGCCAAGCTGCAGGCCGCCGTCGACGCCGCCTCGGTCGGTGCGGTGTCGCGGACCTCGCCGGCGTTCATCGCCGCGGGCGCCATGACCGGCGACGGTGTGATCTCCGTCGGCAATGACGACGCGCGCAGCATCTTCAACGGCAACATGTCGGGCGCCAACGGCTATACGCTGGACAGGCTCACGCCCGAGGTGAAGAAGACCGGTGCGGTGCTGACGGCCACGGTGTCGTTCTCCGCGACGGTGCCGACGACGTTCATGAGCATCGTCGGATACAAGACGATGTCGCTGCAGGGTTCGTCGACCGCGAAGGCGTCGATGCCGAAATATATCGATTTCTACCTGCTGCTCGACAACTCGCCGTCGATGGGCGTCGCGGCCACCCCCGCCGACGTCACCAAGATGGTCAATGCGACGTCGGACAAATGCGCCTTCGCCTGCCACGACTACAACGACGCCAACAACTACTACAATCTCGCCAAGACGCTCGGCGTCACGACCCGGATCGACGTCCTGCGCAGCGCCACCCAGCAGCTGATGGATACGGCGGCGCGGACGCAGACCTATTCCAACCAGTTCCGCATGGCGATCTACGACTTCGGCGCATCGTCGAAGACGATCGGGCTGCGGGCGCTGTTCTCGCTGTCGTCGAGCCTGACCAGCGCCAAGAGCGCTGCCGGCAACATCGACCTGATGGGCGTGTACGGCAACAACGACTCCTTCACCGCCGATAAGGACACGCCCTACACCACCGTCCTGCCCGCCATCAACAACGAGATCGCGACGCCGGGCGACGGCACCTCGGGCTCGCCGTTGAAATATCTGTTCTTCGTCTCCGACGGCGTCGCCGACGAGAGCAATGCCGCCTGCCTGAAGCCCAAGGCCAGCGGCAACCGCTGCCAGTCGCCGATCAATCCGGCCCTGTGCACTGCGCTCAAGAGCCGCGGCATCAAGATCGCGGTGCTCTACACCACCTATCTGCAGCTGCCGACCAACAGCTGGTACATGAGCTGGATCGACCCTTTCAACAAGGGACCGTTCGGCCCGTCGCCGAACAGCGAGATCGCCCAGAACATGCAGGCCTGCGCCTCGGACGGGTTCTATTTCGAGGTGTCGCCGACCCAGGGCATTTCGGATGCGATGAATGCCCTGTTCAACAAGGCCGTCGCCGACGCGCGTATCGCCGGTTGAGCGGGATTCGCACTCAACCCAAGGGATGGATTGATCGGATTTGCGCCTTGAGGTGAAATCGCGCGGGGTATCTCATCCCGGGGGAGATTCATCGTGATCAAGGTTACGACGCTGTCGTTCATCATGCTCGTGGCGTTCTCGGCGGCGGCGTCCGCCGACAATTGCCGGGTGCCGACGATCCGCACCTTGGAGAACCAGACCGTTCAAGGTCACATGTTTGCCCGGACGGGCAGGCCCTGCAGCATCGTCCTCCTCGGCTCCCGCGGGCCGATGTTCGGTGCCCGCGTGCTATCCTCGCCGAGCCACGGCACCGTCGCCGTCGCGGGACACAAGATCGTCTACCGCTCGGCCCCGGGCTTCGTGGGCGAGGATCATTTCGCCTATGAGCGCCAGGGCACCGATGCGGTGAACAAGCCGGTGACCAAGGGTGTGGAGGTCACCGTCCATGTCGGCAGCGAGAAGATCTGAAGGCGGTGCTCAGGAGCGGTAGTCGCCGTTGATCGCGACATACTCCTTGGTCAGGTCGCAGGTCAGCACGCGGTCGCGGCCCTTGCCGAGGCCGAGTGCGACCTTGATCTGGATGGTCTGCGCCTTCATCGCGTTCGATACTTCGGTCTCGTCATAGGACGGATCGCGCGCGCCCTTCGAGGCGACGCGGATGCCGTTGAAGGAGATCGAGAGCTTGTCGCGGTCGGCCGGCTCGCCGGCCTTGCCGACGGCCATCACGACGCGGCCCCAATTGGCGTCCTCGCCGGCGATCGCGGTCTTCACCAGCGGCGAGTTGGCGATCGACATCGCGATCTTGCGCGCCGACGGCTTGCTCTTGGCGCCCTCGACGATGATCTCGACCAGCTTGCGCGCGCCCTCGCCGTCGCGGGCGACCTGCTCGGCGAGGTTGGCGAGCACGGCGTTGAACGCCTTCACGAAGGCCTTGGCTTGGGGATCGCTGATCCGGCTGATCTTCGGTGCGCCCTTGGCCGCGGCGGCGCCGGTGGCAAAGGCGAGCAAGGTGTCGGAGGTCGAGGTGTCGCCGTCGATCGTCACCGCGTTGAAGGTGTCCTCAACGCCGGCCTTCAGCAGCGCCTGCAGCGCCGGTGCGGTGATCGGCGCATCGGTGAAGATGAAGGACAGCATCGTCGCCATGTCCGGCGCGATCATGCCCGCGCCCTTGGCCATGCCGTTGATCGTCACCTTGGCCTTGCCGAGCTTGACGGTGGCGGTGGCGACCTTCGGGAAGGTGTCGGTGGTCATGATGGCGCGCGCCGCGCCCATCCAGTCTTCAGGGGTGGCGGTGCCGGCGAGACCTTCGAGCACGCCGTCGAACTTGGTGGCGTCGAGCGGCTCGCCGATGACGCCGGTCGAGGCCAGGAAGATCTCGTCCTGCTTGCAGCCGACCGCCTTGGCGGCGATCGCCGCGGTCAGCGCCGTCGACTGCTTGCCGGTCTTGCCGGTGAAGGCATTGGCATTGCCGGAGTTGACGACGAGGGCGCGCGCCTTGCCGCCCTTGAGCTTGGCGCGGCACCATTCGACCGGGGCCGAGGGACATTTCGACTTGGTGAACACACCGGCGACGGTGGTGCCGGGATCGAGCAGCGCCAGCAGGACGTCGGTGCGGTTCTTGTAGCGGATGCCGGCCGCGGCGGTCGCGAGCCTGACGCCGGCGATTGCCGGCATGTCGGGGACATCGGTCGGGGCGAGCGGGGAGACGGCTGAGGACATCGGAGAGCTTCCGGCAGGATGGCGGGAAGCGCTCTGTATCATCCTGATCGACGTTGTGGGAGTGGCTGCGCCCACGCCCACCGTCGTCATCCCCGCGAAAGCGGGGATCCATAACCACAGGATGGAGTTGTGAGCCGAGCTACTGGCCGCGTGCCCCTTTCAGGCATCACGCGGCATGGGTCCCGGCTCAAGGCCGGGACGACACCTTTTGTGACGCGGCGGTTGCGCCTCTCTGACGGCTCTGTGACGAGCGGCCGCCGCCGTGTCCGAAGCGAACCGCTTACTTCTTCGCCGGCTCGGCCGGCTTCGCGTCCGCCGGCTTGGCGGCGTCGGCGGCCGGCTTGTCCAGGCGCTCGATCTTGGCCGCCTCGCGCAGCTTGCCGACATAGTCCGCCTGGGCCTTGCGGGTGACGTAGGTCTCGATCTGGCTCTTGACCTGATCGAACTCCGGCGGCTTGCGGTTGCGCTTCTCTTCGACCTTGATGACGTGCCAGCCGAACTGGGTCTTCACCGGGTCCGAGATCTTGCCCGGCTCGAGCGAGAACGCGACGTTGGCGAATTCCGGCACCATCTGCTCCTTGGTGAAGAAGCCGAGGTCGCCGCCGTCGGAGGCGCCGGGATCCTTCGACTTCTTCTTGGCGAGCTCGGCGAAGTCGGCGCCCTTGGCGAGCTCGGCCTTGACGGCCTTGGCCTCGTCCTCGGTCTCGACCAGGATGTGGCGCGCATGCACCTCCTGCTCGCCGCCGATCTGCTTGGAGGCTTCCTCATAGACCTTCTTCATCGCGTCCGGCGTGGTCGCGGCCTTGCCCTCGCTGGCGAGCAGGCTGTCCATCAGCAGGCGGTTGCGGGTGAAGGCGAGGCGCTTCTTGAAGTCCTCGGTGTCGGCGACCTTCTTGTCCTCGGCGGCCTTCGACACGAGCTTCATGTCGATCAGGAACGACAGCACGTTCTCGTCCTTGGTCGACGGATCCATCTGGGCGAGGCTCGGCCCGAGCTCCTCCTCCGCGAGTGCGACATCGCTCTTGCGGATCTCGGCACCGTTCACCTTGGCCAGCACCGGGTTGGCATCGTCGGCGGCGCGCGCGGGGGCGACCAGCAGGGACAATGCGAGACTGCCGGCGAGAGCGGTGGCAAGGCCGAAGCGCAGGCCGGTTTTCGTAACCGGGAACGACGTGGTCATGGAAAATCCTTGTTTTGAAGAGGGGGCTCGAGGGGCTTACCTCTGGGCGGCCGGGACACTCGCCCAATCGCGGTGCCTTGGCAACGCGAAAAGTCTGTCAATTTCGTGAAATCGGCGACAGGTTGAGGGGCGATGTCCCGCCGTCGGGCGCCGTTGACAACGTTCCCCCCCAGCCATATCTCTCCCCGGTCGCTTCAAGGGCGATAGCGCTTATTTTGCTGCGTTTTTGGCCGTTGAACCCTGGTTTGCTCGTCTCCCACTCATCTGACGGCCGCCCCGAGGCGCCGACGTTCGAGCCTGGCGCGGGTGCTGCGGTGCATCACGCCGGGAACAGCAAACCCAAACCATGAGTTACGGCTGCAACGCAGACCCACACAGGCAGGATTTCAGCAATGATCGGCGCGCTCGCCCGCAAGCTTTTCGGCTCCGCCAATGACCGCCGCGTCAAGGGCTACCAGTCGCGTGTCAACGCGATCAACGCGCTGGAGCCGGAGCTCGCCAAGCTGACCGACGAGCAGCTCAAGGCGCGCACAGCAGAGTTCAAGCAGCAGCTCGCCGACGGCAAGACGCTCGACGACATTCTGGTCCCGGCTTTCGCCACCGTCCGCGAGGCCTCCAAGCGGACCCTCGGGCAGCGCCATTTCGACGTCCAGCTGATCGGCGGCATGGTGCTGCACGAGGGCGATATCGCCGAGATGAAGACCGGCGAAGGCAAGACGCTGGTGGCCACGCTCGCGGTCTACCTCAACGCGCTCGCCGGCAAGGGCGTCCACGTCGTGACGGTCAACGATTACCTCGCCCGCCGCGACGCCGGCTGGATGAGCCAGATTTACGGTTTCCTCGGCCTGACCACCGGCGTGATCGTGCACGGGCTCGACGATGCCGAGCGCAAGGCGGCCTATGCCTGCGACATCACCTACGGCACCAACAACGAATACGGCTTCGACTATCTGCGCGACAACATGAAGTACCGGCTGGAGGACATGGTCCAGCGCGGGCACTTCTTCGCCATCGTCGACGAGGTCGACTCGATCCTGATCGACGAAGCGCGCACGCCGCTGATCATTTCCGGCCCGCTCGACGACCGCTCCGACTTCTACAACACCATCGACACCTTCGTGCCGAAGCTCGACAAGACCGACTACGAGGTCGACGAGAAGCAGCGCACGGTGACGTTGACCGAAGCCGGCATGGAGAAGATCGAGACGCTGCTGCGCGACGCCGGCCAGCTCAAGGGCGAGTCGCTGTACGACGTCGAGAACGTCTCGGTCGTCCACCACATCAACCAGGCGCTGCGCGCCCACACGCTGTTCACCCGCGACAAGGACTACATCGTCCGCGACGGCGAGGTGGTGATCATCGACGAGTTCACCGGCCGCATGATGCCGGGCCGGCGCTATTCGGAAGGCCTGCACCAGGCGCTCGAGGCCAAGGAGCACCAGCCGGTGCAGCCCGAGAACCAGACGCTGGCCTCGATCACCTTCCAGAACTACTTCCGCATGTATTCCAAGCTCGCCGGCATGACCGGCACGGCGGCCACCGAGGCCGACGAGCTGTTCGACATCTACAAGCTCGAGGTGCTGGAGATTCCGACCAACCTGCCGGTCGCGCGTCTCGACGAGGACGATGAGGTCTACCGCACCCAGCAGGAGAAATACGCCGCGATCCTCGCCGAGATCGAGCGCGCCAATGCGCGGCTGCAGCCGGTGCTGGTCGGCACGGCATCGATCGAGAAGTCGGAGGTGCTCGCCGCCTATCTCAAGCAGCACGGCTATAAGCAGATCGATTTCGGCAGCGAGCGTGCCCTCGACAAGCTCTATGCGGCCGCCCGCGCCGGCAAGCCGGCGAAATTGTTCGCGGTGCTGAACGCACGCTTCCACGAGCAGGAGGCCTATATCGTGGCCGAGGCCGGCGTGCCCGGCGCGATCACGATCGCGACCAACATGGCCGGCCGCGGCACCGACATCAAGCTCGGCGGCTCCCTGGAGATGCGCATCCAGCAGGAGACCGCTGACATCACCGACGAGGCCGAGAAGGCCGCCAAGATCGAGCAGATCAAGGCCGACATCGCCCGCTTCCGCGAGATCGTGCTGAAGGCCGAGGAGACCGTCGAGATCGAGCCGGCGAAGGGCTCCAAGCCGGCCAAGACCGTGGTCAAGCCGGGCGGCCTCTACATCATCGGCTCCGAGCGCCACGAATCCCGCCGCATCGACAACCAGCTGCGCGGCCGCTCCGGCCGACAGGGCGACCCCGGCCGCTCGAAGTTCTTCCTGTCGCTCGAAGACGACCTGATGCGCATCTTCGGCTCCGACCGGCTCGACAGCATGTTGACCCGGCTCGGCCTGAAGGAAGGCGAGGCGATCATCCATCCCTGGATCAACAAGGCACTGGAGAAGGCGCAGCAGAAGGTCGAGGCGCGCAACTTCGACATCCGCAAGAACCTGCTCAAGTTCGACAACGTCCAGAACGACCAGCGCAAGGTGATCTTCGACCAGCGCGTCGAGCTGATGCAGGACGAGAGCGTGGTCGAGACCATCACCGACATGCGCCACGCCTTCATCGACGACCTCGTCAGCAAGCACGTGCCCGAGCATGCCTATGCCGAGCAGTGGGACGTCGCCGGGCTGAAGGACGAGCTCAAGCGCGTGCTCGACCTCGACCTGCCGGTGGAGGATTGGGCCAAGGAAGAGGGCATCGCCGACGAGGAACTGCTCAAGCGCATCGAGACCCATGCCGACGAGCGCATGGCCGCCAAGGTCGCGCAATGGGGTCCCGACGTGATGCGCTACGTCGAGAAGACGATCCTGCTGCAGACGCTCGACCATCTCTGGCGCGAGCACCTGATCATGCTGGACCACCTGCGCCAGGTGATCGGCCTGCGCGGCTATGGCCAGCGCGATCCGCTGCAGGAGTACAAGTCGGAGGCCTTCACGCTGTTCGAGGCGATGATCGCGCATCTGCGCGAGGCCGTCACCGCGCAGCTGATGCGGGTCGAGATCGTGCCGCCGGAGGAGCAGCAGCCGGTGCTGCCGCCGATGCAGGCGCATCACGCCGATCCCAACACCGGCGAGGACGAGATGGCCTTCGCCAACGTCTCCCTGGTGCCGTCCTCCGGCGCCGCCCCGGTGCCCGCCGAAGCGCGTAACCCCAACGATCCCACCACCTGGGGCAAGGTCGGCCGCAACGAGGACTGCCCCTGCGGCAGCGGCAAGAAGTTCAAGCACTGCCACGGGCGGTACGCGTAAGCGGGCTGCGGCCTTCGCAGCTCCTGTAGGGTGGGCAAAGCCGCCGCCGCGAGGCGGCAGCGTGCCCACCGTCTATCGACGTCGTCAGCCGCGAGATGGTGGGCACGGCGCCACCGCGAGTTGGCTTGCGGGGAGGTCAGCGGTTCGCCTTTGCCCACCCTACGGCAGCTCGCCAACTACACAAATCGAAGCTGGCGTGGCGTTAGGATTTCCTGGGGCTGTGCTGCGCCCAGCCAGATCTCCATTTGCGAATCCGCGCCACCGAGCGCTGCAGCGCGCCGGTCTTGATCCCGCCGGAGCAGACGGCATCGGTCAGCGCACCGTTGATCTCGCGGCCGATGTTGGACGTCTGGTCCTCCTCGCCGAGCTTGGTGAACATGATGATGTCGGCGCCCGCTTTGACGGCGTCCACCGCCGCGGCGGCCGGCGGCTTGGCGTCGAGGATGGCCTTCATGGCGAGGTCGTCGGTCATGACCACGCCGTCATAGCCGAGCTCGCGGCGCAGCAGGCGGTCGATCGCGTGACCCTCGCTCTGGGTGGCGACTCCGCCCCAGCGGCTGGTATTGGCGAGATGCCCGACCATGATCGCTCCGGCCAGTCCCTTCCGCATCAGCCGCCTGTAAGGCTTCAACTCCGCCGGCGACCAGGTCGCCGTGACGTCGGCAATGCCGGCGTGGCTGTCGGCGGTCGACGAGCCATGTCCGGGAAAATGCTTGAGCACCGTCAGAATGCCCTGCTTGCGATGCGCCTGGATGAAGGCCGTGGCGTAGCGCACGACCGTGTCGGCGTCGCTGCCATAGCTGCGTTGCCGCTGCCCGATGATCGGGTTCGCGGGATTGGTGTTGAGGTCGACCACCGGCGCGAGGTTCATGGTGATGTGCAGCGCCGCGAGCTTCGCGGCGAGAGCCGTGTAGGTCTCGCGCGCGGCCGCGACGGAGCCGCGGGCGATCTCCGCGGCCGACGGCGTTGCCGCCAGGCCGATATTGGGGCCGAGCCGCTCGACCGTGCCGCCTTCGTCGTCGATGGCGATGAACGGAGGCGCCGCGCATTTGCAGGATCGAATCCGCTCGATCATCGCCACGAGGTCGTCCCGCGTGCCGACATTGCGGCCGAGGATGACGACCCCGCCGATCAGCCCCTCCTCGAGGTCTGCTACGACCTGCTGGAATCCGGCATCGGATGGCTTGGTGCCGAAGAAGCCGGCCATGATCATGGGGCCGACCAGGCGTGCCGTGGCTGGCCTGTTGCGGCACTCGGCCGCGACTCCGGCCTGACCCGACAGGATCAGGGAGGCGAGGACCAGGGAAAGAATGCCGGATCGTCGGAGCATCGCGGTCCCCGGCAGCCGTGTCGGCGATGGGCTCGTCTGCACCGGTTCAGCTCACGCCGTCTGCGAAACGGCCTCAGATCGCGGCCAGGCTCTCGACGCGCGCGCCCTCGGCGATCGTCCGCGGCGCTGTGTTGAGCTGCTCGATCGCAAAGCCGGCCGCCTTCTTGTAGCCGGCCATGAACGCCTCGCGCTCGGCCGGCGGGATCACCTCGTCGATGTCCGTGAAGGTGCCGCCGCAGCGCTCGTCGACCAGATTGAGCAGGCCGAACGGGCCGGCGCCGCGATTGCGCAGGATGACCTGCGAGATCGGGCCGCACAGCTTGTCGTCATAGGCGGCGAGCGCCGCCGGCGTCACGCCGTGCGCCAGCAGGCAGGTGCCGAGCACGCGGGCGTCGACGATCGCCTGGCTCGCGCCGTTCGAGCCAGTCGGATACATCGCATGCGCGGCGTCGCCCATCAGCGCCACCGGCCCGTCGACCCAGGTCGGCACCGGATCGCGGTCGATCATCGGGTTCTCATAGGCGCCGTCGGCGCCCGCGATCAGCGCGGGGACGTCAAGCCAGTCATAGGTCCACCCCGAGAAATGATGCGCGAACTCGGCGACCGGCACCTGGCGGAACCAGCCGGTCTGCTTCCAGCCCTCGGTGTTGTCCATCGTCACCTCGGCGATCCAGTTGATCAGCGCGAGGCCCGTTTTGGGATCGGGATGCGAGATCGGATAGACCACGACGCGGTGGCGGTGGGTGCCGAGCCCGACGAACGACGCGCCAGTGCGCATCGGCTTCGCCCAGGTGACGCCGCGCCACATCACCGCGCCGCCCCAATGGATCGGCGGCTGGGTAGGATGCATCTGCGCGCGCACCGCGGAATGGATGCCGTCGGCGCCGATCAGCAGCCGCCCGCGCTGCTCGGAGCGCGAGCCGTCGGCATGCTCGACACGCGCCGTCACCGTGCCATCCGCATGCTTGTCATAACCCGCGACGCGGCTGCCGAGCCGCACCGTCGCAGCGCCGGCCCGCTGCACCAGCCGGCTGTACAGCAGCATGTGCAGCTTGCCGCGATGCACGGCATATTGCGGCCAGTTGTAGCCGGCGAGCAGGCCGCGCGGCTCGGAATAGATGTCGTTGCCGTTCAGCCCGACCAGCGCCCATTCCTTCGCGGGCACGCCGACCTGGTCGAGATCATCGGCGCCGATGCCGAGGTCATACAGCTCGCGCACCGCATTGGGCTGCAGGTTGATGCCGACCCCGAGCGGCCGCATCTCGCGCACGCTCTCGTAGACGATGCAGGGCACGCCGATCTGCTGCAGGGTCAGCGCGGTCGCGAGGCCGCCAATGCCGCCGCCGGCGATGAGGACAGGAAGGTCGGTCATGGGCATGGTCCGTCGCGCGTGAACTCAAGAGAAACCGGAGAGAGAGGCCGAAAAGGGGATGCAGGCACGGCGTTTGCTGCGTGTGCGGATCGCCTCCCCTCGATGCCTCCTGGCCAGCCTTGTCGGCTGGTCTCATGGTAAAGGCCTAGTTCAGAAGGGCAGCGGAAACAAGAGGAATGGGCCTGACGCGCCGGCGTGGTAGACTGGTGCCATGCAGCCCTTGTCTCGGTCCCTCTGCGCGGCTCTCCTGCTCTGCGGCATCAGCTGCCCGGGCCTCGCGTTCGACATCGAGGCGCACCGTGGCGGGCGCGCGCTCCATCCGGAGAACACGCTGCAGGCGTTCACAGTCGCGCTGGCGCTTCGCGTGGACACGCTCGAACTCGATGTCGGGGTCACCCGCGACGGCGTGCTGGTGGTCTCGCACGAACGGCGGCTCAATCCCGATCTCGCCCGCGATGCCCTCGGCCATTACGTGGCCCCGCCCGGGCCGCTGCTGATCGACCTGCCGCTTGCAGAGGTGCAGTCCTACGATGTCGGGCAGATCAGGCCGGGCAGCGACTATGCCAAGCAGTTTCCGGAGCAGAGGGTGCTCACCGGCGAATTGTTTCCGTCACCCCGGATTCCGACGTTGAAGCAGGTCATCGATCTCGTCAGGCGCTCCGGCAAAGACCAGGTGCGTCTCAACATCGAGACCAAGCTCGATCCCGCCTTTCCCAGTGAAGCGCCGGATCCCGAGCGTTTCGTCAGCCTCCTGCTCGACCTGATCGCGGCCGAGCACTTCGCCGACCGGGTCATGATCCAGTCGTTCGACTGGCGCATCCTGCAACTGGTGCAGCAGCGCGCGCCTCGGATCCCCACAGTCTATTTGTCGCGCGTCGGCGGCAAGACGCCGACAGTGTCATTGACCGAAGCCACTCGCTGGACCGCCGGGTTCAATCCCGCCGATCACGGCCAATCGCTGCCGCGCACGATCCACACGGCCGGCGGCAAGGTGTGGTCGCCCTACTACACCGAGGTCACGCCGGAGCTGATCAGCGAGGCGCATGCGCTCGGTCTTCAGGTGGTGGTGTGGACCGTCAACAAGCCCGAGGACATGGCTCAACTGATCGACATCGGTGTCGACGGCATCATTTCCGACTGGCCGAATCTCCTGCGCCAGGTGGCGGCAGACAAGGGGCTCGTGAAGCCCATGGGGCAACTGCACATTCAGCGGCTGGCGCCGGGGCTGCCGGAGAAATAGGGTCGTCTCAATTCTTTCCGAGCCAGGCCGCGCGACCTGCTCAAGGCGCCAATCGTTTGGTCATGAACAGGCTGAGCGGGTCGAGGCGGTAGGTGCCGAACGGGCCGCAATCCCGATAGCCGAAGCTCCGATAGAGCCGGATCGCCTGAGGCTGCTTGATTCCCACTTCGAGGCTGACGCGGTCGATGCCGCGCAGCCTGGCCTCGCTTTCCAGCGTCGCGAGGAGCCTGCGTCCGAGCCCACAGCCGCGCGCCGCTTCTTGCACGAACAGTCGCTTGATCTCGGCATGCCCCGGACCAATCGGCCGGAGGGCAACCGAGCCGAGCAGCGATCCGTTGCGACGGGCCGCCAGAAAAGCAACCCCGGGCGCCGACAGCGCGTCGACGTCGACGGGACGGTTGCCTTGAGCTGGGTACAACGTCCGCAGATAGTCGTCGGCCTCCTCCATAAGGGCCGCCACGTCGGCCTGCCTGGCATCTTCGGCCGCGATGGTGATGCCAATCGGATTCATCTTCCCAGCCGGGAGATCGTCACGGCGCGCTGTCATCCCGGCAGAGGACCGCCGTCTCGTTCAACCGGCGAGACAGCATCGTCTGTCGCGATCAAAAATGGTAGTTCACCCCGATTGTCGCGGCATGGATGGTGTCCTTGAAGCCGGCGAAGGTCACGCGATTGGTCGGGCTCGTCAGAAGCAGGCTCTTGGTGCCGAAATCATAGTAGTTGTATTCGACATTCGCCGACCAATTCGCCGCGAAGGCCCACTCCACGCCGGCGCCCGCGGTCCACCCGGTGCGGGTCGTCGTCACGCTCGGATCGGTGAACACACCTGCGTTCGGGCTGACAAAGGCGTCATCGAGCTTTTCGCGCGTCCATGCGGCGCCACCCCGGGCGTAAACCAGCCACGTCGCGGCATAGACGTAACCGAGGCGGCCCGTCACCGATGCCAGAAAGTCGTTCCGGATGCGGAGTTGAGACGGCACCAGCAATCCGCCCAGCCCCGGGAATCTCACGAACTCATTGCGCGTGGTCTCAAGGCTGGTCCATGCGGCGCGGCCTTCGCCGCCAATCACCCAGTTCGGCGCAAACTGGTAGTCGCAGCCGATCTGGCCGCCGCCGACGAACCCCGTGGCCTGGTAGTTGATCGAGCGGCCGAGAGCATTGGTCGACGTGTCGTCGCTGACGGCACCCCCGAGATGTCCGCCGGCAAAGCAGCCGGTCCAGCTGACCGGTGCGGCGGCGACGGGAGCCTTGACGGCCATGGGAAGATCGGCGGCGAAGGCCGCGGCGGTGGAGATGATCATCACCGCCGCGCTCAACATGATCGTGTTACGCATTGACAAAACCCCCAGCAATCACGCTGAGGTTGTAGCATTTGGAGGTAACGCTGTATGTTACTGCCCAGCAACATTCCGTAAAATTACGGAACCTTCTGAAGCTTTCGGCTTACGCGTGAACCACCTCATGCCGGATCACGAATGGCGCCAGCAGCGTGTGCACCTCGTTTGCGATCGCCTCGCGTTGCTCGGCCGGCACATTCCGCAAGGTCACCGTGGCGAGGCTGCCGTGGCTGCCATGGGCGCCGACCTTGACGCTGCAGTCGATGCCGCGGTCGGTGAGCTGCGACAGCACCTTGGTGAACACGCGCGTCGCGGCGTCCCAGCGCAGCTGCGGCTTGAACACCTTGCCGACGCCGGTCACCGGCATCGGATCGATCGGGATGATCTGCACCGGCACGGCGGCGCGCTCGGGCGTGCGCGCGCGCACCCAGTCCTCCAGCTCGCCCGGCTGCACGCTCGCGCCCGGCTTCAACTGCACATAGCCGATCGGCAGCTCGCCGGCGTAGGCGTCGGGCTGGCCGACCACGGCGGCGAAGCCGACCGCGGGATGCTGGAACAGGATGTCCTCGATCGGCGCCGGGTCGATGTTGTGGCCGCCGCGGATGACCAGGTCCTTGGCGCGGCCGGTGATCCAGAGAAAGCCGTCGGCATCGAGCCGGCCGAGATCGCCGGAATTGACCCAGTGGCCGTCGATGAAGGCGCCCTTGTTGTGCGCCTCGTCGAGATAGCCGGAGAACACGCCGGGTCCGGCCATGATGACGACGCCGATCTCATCTTTCGCGCAGTCGCGCTCGTAAACCCCGTCGGCATCGAGCTTGACGATCCGCACCTTGGCATAGGGCAGGGGCAGGCCGACCGAGCCGAGCCGGATCGGCTGGTCCGCATAGGCCATGGTGTGCACGCTCGCGGTCTCGGTCATGCCGTAGACCTCGAGCACGGGCAGCTTGAGCTTGTCCATGATCGCCTGGCCGACGGCGACGGGGATCGCCGAGCCGCCGCCAGCGGCATAGCGCAGGCTGGAAACATCGGCGCTGCCTTGCGGCACCGCCAGCGTTGCCGCGAGCACCGTCGGCACGCTCGACAGCGTCTCCGGCTTGAAGCGCTCGACCAGGCCCCAGATGTTGCGCACGGCATTCGGATTGCGCCAGCCGGCGCCGGAGAGCACCACGAGGCTGCCGCCGGCCGAGAGCGTCTGCAGCGCCTGCGTCAGCGAGCCGCCGACATGGAACAGCGGCATGCCGAACAACAGCGTCGCTCCGGGCTTCGCCTTCAACAGCAGGTTGATCCCCCAGGCCTGGTAGACCTGGTTGCCGTGGCTGTGCCGCACCAGCTTCGGCGTGCCGGTGGTGCCGCCGGTGTGGAAATAGGCCGCGGTGTCGCTGGCCTTGATCTGCCGCCCGCTGACGAGGCGGTCGCCCGGCTGCGGCTTGATCAGGTCGTTGAAGGCGTGGATGCCGTTGGCCGGGTCGCCGCCGCCGCCATGGACCTGCACGATCGCCTTGAGGTGCTTGAGGCCGCCGCGGACCTTCTCGACCTTCTGCCAGATGTCGGTGCCGGGCAGGGGGCCCAGCGCCACCAGCACCTTGGTCTTGGCGGCATCGAGAATCTCGGCGATCTGATGCGGCTCGAGCAGCGGATTGACGGGATTGGCGATGCCCGCGGCCTCCGCGCCGAACAGCGTGACGAATGCTTCGGGCACCAGCGGCAGCATGAAGCTGACGACGTCGTCGGGGCCGACGCCGAGCGCATGAAACATGTTGGCCGCCTGCGTCACCTTCGCGATGAAGTCGCGATAGCTGATGGTGACCGGCGCATCGGCCGGATCGGCATTCGGCAGAAACTGGATCGCCGGCGCATCGGGATTGGCCGACGCCCCGCATTTCAGAGCGTCATACGTACTCTGCGCGGCGATGCGTTCGCTGTACGGCGTCTGCTCGAAGGCGCGGATGTCAGCCGTGCTGGCGAATGTCGGATAGTCGCTGCCGATGGCGCGATCGAGCAGATGCATGCCCATTGGCCTGTCCTCCCTGTGTCGGTCCTCGTCCGGCCACGCCGGGCCGGTGATCGCGCGCGAGCTCTATGGCCCGTTCGTCGCGATCGTCAGGTGACAGGATGAGGGAGGATTCGTCTTGCGTCTATCCCGGCGTTGCCGGGCCAGGAGACCGATTTGCCGCAGGAGAGATGCCGCAGGGTGGGCAAAGGCGCGTCCCAGGTGCTGCTCCGCGGGATTCAGTCGACGCGCCGTGCCCACCGTCCATCGACGTGTGCATCGGCCAATGGTGGGCACGGCGCGCGCACCAGTCTTCGCTTCAGCTCAAGCCGGGCGCGCCTTTGCCACCCTACGGCCTTCGAACTCCGCGTCATTGCGAGCGCAGCGAAGCAATCCAGGATGGTGGGCGAGACCCTGGATTGCTTCGCTGCGCTCGCAATGACCGGAGGATAGAGCTCGGCCCTGAATGCCTGCAACGCCCGAGCCGCTCAGCTCGCCGCGTCGATCAGGTTCTCCAGCAGCCGCTTCAGCTCGCCGGTCGCCTTGTCGCCGTAGTTCTCCAGGATATGCGCCTCCTGGCTGGCGGCGAGCGAGTTCAGCCGCTTGCACAGCGCCTTGCCACGGTCGCTGATGAACATCAGCACCTTGCGGCGGTCGTGGGCGTCCTGGCGGCGGTAGACCAGCGAGTCCGACACCATGCGGTCGATCATCTTTGTCAGGGTCGGATGGTTCAGCAGCACCGCCTCGGCGAGGTCGCCCATCGAGTGTCCCTCGCCGTCGGAGAGCACCTTGAGGATGCGCCATTGCTCGACGGGCACGCCCTCCGCGCTCAAGCGCGATTCCAGCTGCCGGTTGATCTCCCGGTTGGCTTGCGCGAGCAGGTAGGCGAGATGTTCGGTGAGGGGTGTGTTTGGATTTGGCGATTTGGCCACGGTGAACTTCGCTCAGGGGTCCCGAATTGAATGATTGTCCGGCAGTTGCTGCCCGATCTATATGCATCCCAATTCTTGAACATTCAACATTTTCGAATAGGATATTTGCCGAACCTGTGCTGATTTTGACGGCGTATGACCGCCGGCCCACAGTGGGCCAACCCCGGTTGTGGCCAAGGAGTGGGTGTGCTCTCGACAGGATCCGTCACGGCCGGTCGCCTCAACCTGCCGCCATCCCTGCTGTTCAGGAGCCCGCCCCGGCGCGACGGCCTGACGTCGCTGATCCGCCTCGATCCCGATCGCTTCGAGCGGCGCGGCCGGCACAACAAGCTGCGCATCGGCAATTTCATCACCTTCTCCGGCTCGCCGGGCATCTGGGGTCCGGCTGCGACCAACAGCGCGCTGCTCGCGGTCTCCGAGATCAACCGCCGCGGCGGCATTCTCGGCCGCGAGATCGAATTGTCGTTCTACGATTCCGGCGGTCCGGTGGAGGAGGTGGTCGCGCGCGCCCGCGACGCGCTCGACTTCGACGACATCGACGTGGTGATGGGCTCGCATATCAGCGCCGTGAGGCTGGGGCTGCGCAGGCTCACCCGCGGCCGCATCCCCTACGTCTACACGCCCGTCTATGAAGGCGGCGAGCGCACCCCGGGCGTGATGGCGATCGGCGAGACGCCGCACAGCCAGACCCGCCCCGCCATTCACTGGCTGGCGGAGAACAAGGGCGCCAGGCGCTGGTACCTGATCGGCAGCGACTATGTCTGGCCGTGGCAATCGCATCTCCAGACCAAGACCTACATCACCGAGGCCGGCGGCCAGGTCGTCGGCGAGGAGTTCGTGCCGGTCGGCGACGACGATCACGAGGCGCATCTGGCGCGCATCCGCGCCGCCCGGCCGGACGTGGTGCTGGTGTCGCTGATCGGCACCGACAGCATCACCTTCAACCGGGCGTTCGGCGAATCCGGTCTGGCGGCCACCACGCTGCGTCTCGCCGGGGCGGTGGACGAAACCGTGCTGCTCGGCATCGGCGCCGACAACACCGAGAACCTGTATTCCGCCTCCGGCTATTTCAACTGCATCGGCTCGGCGGCGAATGACGCCTTCATGAGCCTGTACACCGCAAGGTTCGGCGCGGACGCGCCGCCGGTCGGCTCGGTCGGCCAGTCGAACTACGAAGGCCTGTGCTTCCTGAAGGCCGCCGCCGAGCGCGCGGGCTCACTGGCGCTGCGCCCGCTCGCCGCCGCCGGCCGCAACATCGTCTATTCCGCCGCCCGCGGCGACGTCGCCATCCGCCACGGCCGCGCCGGCATGGCGATTCACCTCGCCGCCGCCGACGGCCTGGATTTCAGGATCATCCGCACGTTCTGACCGCCGCGGAGTTTTGAATGTCATGGCGAGCGCCGACGCCGGCCCGGCGCAGTGGTCATGCGTCGCGTGCCGACAGAGGGACGAGCGCTCGTCGTTGGCTCGATCGGCTTGCCAATCGCAAATGCTCCGTTGGAGACCAACTGAGTACCCTCAACCCTCACCCTGAGGAGCCCGCCGCAGGCGGGCGTCTCGAAGGGCGAGGCCCGGATCCGGCCTCATGGTTCGAGACGGCGCTGCGCGCCTCCTCACCATGAGGGTTGAGTGCGAAGCCGGAGCTGTCCGCTGGCCGTCAGCAACGCGCCGAAGGGGAGACCCCGACCCTCCCAGGCGGTCGAGTCCGTCGGGGCGCTTGGGCGGCTCGTGTTTCGGTTCAGCTCTGGCAGCGCCGCCGGCAGCTCACGCCGCCGCGGCATTCTTGGCCGGCGCTTCCGAGGCTAACGTCTGCGCGATGCCGACATCCCGGATCATGCGGCTGATCGCCTCGTGCGGCATCGGCTTGCCGAACAGGAAGCCCTGCACGCTGGCGCAGCCTTCCTCGCGCAGGAAGGCGAGATGCTGCTGGGTCTCGACGCCTTCGGCGAGCACGGGAATGTTCAGGCTGCGGCCGAGCAGCAGGGTCGCCTTGACGATCGCAGCCGCATGCACGCTGGTCTCGACCGACTGGATGAAGCTCTTGTCGACCTTGATCTTGTCGAACGGAAACACCTGCAAGGTCGACAGCGACGAATAGCCGGTGCCGAAATCGTCCATCGCCACGGTGACGCCGATTCCCTTCAGCGCCTGCATCACCTGCAGCGCGTGCTGGCGGTCGGCGA
>NZ_CAFJ01000167.1 GCF_000239795.1 Bradyrhizobium sp. STM 3809 | reverse complement strand
CCCGAGGCGCAGGAAATGCCACGATCATGCCACATTGAACCTCCCGCAACCCACGGAACCATCAGTGGTTCCTCCGGGTTTGTCACAGCCGGCTGGTTCAGGACGCGTTCATGTCGCTGTGCCAATATGGCGCCAAGCAGCCGAAAATCGGGCCCCTGCTGCACTGCAAATGATGCGTAACGCTCATATTTCCAACACCTGGGAAACCGGGACGCGCTATACGCAGGCGGGGAAACAGGCCTGAAGCGCGGAAGCGGGGTCGTTAGGGGACGCCGGGTCACTATCAGCCATGACATCGATAACTACTTCGGTCCTCGAGACGCCGACCCGTCGGTCCCTCGAGCGGACTTGTGACGATCTTGCCATGTTCGCGCTGGCCGCCGTTGCGGTCGTCGCCGGACTGACCTTCCGTGATTATGGCCTCGGCTGGGATGACTATACCCATGCCGAATACGCCGATCTGTTGCTGCGCATGTATGGTTCCGGGTTCAGGGACCAGGCGGCGCTGTCGTTCGCCAACCTCTATATGTACGGGGGCGGGTTCGACATGGTTGCAGCGCTGCTGCACAAGATTCTGCCGCTGGAGCTGTTCGAGACCCGCCGGCTTGTCGGCGCGATCGTGGGACTGATCGGACTTGGCGTGACCTGGCGCCTGGCGCGCCGCATCGGCGGCGCCGTGGCCGGCCTGGCAGCCCTGCTGCTGCTGGCGCTGTGCCCGATCTTCTACGGCCATATGTTCATGAACCCGAAGGATGCCCCCTTCGCGGTCGCCATGGTCGTGCTGCTGATGGGGCTGGTCCGTCTCGCCGACGAGTACCCCTACCCCTCGCCGCGCACCATCCTGATCCTCGGCCTCGGCGCCGGCTTCTCGATCGGGTCGCGCATCCTCGGCGGCATGGCGGTGGTCTACGCGCTGGTCGGCTTCATGCCGCTGTTCCTGGAGGAGTACCGCAAGCAGGGCGCGCGCGAGGCCGTCCGCCGCTTCGCCAACGTGCTCTACATGCTGATCCCCGGCCTGATCCTGGGCTACCTCATCATGGGCCTGATCTGGCCGTGGTCGATCATCGAGCCGGCCAATCCGTTCCGGGCGCTGACCTATTTCTCGCACTTCTTCGAGAAGCCGTGGAAGGAGATGTTCGACGGCGCGCTGGTCTCGGTGCCGGACATGCCCTGGTCGTATCTGCCGACCTTGTTTGCCCTGCAACTGCCCGAGCTGATGCTTGCGCTGTTCGTCGCCGGCGTGGTGGTCTCGCTGATGTCGCTGTCGCGGCCGGACATGCCGGCGCGCCAGAAGAGCATCCTGTTGATGCTGACGCTGGCGGCAACGCTGCCGATCCTGATCGCGATCGTCAAACGCCCGGCGCTCTACAACGGCATCCGCCACTTCGTGTTCGTGATCCCGCCGATGGCGCTGCTCGGCGGTGTCGCCTTCTCGTGGCTGTTGTCCTGGCTCAACAATGACGAGCGTCGCAGCTGGCAGCCGGTGGCGATCGCCGCCTTCTGCTTCGGCCTGCTGCTGCCGCTCGCCGAGATGATCCGGCTGCACCCCTATCAATACACCCACTTCAACTACATCGCCGGCACCGTCCGCGAGGCCGACACCCGCTACATGCTCGACTATTGGGGGCTGGCGTTGAAGCAGGCCTCGGACGGTCTCAAGGAGCAGCTCGACGAGCGCCAGGAGGTGCCGCCGATCGGGCACAAATGGAAGGTCGCGGTGTGTGGTCCGCAGCGTCCGGCCCAGGTCGCGCTCGGCCCCGACTTCACCATCGGCTGGGACAGCCATGCCGCCGACTTCGCGATGACGCTCGGCGAGTTCTACTGCAAGGGACTGACCGCGCCCGTGATGGTCGAGATCAAGCGCGACGACGTGGTGTTCGCCCGGGTCTACGACATCCGTGGCCGCAGCATCTCCAGCCTGCTGTCGATCCCCGCCCCCTGAGCGAGTTGCCCAGCCCATCGACATGACTGCCCTCCCGGCTGCGCGCCTTGCCGAGCCGGGAGAGGCCGCTTAGGCTCGGCGCAACCCTCGAGACCGGAGCATGCCATGTCGCCAGCCGAAGCGCGCCTGAAGGAAGTGCCGTCGAACATGACGGAAGCGGAGTGGTCGCAGCGGGTCAACCTCGCCGCCGCCTATCGCCTGGTGGCGATGTTCGGCTGGGACGACCTGGTCGACACCCACATCTCGGCCCGGGTGCCCGGTCCCGATCACCACTTCCTGATCAACCCCTACGGCCTGCTCTTCGAGGAGATCACGGCCTCGAGCCTGATCAAGGTCGACCTCCACGGCAACCAGCTCTCGGAGAGCGAGTACAGCATCAATCCCGCCGGCTTCACCATCCATTCGGCGATTCACGAGGTGCGCGAGGATGCCGGCTGCGTGATCCATCTGCACACGCTGGACGGCGTCGCGGTGTCGAGCTGCGCCGACGGCCTGCTGCCCGCCAACCAGATCGCGCAATACGTCACCCACGACCTCGCCTATCACGACTACGAAGGCGTGGCGCTGGACCATGACGAGCGGCCGCGGCTGCAGCGCGACCTCGGCACCCGGAACCACATGCTGCTGCGCAACCACGGCACGCTGACCGTCGGCCGCTCGGTCGCCTCGGCCTTCGAGCGCATGTATCACCTGGAGCGCGCCTGCTCGATCCAGGTCCGCACCCGCACGCTGGGACCGGCGGCCTACCCCGTGCGCGACGACGTGATCGACAAGAATGCAAAACTGTTCGAGAACGCGGACCGCGCCGAGCTCCGCTCCACCCAGCTGGTCTGGCCGCCGCTGTTGCGCCGGCTCGATCGCGTCAATCCGGGCTACCGGAATTGATTTTCATGGGCTGATCGGCTATCAACAACCCATCACCCTCTACGCTATCTGGAATGAAACGCCGTCCAATTCCGGGCGGCGTTTTTATTTGGTCCGTCAGCAGCAGGCCGTCCGGGCCGCCTGGCGTTCCGGCAGGTCGCGCAGCTGCTGCAGCTCCTCCGTCAGCCGGCGCTCGACGAAGCGCCGCTCGTGCTCGGCGAGGCGCGTCGCCAGCAGCTTGCGATAACGCCGTACATTGGCTTCGCGCGAAAATCGCAGACGAGCCGCTGGCCGCATCCGGGCCTCGCTGCCGAGCGGAGTGTCTGCCGCGGCCCCGTCCGCCTCGACGTCGACGCGGGGAACGACGCGCATCGCGGCGCCGCCGCGCGGCCGCGGCGGCTGATCCTCGCGATCGAGCTGACGCAGCGCGCCGAGAATGTCGGACAGGCGGAGCGGCCTGGCGATGCCGGGAATTTTGCGCAGGCCCGGCTGCGACTCCACCGCATACATGTCCGACGCCCAGGACGACAGGATCAGCCGTTTCTCGGCCCGGCACAGCTTGCCGTCGTTCAGCAGGTCGGCTGGAGAGTCGTAATGCGAGACCGGATGGAAGCCGGCGCTTCCCGCGGTGATCGAAACACGATGCTCGCTCATGGCGTGTCTCCTCCTACACTCCTTTCAACAGAGAGACTGGTGCTGCGCGGCGCAGGCGGCGTGGCGCCCGCGCCGCAGATCGGCCAGATCATGCCGCCTTCGACGGCGCGATCTGCTCCACCGGCGCGGTGCCGATGGCGATGCGGCGCGGCTTCATGGCCTCCGGGATCTCGCGCACCAGCTCGATCCGCAGCAGGCCGTTGTCGAACGCGGCGCTGGTGACCTGCACGTAGTCGGCGAGATTGAACTGCCGCTTGAACGGCCGCGACGAGATGCCCTGATAGAGATATTCGCGCGTCTCCTTGTCGGCCTTGCGGCCTTCCACCGTGAGCACGTTGTGCTCGGCCGTGATCGAGAGCTCATCCGGCGCGAAGCCGGCCAGCGCCAGCGAGATCTGATAGCGGTCGTCGCCGATCCGCTCGATGTTGCACGGGGGATAGTTGTCCTCGACGGCGCGCTGGGTCTCGTCGAGCAGGCTGAACAGCCGGTCGAAGCCGATGGTCGAACGCCACAGCGGGCTGAAATCATACGTCCTCATAGCCAAGTCCTCCTTGGAGCAAGATGGATACGAAGGAGCGCCGAGCCGATGCAGGACGACTTCTGAGAACCCGACGACCGGTCAGCGCCCAGAGCACAGCCGGGCCCTGACGGCACCCGGCGCCGCCGAAGCGGCGAGAAACGACTTAGATCGACGACGTCTGGGTTCAAGAGGTCCCGGACAATTTTTTTCCACAGCCCGGGTCCTTTCTCCAGGCGTCACGCCGCCACGGCGGACAGCCGTTGCAGCCGCATCGTGGCCTCGCGCAGCACGCTGACCAGCCGCTCGCGCTCTCGCGGATCGATATCGCCCCGCGACAGCACGGCCTGGCAATGCGCCACGACGCGCTGCTCGCTTTCGATGAGAAATCGCGTGAGCCGCCGCGGATCGGCGATCGGCATGACGGAGGCCGGGTTTGGCGGCGGATGATTGTACTGCCAGGCGGCCATGGTTGCCCCTGCAAACGCTGTCTGCGCTGCATCGAGACCGGGCGGCGCGACAGCGCCCCAACCGCACCTCCCGTCGACCGTCGGTCCATCCATGGGCCGGCCGCACTTCTTCGATTGTGGCCGGCTCTGGACGAATTGCGGTCGTAGCTCCGACTGATAGCTGGGCGTTGTGGCCGATCCACGGCCGGGAGCGGCTGCAACTGATTTTCTTTTGAAGCGCCGTGACGGGCCGGCTTGCACAGCCCGTCACGGCCACGGCGATCAGTAGTCCATCGCAGGCGCGGCTGCCGCGGTCTCCGCCTTCTTCGGCTTGTCGGCCACCAGCGCCTCGGTGGTGATCAGGAGCGAGGCAACCGAGGCCGCATCCTGCAGCGCGGTGCGGACCACCTTGGCAGGGTCGATCACGCCGGCCTGCACCAGGTCCTGGTACTCGCCGGTCGCGGCGTTGAAGCCCCAGCTGTAGGTGTCCTTCTCCAGGAGCTTGCCGACCACCAGCGAGCCGTCGTCGCCGGCGTTCTGCACGATCTGCCGCACCGGCACCTGGATCGCGCGCCGGATGATGTCGACGCCGGCCTTCTGGTCGGAGTTGGCGGTCTTGACGCCGTCGAGCACCTTGGTGGCGCGGAGCAGCGCGACGCCGCCGCCCGGCAGGATCCCCTCCTCGACCGCGGCACGGGTGGCGTGCAGCGCGTCATCGACGCGGTCCTTGCGCTCCTTGACCTCGACCTCGGTCGCGCCGCCGACGCGGATCACCGCGACGCCGCCGGCGAGCTTGGCCAGCCGCTCCTGCAGCTTCTCGCGGTCGTAGTCGGAGGTGGTCTCCTCGATCTGCAGCCTGATCTGCTGCGTGCGCGCCTCGATGTCCTTCTTCGCGCCGGCACCGTCGACGATGGTGGTGTTCTCCTTGTCGATCACGACCTTCTTGGCGCGGCCGAGCATCGACAGGGTGACGTTCTCCAGCTTGATGCCGAGATCCTCCGAGATCGTGGTGCCGCCAGTGAGGATGGCGATGTCCTCCAGCATCGCCTTGCGGCGATCGCCGAAGCCCGGCGCCTTGACGGCCGCGATCTTCAGCCCGCCGCGCAGCTTGTTGACGACCAGCGTCGCCAGCGCCTCGCCCTCGACGTCCTCGGCGACGATCAGCAGCGGCTTGCCGGACTGCACCACGGCCTCGAGCAGCGGCAACATGGTCTGCAGGCCCGACAGCTTCTTCTCATGGATCAGGATGTAGGGATCCTCGAGCTCGACGCGCATCTTCTCGGAGTTGGTGACGAAGTACGGCGACACATAGCCGCGGTCGAACTGCATGCCCTCGACGACTTCCAGCTCGGTGTCGAGGCTCTTGGCCTCCTCCACCGTGATCACGCCCTCATTGCCGACCTTCTGCATGGCCTCGGCGAGGAAGCGGCCGATCTCGTTGTCGCCATTGGCCGAGATGGTGCCGACCTGCGCGATCTCGTCATTGCTGGTGATCTTCTTGGCGTGCGCCTTGAGGTCTTTCACGATCGCGTCGACCGCGAGATCGATGCCGCGCTTGAGATCCATCGGGTTCATGCCGGCGGCGACGGACTTCGCGCCCTCCTTGACGATGGCCTGGGCGAGCACGGTGGCGGTGGTGGTGCCGTCGCCCGCGAGATCGGCGGTCTTCGAGGCCACTTCGCGCACCATCTGCGCGCCCATGTTCTCGAACTTGTCCTCCAGCTCGATCTCCTTGGCGACCGTCACGCCGTCCTTGGTGATGCGCGGCGCGCCGAACGATTTCTCGATCACGACGTTGCGGCCCTTGGGACCGAGCGTCACCTTGACGGCATTGGCGAGGATGTCGACGCCGCGCAGCATGCGGTCGCGCGCGTCGGTGGAAAACTTCACGTCCTTGGCAGCCATGTTCGTCGTCTCCTTTCCTTCGATGACTGTCAGTTGCTGGGGATCACGCGGCCTTCTTCGCCGCGACGGGCGTATCGATGATACCGAGCAGGTCGCTCTCCTTCATGATCAGGAGATCCTTGCCGTCGATCTTCACCTCGGTGCCCGACCACTTGCCGAACAGCACGCGGTCGCCGGGCTTGACGTCGAGCGGCACGAGTTGCCCCTGCTCATTCCGCGCGCCAGGACCCGCGGCGACGATCTCGCCCTCCTGCGGCTTCTCCTTGGCGGTGTCGGGAATGATGATGCCGCCCTTGGTCTTCTCCTCGGCATCGATGCGGCGCACGAGCACGCGGTCGTGCAATGGACGGAAATGCATGCACATCCTCCTCTACAGATCAGCGATGTCATAAGCCTCGGGTCCCATGAGGCCCCCGGGCGAGCAACGACCTAGGAAAGTCGAACTTTTCGTTCAAGAGGGTCACGAAAAATTTTTGGCACTCGGAGCGAACGATTGCCAGGACGGCCCTTGACCGGGGCAGCCGTCCTGACCAGCTCTACGAGCGCCAAAATCCGTCCCCCCTTCCGTCGAGGAAAAAACGATGCAGCTTCTGCGTTGTGTCCGGCCTTTGGTCCTGCTGCCGGCGATCCTGCTCTCCCTCCTGTCTGCCCCTGCCCTCGCCCAGATCCCGGATCTCAAGCTCGGCCGCGTCCCCACCTTGGCGCCGCTGGTCAAGGAGGTGACCCCCGCCGTCGTCAACATCTCGGTCGAGGGCAAGGTCCGGCAGGACAATCCGCTGTATCAGGACCCGCTGTTCCGCGACTTCTTCGATGTGCCCAAGCAGGTCGAGAAGCAGATCAGCGCCACCGGCTCCGGCGTCATCGTCGACGCAGCGCGCGGATATGTGATGACGGCCAACCACGTCGTCGAGCACGTCACGAGCGCGCAGATCCGCACCAAGGACGGCCGCAAGTTCTCCGCGCGCCTGGTCGGCCGCGATCCCGCCACCGATATCGCGCTGCTGCAGATCAAGGACCCGACCGAGCTGAAGGCGATCGCGCTCGGCGACAGCGACGCATTGGAGGTCGGCGACTTCGTCATCGCGGTCGGCAATCCGTTCGGACTCGGGCAGACCGTCACCTCCGGCCTCGTCAGCGCGCTCGGCCGCACCGGGCTCGGCAAGCAGGGCTATGAGGATTTCATCCAGACCGATGCGGCGATCAATCCCGGCAATTCCGGCGGCGCGCTGATCAACCTGCGCGGCGAGCTGGTCGGCATCAACACCGCGATCATCTCGCCCGGCGGCGGCAATGTCGGCATCGGCTTCGCCGTGCCGATCAACATGGCGCGCCGGGTGATGGAGCAGCTGGTCGCCAACGGCCGCGTCGATCGCGGCCGCATCGGCGTCACCCTGCTCGATCTCGACTCGCAAGCCGATGGCCGGGTGATCGGCGCGCGCGTCGCCGATGTCGCGGTGGGCTCGCCGGCGGAGCGCGCGGGCCTGCGCAAGGGCGACGTCATCGTGAAGGCCAACGACATGCCGGTGCGCAGCGCCACGCAGGTGCGCAACCTCATCGGCCTGACCCCGGTCGGCCAGCGCGTCCGCCTCGTGTTCGAGCGCGACCGCGCGCTCGGCAATGCGACGGTCGAAGTCGCTCCGATTGCGGAGGAGCGCGCGCGGGTGCGGACGTCCGGTTGACGCAGGCTCGATCTTCAGCCGGAACGACGCCCGTTCAGGTCGAATTTTACCTTCCATCAAGCATGCAGCGAGACGCCGATACCTCCCTAAAGACCTGTTAAGTGCCGTGCCGCTTATTGCAACCCCGCGGAGGTATTGAAATGCGGGGTGACGGTCTGGCTTTCAGTCTGCCACGCTGGCGCGTGACGCGCTGGCTGGCCGACCCGGGATATCCGGTCTCACCGGACATCCGCCTCGCGCTGATCGGCGAGCTCTACGGGTGCTGGTCGGTCTTCGCGGGCGGCGCCATCAACACCGTCGCCGTCGCGGCCGCGCTGGCGCTGCGCACGCCGACCACGCTCTTCATCGGCTGGTTCGTGATGGAGGTCGTGATCTGCCTGTCGCGGCTGGTCGTGATGATCATCTCCTACCGCCGCGCACGCCGGCAACTCACGACGCCGACGGATGTCCACATCCTGCTGTCGGTCGCCTGGAGCGCCAGCGTTGGCTTCGGCGTCGGCATCAGCCTGGGATCCGGCGACTGGATCGCGGCGTCACTGACCTGCATCTCCTCGGCCGCGATGGTCGGCGGCATCTGCTTCCGCAATTTCAGCGCGCCGCGCCTCGTCGGCACGATGATCCTGTGCAGCATCGGTCCGGTTGTTCCCGGCGTCGCATTGTCGCGCGAGCCGCTTCTGTTCGCGATGTACCTGCAGATGCCGGTGTACTTCCTGGCGATGACCGGCGCCGCCTTCCGGCTGAACAAGATGCTGGTCGCCGTGATGCAGGCCAAGCGCGAGAGCGACGAGCAGGCGCGGCGCGATCCGCTGACGGGCTTGAAGAACCGCGCCGGCCTGATCGATGCGCTGCAGAGCCGGCTCGACGGCAAGGTGTCGGGACAGCGCGGCTTTGCCGTGCTCTATCTCGATCTCGACGGCTTCAAGCCGGTCAACGACACCTTCGGCCATGCCGCGGGTGACGAGTTGCTCACCATCGTCGGCAGGACGCTGCGGGAGATCGTCTCGCCGGCCGATGTCGTCGCGCGGCTCGGCGGCGACGAGTTCGTCGTCGTCGTCAGCGAGCCCGCCATTGATCATGCACTGGCGCTCGGCGATCGCATCATCGAACTGATGACCGCGCCCATCGCCCTGCCGGGCGGCGCGCGCGTCAACATCGGCATGAGCATCGGCATCGCCGCCGCTCCAGAGCACGGCACCGATCCGGAATCGCTTTTGTTTGCAGCGGATGCGGCGCTGTACGAAGCGAAGTCGAGCGGCAAATCATGCTGGCGGCTGGCCTCCGCCGAAGCCAATCTCGCAGCGCTGCGCAAGATCGCCGGCGGCGATCTCGCCGCGCGGTCGGTTGCCAGCGCGGCGTGAGCCATCGGCGCGACATCCGTTGCCTCTCTCCGCCGTCATTCCGGGGCAATAGCGCGCAGCGCGAGTGAGCCCGGAATCCATAAACACAAGCGGGTGTGGGACGCGAGCTCCCACGATGCTTGTGCCTCACACTGCCATTCGTGGATATGGATTCCGGGCTCGCGCTTCGCGCGCCCCGGAATGACGAGAAGCGACCTACTCGCCTACCGTGACGTCCTCGCCTACCGCGCGCGGAAACGTAGCCCGGATGAGTGAAGCGACATCCCGGGTCTCACGCGCCGCGTGCGATGAACCCGCATGTCGCTCCGCTCATGCGGGCTATAAAGTCTACCGCGGCATCTCGGCGAGTGCGGCCAAAATGCGGGCCCAGGAGCGGATGCCCTTGTGGTAGCTCTTGAGGTCGTACTTCTCGTTCGGCGAATGGATATTGTCGTCGTCGAGGCCGAAGCCGACCAAGAGCGAATCGAGGCCGAGCGTCTTCTTGAAGTCGGTGACGATCGGGATCGAGGCGCCCGAGCCCATCAGCACGGTCTCCTTGCCCCACTCCTCCGTCAGCGCCTGCTTGGCGGCGGCGAGCGGCTTCATGGTCCAGTCGAGCGCGATCGCGGCGCCCGCCGAATGATCGCCGAACTCCACCGAGCAGTCGCCGGGAATCCGCGCCGAGACGTAGTCGCGGAACGCCTTGCGAATCCTCAGCGGGTCCTGGCCCTCGACAAGACGGAAGGAGACCTTGGCATGGGCCAGCGACGGGATCACCGTCTTGGAGCCCTCGCCGATATAGCCGCCCCAGATGCCGTTGATGTCGCAGGTCGGCCGCGAGGAGATCTGCTCGATCAGCAAACGATCCTTCTCGCCGGCCGGGATCGACAGGCCGATCGGCTTCAGGAACGTGTCCGGCGTGAGGTTCAGCTTCTTCCACTGCTCCAGCACCTCCGGCGGCACATCCTTCACGCCGTCATAGAAGCCGGGAATGGTGATGCGGCCATCCGCATCGAACAGTCCGCCGAGCACCTCGGTGAGCACCCGGATCGGATTGCGCGCGCCACCGCCGAACACGCCCGAATGCAGGTCGCGGTTGGCGGCCTTGATCTTGATCTCCTCATAGAGAAGACCCCGCAGCGAGGTCGTGATCGCCGGCGTGTTCGGGTCCCACATGCCGGTGTCGCAGACCAGCGCGAAGTCGGCCTTGAACTCGTCCTTGTTGGCTTCGAGGAACGGCACGAAGTTCTTGGAGCCGACCTCCTCCTCGCCTTCGATCAGCACGGTGATGTCGAGCGGCAGCGAGCCCGCCACCTTCTTCCAGGCGCGGCACGCCTCGACGAAGGTCATCAACTGACCCTTGTCGTCCTCGGCGCCGCGCGCGACGATGATCTTGCGGCCGTCGGCATGGTCGGTGACCACGGGCTCGAACGGCGGACGGTGCCAAAGCTCGAGCGGGTCGACCGGCTGCACATCATAATGGCCATAGAACAGCACATGCGGCTTGGCCGCGCCGTGACCGTTGCTTTTTGCCACCACGGCCGGATGGCCGGCCGTCGGACGCACCTCGGTGGCGAAGCCGAGCGTTGCGAGATCCTTGGCGAGATGATCGGCAGCTGCCTTGCAATCCCCGGCGAAGGCCGGATCGGCCGAGATCGACTTGATGCGGATCAGCTGGAACAGCCGGTCCAGGCTGCTGTCGAAATCGGCATCGATGTGGTCGAGAACGGATTGAAGCTGCGCATTGGCCATGGCCACCGGATCCTTCGCATCTGACAGGTCGGCTCGCTTGTAGCCTCGTTAGGCCGCCCGGACCAGCGTGATGCCGCGGGCATCACGCTGGCGAAGGCAGCATGGCTCAGCGCCGCAGCAATCCGCCGAGCGCGCCGCGCACCAGGGAACGGCCGATCGAGCCGCCGAGCGAGCCGCCGACCTGCTTGCCGAGATCGGCCGCGATGCCGCCGACGACCTTGTCCGTGACCTGGCGGGCCACGTTGCGCGCGATCACCTGCGTCGTCGACAGCTGGCCGCGTTTGACGTTGGTGCCGAAGATCGTCGCGGCGATGTCGCCGATCTTGCCCAGCACGCTGCCGGAGCCCGGCTCCCCGGTTGCCGTCCCGGCGATCCGCTTCTGCAGAATCTCATAGGCGGACTCCGCGTCGATCTCGGTATCATACTTCCCCTTGACCGGGCTCGCCGCGATGATCGCCTTGCGCTCCTCCGGCGTGACCGGCCCGATCCGCGCCGACGGCGGCCGGATCAGCACGCGCTCGACCATCGCCGGCGTGCCGTTGCCTTCCAGGAACGACACCAGCGCCTCGCCCTTCCCGAGTTCCGTGATCACCTTGGCGGTGTCGAGCTTGGGATTGGGGCGGAAGGTGTCGGCAGCGGCGGCGACAGCCTTCTGGTCGCGCGGCGTGAACGCGCGGAGCGCGTGCTGCACGCGATTGCCCAATTGTCCGAGCACGCGATCGGGAACGTCGAGCGGGTTCTGCGTGACGAAGTAGACGCCGACGCCCTTGGAGCGGATCAGGCGCACCACCTGCTCGATCTTGTCCATCAGCGCCTTCGGCGCGTCGTTGAACAACAGATGCGCCTCGTCGAAGAAGAACACCAGCTTCGGCTTGGCGACGTCGCCGACCTCCGGCAGCTCCTCGAACAATTCCGACAGCATCCACAGCAGGAACGTCGCGTAGAGCCGCGGGTTCTGCAGCAGTCTGTCGGCGACGAGGATGTTGATCATGCCGCGGCCGTCGCGGTCGGTCTTCATGAAGTCCTGCAGCGACAGCGCCGGCTCGCCGAAGAATTTCGTGCCGCCCTGGTTCTCGAGCACGAGCAGCTGGCGCTGGATGGTGCCGACGGTCGCGCGCGTGACGTTGCCGAACGACTGCGCGGCCTTGCGGATCGGCGCCAGCGGATCGGCGTCCGCGTCGGCGCCCTTCTTGGTGTCCGGAATGATGGCATCGAGCAGCGCGCGCAGATCCTTCATGTCGATCAGCGCAAGGCCGTTCTCGTCGGCAACGCGGAACGCGACGTTGAGCACGCCCTCCTGGACGTCGTTCAAGTCGAGCATCCGCGCCAGCAGCAGCGGTCCCATCTCGGTGACCGTCGCGCGCACCGGATGGCCCTGCTCGCCGAACACATCCCAAAATACCGTCGAGAACTGATCGGGCTGATAGGTGAGGCCAAGCTCGCTCGCACGCTTGACGATGAAATCCTTTGCTTCACCGGTCTGCGAGATGCCCGACAGATCGCCCTTGATGTCGGACGCGAAGACCGGAACACCGGCGCGCGCAAAACCTTCGGCCATCACCTGCAGCGACACGGTCTTGCCGGTGCCGGTCGCGCCCGTCACGAGTCCATGACGGTTGGCAAGTGCTAGTGTCAGCCACGCCGGCTGCTCGCCGGCACCTACGAGAATCTTGTCGTCGGTATCAGCCAGTGATTTTCCGGATGGTGCCATGGTGATCCGTCTTTCGAGAATGTTGTTTCGCAGCGCAGGTGGCGCTGAACGTCGACGCGGCTAACATACTTTAGTTTCGCATGCCGGAACCAGCGTCAGGGTGCCTCACCTGTCGGCTCGAGCGCGCTCTTGATACCATCGGTGTGCGCGAGACGGAGGCTTTGTCCGCCGATTCAACATCGGGTCTTGCATCGCTGCAACAGTTGAACGTCGATCGCGAATCGATTCGCGCGCCGGACCTGCTCGTCGCTTGTAATTCACAAATCGTCCGATCAAGATGAATATAGCGAGGACGTCTGGTCTTGGGGGACTGGACGACGACGGGGTTCACATGAACGAGCTGATTGAGCCGCTGGCTAGAATGGCCGGCATCGATAGAGCCGTGGCTGAGACGTCCAGCCGTCTCCTTCCCGAGGTCCTCTGCAACCAAGAGCCTGAACGTCGGTTTGCCGACCTGCCCGGCGCGGACAATGATTGGCGGGCCTTGAACGTTCCGATCCCCGCCGCGACCAAATCGGAACGGACACGACGCGGTTAGGCACGCGGGGCCTGAACCATTTCGACTGAAGCACCTTCGCGCGCCGAGTATCATGACATATCCGATCACCGAACTCGAAGGCATGACGGCCTTCTACGCCGCCAAGCTGAAAGCCCTGGGCATTCGCACCACCGATTCATTCCTCGAAGCCGCCCGTACCGTGAAGGGGCGCAAGGCGCTCGCCGCCAAGACCGGGATCAGCGAGCAGCAGCTGCTCGATTGGGCCAACGTCGCCGATTACATGCGCATTCCCGGCATGGGCAAGGCCAAGGTTGGCCTGGTCCGCGCGGCCGGTGTGACCACCGTGCGCGAGCTGGCGCACCGCAATCCGGCCAAGCTGGCGCAGAATATGAAGGAAGTGAACACGCGGCGGCAGCTGGTGCGCATTCTTCCGTCGGAGAGGTCGGTCGGCCAGTTGATCGAGAAGGCGCGCCGGCTGGAGCCGAAAATCAGCTATTGATCCGGCCATCAGCGGATGCGCGCGGCTTGTGCAGCGCGATGTCTTGACTCGCCGGTGGCAACCGCGCAAAGCGGCGGCCATGAGCGCAACTTTGCCGCACTCCGCCTTGGACCTCGCCGCGCGCCACCCGCTGCTGCGGCCGTGGCTGGCGCGTCCGTATCCGGCGGTCATGGGCATCCTGAACGTCACGCCGGATTCGTTCTCCGACGGCGGCCGCTTCAACGCGCCGGAACGCGCGCTCGATCAGGCGAAGGCGATGATCGCGGCCGGCGCCGACATCATCGACATCGGCGCCGAGTCGACGCGTCCCTACAAGGGGGCGGAGCCGGTCACGGCGGATGAAGAGCTGGCGCGGCTCGAACCCGTGCTGCCCGCGATCGTCGCGCTCGGCGTGCCTGTATCGATCGACAGCATGAAATCTGAGGTTGTCGATTACGCGCTCGAACAAGGCGCCGTGATCGCCAACGATGTCTGGGGCCTGCAGCGCGATCCGGCGATGGCCGATGTGGTTGCCGCCCATCGCGCGCCCGTGGTGGTGATGCACAACCGGGCCGCAGTCGATCCGGAGATCGACATCATCGACGACATGCTCCGCTTCTTCACGCGTTCGCTCGACATCGCCGCCAAGGCTGGCATTCCCGGCGGACACATCGTGCTCGATCCCGGCATCGGCTTCGGCAAGACCGCCGAGCAGAGCATGCGGGCGCTGGCGCGGCTCGATGCGTTCGCGCGCTTCGGCCTGCCGCTCCTGGTCGGCGCCTCGCGCAAGCGCTTCATCAGCTCGGTCGTGACCTCGGAGCCGCAGCAGCGGCTCGGCGGCTCGATCGCGGCACATCTGATCGCGGCGCAGCGGGGTGCGGCGATCATCCGGGCACATGACGTCGCCGAGACCGTCCAGGCCGTGCGCGTGGCCGCAAGCATCGAGGCACAGGGATGACCGATACGATTTTCATCAAAGGCGTGCTCATTCATGCGCGTCACGGCGTGATGGAGCATGAGAGCGAGGTCGGCCAGCGCTTCGTGATCGACCTCGAACTGTACACCGACCTCTCGGACTCCTCGCGCAGCGACCGCCTTGCCGACACCGTCTCCTATTCCGACGTGGTGGAGACCGCGACCGCCGCGTTCAAGGACACCAACTACCGCCTGCTCGAACGCGCCGCCGGCGCGGTGGCGGATTCGATCCTGTCGACCTTCGCCCGCATCCGCGCCGTGAAGGTGACGGTGCACAAGCCGCATGCGCCGATCGCCGCGATCTTCGAGGATGTCGGCGTGGTGCTCACGCGCTCGCGGCATCCGTGACCGCGATGGCCAGCGCGCTGATCGCCCTCGGCGGCAATGTCGGCGACGTCCGGGCCACCTTCAGGCAGGCCATCGCGGAGATCTGCCGTCGCGCCGACGCCGCGCTGGTGGCCCGTTCGTCCGACTACATCACGCCGCCCTGGGGAGAGGTGCAGCAGCCTGCCTTCGTCAACGCCTGCATCGCGGTAGAGACGGCGGTCGCGCCGCATCCGCTGCTCGCCATCCTGCATGACGTCGAGCGCCTGTTCGGCCGCGACCGCGCGCGCGAGACCCGCTGGGGTCCGCGCACGCTCGATCTCGACCTCATCGCCTATGATGATGTGACGCTCGACACGCCCGATCTCACCTTGCCGCATCCCCGGCTGTTCGAGCGCGGCTTCGTGCTGGTGCCGCTCGCCGAGATCGTGCCCGAGCGCCGGATTGCCGGCCGCCGTGTGGATGAGGCCCTGGGGGCTGTTTCACGTGACGGAATCCGGCCGCTGCCCTCCGCCGAATAGCTGACATCTCCGGCGAAACAACCGTTTGGCTTGGCGGTCGCGACGTGGCATTTTGCGCCACAATAATCGCCATAACAGACGCTTCCGGGAGACACGGGCCGCATGACCACCGACACCGAACAGCTGCGATTGGCCGCCGATTTCGCGCCGGCCAGCGAGGCGGACTGGCGCAAGCTGGTCGATGGCGTGTTGAAGGGCGCGGCGTTCGAGAAGCTGGTCGGCAAGACCTATGACGGCCTGAAGATCCAGCCGATCTATCCCCGCGCCAAGGACGCCGCGCCGGTTGCCGGCCGCGCGCCGGCGGCAGCGTGGCAGATCATGCAGCGCGTCGACCATCCCGATCCGGCCAAGGCCAACGTGCAGGCGCTGCTCGACCTCGAGAATGGCGCGACCGGGCTGACGCTGGTGTTCGCCGGTGCCAATGCCGCGCATGGCTTCGGCCTCGCCGCCACCGCGGACGCGCTGGCGCGCACGCTCGATGGCGTGCATCTCGACGCTGCGATTGCGATCGAATTGCAGGCCAGCGACACCTCTGCCGCCGCACTGCTCTCGGACCACGTCAAACAGCGCGGCTTCAAGCCGGACGCCTGCGACATCCGCTTCGGCCTCGATCCAATCGGCGATGCAGCGAGCCGCGGCGCGAGCGCGCATGATGCAACGACGCTGGCCGGAAGTGCGGTGGATCTGGTGAAGCAGCTGCACGGCGCCGGCTTCAAGGGTCCGTTCCTGGCCGCGGATGGCCGCGTGGTGCACGATGCCGGCGGTTCGGAGGCGCAGGAGCTCGCCTTCGTGCTGGCCTCCGGCGTCGCCTATCTGCGCGCGCTCGAAGGGGGCGGCATCGCATTGGAGACCGCACGCGGCCTGATCTTCGCGCGGCTCGCCGCCGATACCGATCAGTTCCTGACGCTGGCGAAATTCCGCAGCCTGCGCCGGCTGTGGGCGCGCGTTGAACAGGCCTGCGGCCTGCAGCCGAAGCCGCTCGTCATCTCCGGCGAGACCGCGTGGCGCATGCTCACCCGGCGCGATCCCTATGTGAACATGTTGCGCGCCACCATCGCGGCGTTCGCGGCCGGCCTCGGCGGCGCCAACGCGATCACCGTGCTGCCGCACACCGCAGCGCTCGGCCTGCCCGATGCGTTCGCGCGCCGCGTCGCCCGCAACACGCAGCTGGTGCTGCTCGAGGAGAGCAATCTCGCCCGCGTCGCCGATCCCGCGGCCGGCGCCGGCGGCATCGAGGCGCTGACGAGCGAGCTGAGCAGCACTGCCTGGGCGCTGTTCCAGGAGATCGAGAAGGCCGGCGGGATCGTCTCCGCGCTGCAGGCCGGCCTGGTCCAGAGCAAGGTCGCCGCGGTGAAGCAGGCGCGCGACGCCAACATCGCCAGGCGGCGCGACGTGCTGACCGGCGCCAGCGAATTCCCGAATCTCAATGAGGCCGAGGTCGCTGTCGAAGCGGTGGCGCCGCTGGCTGCGCCGTCCGCGCCGAAGGCCGCGCTGAGCTTCGCGCCGCTCGCGCCGATCCGTCTCGCGGACGCGTTCGAGAAGCTGCGCGACCGCTCGGACGCTCTGCTGAAGAGCAAGGGCCGGCGCCCCCAGGTCTTCCTCGCCAATCTCGGCACCGCCGCCGACTACACCGCGCGCGCCACCTTCGCCCGCAGCTTCTTCGAGGCCGGCGGCATCGCGGCGGTCGACGGCCAGGGCGGCGCCGATCCGGCCGCGCTCGCCGCGGCCTACCGCGCCTCCGGCGCCGCGATCGCCTGCCTCTGCTCCTCCGACAAGGTCTATGCCGACACCGCGGTTCCCGCCGCCCGGGCCCTGCAGGCGGCCGGCGCGCGACATATCTATCTGGCAGGCCGCGGCGGCGAGCAGGAGGCAGCCTTGCGCGAGGCGGGGATCGGCAGCTTCGTGTTCGCCGGCGGCGACGCGCTGACAACGCTCGAAGACGCCTATACGCATCTGGAGTGAGCATGACCGAGGCGAGCAAACCCGTCCTCACCGGCGGCTGCCAATGCGGCGCGATCCGCTACGCGCTGATGGCCGCGCCGTCGCGCGTCAGCATCTGCCATTGCCGGATGTGTCAGAAGGCTTCCGGCGCGCCGTTCGCGTCGCTCGCCGACATCAACCACGAAAGCTTCGCCTGGACCCGCGGCACGCCGGGAACGTTCCGCTCCTCCTCGATCGCGAACCGCTACTTCTGCGCCGCCTGCGGCACGCCGCTCGGCTTCGGCGCCATCGACGGGCCGCGCATCGAGATCATGACCGGGACCTTCGACCGGCCCGACCGCGTCGTGCCGACGCGGCAGTTCGGCTCGGAATCCCGGCTCGGCTGGGTTGTGGCGATCGCCAATCTGCCGAGCCAGACCACGCAGCAGAATTACGGACCGGACAAGATGGCGCGCATCGTCAGCCATCAGCACCCGGATCATGATTGAGCGACGAGGACACGAGGCCATGAGCCGCATTCCGAATTTCGCAGACATCGCCTTCGAAGCTGCGGCAACGCCCGCGCCCGCCGGCGCCGCCGAGCCGTGGCTGACGCCGGAGGGCATCCCGGTAAAATCAGCTTATGGCGAGGCCGATCTCGCCGGCATCGATTTCCTGGAGACGTGGCCGGGCACCGCGCCCTATCTGCGCGGCCCCTACCCGACCATGTATGTCAACCAGCCCTGGACCGTGCGGCAATACGCCGGCTTCTCGACGGCCGAGGATTCCAACGCCTTCTACCGGCGCAACCTCGCGGCCGGCCAGAAGGGCCTGTCGGTCGCGTTCGATCTCGCCACCCATCGCGGCTATGATTCCGATCATCCGCGCGTCGGCGGCGATGTCGGCATGGCCGGCGTCGCGATCGACTCGATCTACGACATGCGCACCCTGTTCGCCGGCATCCCGCTCGACCAGATGAGCGTGTCGATGACCATGAACGGCGCGGTGCTGCCGATCCTGGCGCTGTTCGTCGTCGCCGCGGAAGAGCAAGGCGTGCCGCCGGAGAAGCTGTCGGGCACCATTCAGAACGACATTCTGAAAGAGTTCATGGTGCGCAACACCTACATCTATCCGCCGTCGCCCTCGATGCGGATCATCTCCGACATCTTCGCCTTCACCTCGCAGAAGATGCCGAAGTTCAATTCCATTTCGATCTCCGGCTACCACATGCAGGAGGCCGGCGCGACGCAGGACCTCGAGCTCGCCTACACCTTGGCCGACGGCGTCGAGTACTTGCGCGCCGGCATCGCGGCGGGCCTCGATGTCGACCGCTTCGCGCCACGGCTGTCCTTCTTCTGGGCGATCGGCATGAACTTCTTCATGGAGGTCGCCAAGCTGCGCGCGGCGCGGCTCTTGTGGGCGAAGCTGCTGAAGCCGTTCAACCCGAAAGACCCGCGCTCGCTGTCCTTGCGCACACACAGCCAGACCTCCGGCTGGTCGCTCACCGCGCAGGATGTCTACAACAACGTGGTGCGCACCGCGGTCGAGGCGATGGCGGCGACGCAGGGCCATACGCAGTCGCTGCACACCAACGCGCTCGACGAGGCGCTGGCGCTGCCGACCGACTTCTCCGCGCGCATCGCCCGCAACACGCAGCTGTTCCTGCAGCAGGAGAGCGGCACCACCCGCATCATCGATCCCTGGGGCGGCTCCTACTATGTCGAGCGCCTCACCCGCGATCTCGCCGCCAAGGCCTGGGGCCACATCCAGGAGATCGAGGAGCTCGGCGGCATGGCCAAGGCGATCGAGGCCGGCGTGCCCAAGCTGCGCATCGAGGAAGCCTCGGCCAAGACCCAGGCGCGCATCGACACCGGCCGGCAATCGGTGATCGGCGTCAACAAGTACAAGCCGACCGACGAGCCGCCGCTCGACGTGCTCAAGGTCGACAATTCCACCGTGCGCCGGCTGCAGATCGACAAGCTGACGCGGCTGAAGTCCGAGCGCAAGCAGGCCGAGGTCGATGCCGCGCTGGCCGCGCTGACGCGCTCGGCCGGCGACGGCAACGGCAACCTGCTGGCGCTGGCAATCGAGGCGGCGCGGGCGAAGGCTACCGTCGGCGAGATCTCCGACGCATTGGAGAAGGTGTTCGGCCGCCACCGCGCCGAGATCAAGTCCATCACCGGCGTCTACAAGCGGGAGGTCGCCTCGATGTCCGGCAAGACCGAGAAGCTGCAGGCGCTGATCGAGGCGTTCGAGGAGGCCGAAGGCCGCCGGCCGCGCATCCTCGTCGCCAAGATCGGCCAGGACGGCCATGACCGCGGCCAGAAGGTGATCGCGTCGGCCTTCGCCGACATCGGCTTCGACGTCGACATCGGCCCCCTGTTCGCCACCGCCGACGAGGCCGCGCGCCAGGCGGTCGAGAACGACGTCCACATCCTCGGCGTCTCCTCGCTCGCGGCTGCGCATCTCACCGCGGTGCCGGAGCTGAAGGCTGCACTCAAGAAACAGGGCCGCGAGGACATCATGATCATCGTCGGCGGCGTGGTGCCGCCGCAGGATTACGACGCGCTGTACAAGTCCGGCGCCGAGGCGATCTTCCCGCCGGGCACCGTGATCGCCGACGCCGCCGAGGAGCTGATCCACAAGCTCAATGCGCGGTTGGGCCATAGCCAGGCGGCGGAGTAGCCCGCCGCTCATTCGACCACAGCTGCCCGGCGCGCGGTCTTTCGATCGCGCGCCGATTCGCATGCGGTGATGAACCTGCGCGGTCCCAAGTGATACGCATCTCCCACACACTGGATTTCAATTGCCATGAGCCTTTACTCACTCCGCATCGCCGCTCTGCTCGGCCTGCTCACTGTTGCGCCCGCCCTCGCCGCCGAGCCCAAGCCGGACGCGAGCATCATCAACAAGGTCATCGAGGCCAACGTCACCCTCGATCCGCAGATCAAGGCCGACGCGCCCCTCGCCGCCTACTGCCTCGCCGACGGCAAGACGTGGATCGACAAGAACGCTGCCGATGCCGCCAAGGAGCGCAAGGAGGATCCGCAGGCCTTCCGCGACGGCAAATGGTCGTTCGAGCGCAAATATTCCGTCCGCTCCGTCGTCGCCGACCGCTATGTCAGCATCCTCAGGGACGACTACATGAACACCGGCGGCGCGCATCCCAACAGCGACGTCAACACCATCCTGTGGGACAAGAGCGCCGCCAAGCCGATCAGCATCCGCCCGTTCTTCACCGAGACCGCCGACAATGGCCCGGCGATGAAGGCGATGCTGGCGGCGGTGATCACCTCGCTGAAGGCCGAGAAGAAGAAGCGCGATGCGACGGAGACCGCGACCGCCGAATGGTTCAAGGAGCTGCAGCCGAAGCTCTTGAAGATCGGCGCCGTGACGCTCGCGCCGTCGACCACGGCCGGCAAGAGCTCCGGCCTGACGTTCCATTATCCGCCCTACGCGGTCGGCCCCTATGCTGAAGGCCAGTACGTCGCGTTCGTGCCCTGGGAGACGCTGAAGCCGTATCTCAGCGCAGAGAGCCAGGCGATCTTCGGCGGCGCTCGGCCGAAAGGTGACGCCGAGGACAACTAGATCACAATAACCCGAGCATGTGCGACTCCCACCGTCATTCCGGGTTCAAGGCCTCCGGCCCTGCCCCGGAATGACGTGTTTATCTCAAGTCGGATGAGCTGGCCGCGTCGGCAGCTTCGGCTATAAGAGGGCATGTCCTCGCCTTCACCCTCGGTGAACGTCACCTCATTGGCCGATACCATCCGCAGCGGCAGCCGCGCCGCGCTGGCGCGTGCGATCACCCTGGTCGAGAGCCGGCGCGGCGATCACCAGGCCGCCGCGCGCGAGCTGGTGCAGGCGCTGCTGCCGCAGACCGGACAGGCGATCCGGGTCGGCATCACCGGCTCGCCAGGGGTCGGCAAGTCGACCACGATCGACGCGCTCGGCATGTACCTGATCGCGCAAGGCCAGAAGGTCGCGGTGCTCGCGGTCGATCCCTCCTCGGCCCGCACCGGGGGTTCCATCCTCGGCGACAAGACGCGGATGGCGCGGCTGTCGCACCACGAGCACGCCTTCATCCGTCCCTCGCCCTCCTCCGGCACGCTCGGCGGCGTCGCCGCCAAGACGCGCGAGGCGATGCTGCTGTGCGAGGCCGCGGGCTTCGACGTCGTGCTGGTCGAGACCGTCGGCATCGGCCAGTCCGAGACCGCGGTCTGCGACATGACCGACTTCTTCCTTGCCCTGATGCTGCCCGGCGGCGGCGACGAGCTGCAGGGCATCAAGAAGGGCTTGGTCGAGCTCGCCGACATGATCGCGATCAACAAGGCCGACGGCGACAACGTCAAGCGAGCCAACATCACCGCCGCCGACTATCGCGGCGCGCTGCACCTTCTGGCACCGCGCTCCGAGCACTGGCATCCGCCGGTCGTGACCTACTCGGCGATGGCCGGCTCGGGGATCGCCGAGCTGTGGCAGAAGGTGCTCGACCATCGCAAGGCGATGATCGCCTCCGGCGAGTTCGCCGCGCGCCGCCGGGATCAGCAGGTGAAATGGATGTGGACCATGCTGGAGCAGCGGCTGATGGCGCGGCTGCGCACCGATCCCGCCATTCGCAGCAAGGTGAAGAAGCTCGAGACGGACGTCGCCGAGGGTCGCGTCGCGCCGGCACTGGCCGCCGAACAGCTGGTGGAGCTGCTGGCTTGAGCGAGCGGCTGCGCATTCTCATCACCGGGTTCGGCCCGTTCCCCGGCGCCCCGATCAACCCGACCATGCCGCTGGTGAAGCGGTTGTCCGAGTTGCGGCGGCCAGCACTCGACGACGTCGAGATCAGCAGCCACATCTTTCACGTCACCTATGCCACGGTCGATCGCGAGCTGCCCGCGCTGATCGCCGACCGCCGCCCGCATGCGCTGCTGATGTTCGGCCTCGCGGCACGAACCTCCTTCCTTCGTATCGAGACCCGCGCCCGCAACGCCGTCACCACCACCTTTCCAGATGCCGACCGCCACGTCGCCCGCAAGGGCGTGATCGTGCCGGGTGCTCACGCGATGCCGTTCGGCCCGCACATGGCGCGCCTGCTGCGCGCCGCGCGCGCCACCGGCATCGACGCCCGCGCCTCGCGCGACGCCGGCAGCTACCTCTGCAACTATCTGAGCTGGCGCGCCATCGAGGCGACGCAGGCCGAAGGCGGCCCGCGGCTCGCCGCGTTCATCCATATCCCCCCGCTGCCGCGCGCCGGGATCATGCTGCCCCATGGCAGCTCACGTATCACGCTGGACCCGCTGGTCGATGCCGGGGAAGCGATGCTGATGGAGCTGGTGAAGCTGGCGCGCCAAGAGGATTAGTCGGCCCCCTCGCACGCATG
>NZ_CAFJ01000168.1 GCF_000239795.1 Bradyrhizobium sp. STM 3809 | reverse complement strand
TCCGCAATCAGCTTCATGCGCAGCCAGATCCAGCGCTCCTCGCCGGGCTGGCCGGGATTGGCGTGGCGCGGCGCGCGGTTGGTCGGCGACTTGAAATGGGCGTTGCCGAAGCCGCCATTGCCGCCCTGCGCCAGCACGAAGCGCTCGCCGACCGCGGTGAAGTCGTGGATCAGCGTCTCGCGATCCTCGTCGAAGATCTGCGTGCCGACGGGAACCTTGAGCACCACGGACTTGCCGCCGGCGCCGTGGCGGTCCTTGCCCATGCCGTTCTCGCCCTTTTGGGCCTTGAAATGCTGCTGGTAGCGGTAGTCGATCAGGGTGTTGAGGCCGTCGACGGCCTCGATCACGACGTCGCCGCCGCGGCCGCCATTGCCGCCGTTCGGGCCGCCGAACTCGATGAACTTCTCGCGCCGGAACGCAACGCAACCGTTGCCGCCGTCGCCGGAGCGCACATAGACCTTGGCTTCATCGAGGAATTTCATGATGCGCCCTACGTAGGCGAGGCAGCCCCCAACAGCAACCGCGGAATGCGGTTAATTCGGCCGAAAGCCTTAATTTCGAGCGGTAAAGCGAGGCTGCGCAAGCGGTGGACAAGGCTTGCGCAGGGGTTGCGGCAGGGCTGCGTGACGCTTTCAGCGGAAGGGCTGGAGCGCCGGCAGTGCGCCTGATAAGGCAGCCCGATCATGAGCGTGCTCTCCCGAATCTCCACCGCCAATGACGAGCGCTCGGCGCGGCTGGCCGGCATCGGCCTGATGCTGCTGTCGATCGCGATGTTCTCGTTCGGCGACGCGCTGGGCAAGTTCCTGGTCTCGACCTATGCCGTCGGCCAGTTGCTGTGGCTGCGCGCCTGCGCCGCGCTGCTCTTGCTCGCGCCGTTCATCTGGCGCAACCGCGCGGCGTTCGTGCAGCTCGAGCGTCCCTGGCTGCAGCTGGTGCGCGTGATCCTGTCGACGCTCGAGGTCGCGGCGTTCTTCCTCGCCACCGTCTATCTGCCGCTCGCCGACGTCATCACCTATTATCTCGCCGGTCCGATCTTCGTCACCGCGCTGTCGGCGCTGGTGCTGCGCGAGCATGTCGGCTGGCGGCGCTGGACCGCGATCCTGATCGGCTTCTGCGGCGTCTTGATCGCGCTGCGGCCGTCGGCGCAGACCTTCAGCCTGCCGGCGCTGATCGCGCTCGGCGGCAGCCTGTCGTTCGCGGTGCTGATGCTGATCACGCGCAGCCTGCGCGCGACGCCCGACATCGTGATGGCGTCGTCGCAATTCGTCGGCACCTTCCTGCTCGGTGCCGCGATGTCCGCCTTCGGCTGGGTGACGCCGACGCCCGGCAGCCTCGTGATGTTCGCCGCGGCCGGGCTGATCTCGGTGACGGCGCTGTTCTGCGTCAACCGCTCGCTGAAGCTCGCGCCGGCCTCGGTGGTGGTGCCCTATCAGTACACGATGATCGTCTGGGCCGTGCTGTTCGGCTTCGTCGTGTTCGGCGACGTCCCGCATCCCGCGACGATCATCGGCGCGATCATCATCATCGGCGCCGGCCTCTACATCTACCTGCGCGAACGCAGCCTGGGGCAGGGACAGGGTGCGGTGAACCCGCCCGTCTAGCCGCACCCACCGCCCGTCGTCCCGGCCTCGAGCCGGGACCCATAGCCACCGAACTTGGTAATGGGATCACGCCGGAGCCACAGCCTTCTTCAACACAGGCTGCACGGAGTCTGGGTCCCGGCTCAAGGCCGGGACGACGCTGTTGATGGAGCGGCCGCCTCGGCTAACTCCGCCGTCCCGCATTGGCCCAGGCCTTCAGCGAGGCCCACACGCCGCGGGTCAGGCGGAACGCATCGACCGGGGCCGAGGAGCCGATCACCTCGAAGCGGTGCAGCTCGACGCCGGTCCATTGGAAGCCGCACTTTTCGAGGATGTTGCGCGAGGCCGGGTTGCTGACGCGGGCGTGGCCGATCAGCACATTGTCCTCACCACGCGCGAAGAAGTCGTCGATCGCGGCGCGCGCCGCCTCGGTGCCGAAGCCGCGGCCCCAATAGTCGACGCCGAGCCAGTAGCCGAGCTCGGCGCGCCCCGACGCGGGACGGTTGATGCCGACCATGCCGATCGGCGCATCGAGATGCGCGATCAGGAACGCCGTCTCGCCGCTCTGCTCCAGCGCGCGCACGAAGCGGGCGGCATCGACCTCGGAATAGGGATGCGGCAGCCGGCGGGTGTTCTCGGCGATGCGCCGGTCATCGGCGAGCCTGGCAATGGCTTGGACGTCCGCGAGCACCGGCGGACGCAAGGTCAGCCTGGGGGTCTCGAGGACGCAAGGTCTCGCCTCGCGCAAGGTGGGGGTGGTGATGTCCTGCAGCATGTCGGGCTCCATCGACGCTTCGGGATCAATCGATCAGCGAAAATGAAAAGGGGAGGCCGGTTGTCCCGCCTCCCCTGGAGCCATCTGGCGCTCCGCCGGTTCGTCAGGACCCGGCGGACGCAAATTGTTCCACCGTATGTTACTCGGCAGCTTGGGCGGCTACCGGGCGTACCGAGATGAACGTGCGGTTGGCACGATCATGGAACTCGACGACGCCCTCGATTTTGGCAAACAGGGTATGGTCCGTGCCCATGCCGACGTTGAGGCCGGGATGCCAGGTCGTGCCGCGCTGACGCGCAATGATGTTGCCGGGAATCACGCGCTCGCCGCCGAACGCCTTGATGCCGAGGCGCTTGCCCTTGGAGTCGCGTCCGTTGCGGGATGAACCGCCTGCCTTTTTATGAGCCATCGCTCGTCTCCGATCTCGCGATCACCATTAGCGCGATTCCGCCAAGGGATCATTCACAATTGCAGGGCGCGGACCAAAAATCCGCGCGATGAAGGTTTGAAGCCGATGCGGCGCGCCGCGCGCGCCAGCAGGCTTGGCTTACTCGGCGGCGTCGGCCGCCGGGGCTTCCGCCTTGGCCTTCTTCGGGCGCGGGCCCTTGGTCGGCTTGGCGTTGTCGGTCAGGATCTCCGAGACGCGGATCAGCGTCAGCTCGTCCCGGTAGCCGCGCTTGCGGCGGGAATTCTTGCGGCGGCGCTTCTTGAACGCGATGACCTTGGGGCCACGCTTGTGGTCCAGCACCTCGACGGCCACCGACGCGCCGGCCACCGCCGGGACGCCCAGCACCGGGGTGTCGCCACCGACCACCAGCACCTCGTTCAGCTGCACGATCGTGCCGGGCTCACCGTCGATCTTGCCAATCTCGAGCACATCATCCGGGGCGACGCGGTATTGCTTGCCGCCGGTCTTGATGACTGCGAACATCGTTCTCATCCTTCGTGTTCGGTCCCGGCCTCGAAGCCAGATGGCCCCGGGTCGGCTTCTTGTTCAGTCGTTATGGTTCATGTGGTCCGGCCCGATCGGGGCCGGCAGCCGCGCCCGAGGCTCAAGACCTCAAAAATGGGCGCAACGACAATCGGCGCGAGAAGCTCGCGCCGGTCGATCGGGCGCTTATAGCGGCCTGCAAGCCTGAGTCAAGGTTAAGGAGGCCCGAAACCATCGGTTTCGTCCGCCGTTGTCCTGCACACAAGGCAACAGGGCAGGGACATCAATGGCCGACGACGTCATGACCACCACGGGCATCGCCCGTCACGGCGCCGCGCGGCTGCCGTCGGTTGAGATCGACAGCTTCAACATCGAGCTCAAGGACGAGGACGGCTTCCTCGGCGACCGCGCTTCCAAGGGCGCCTTCCGCAAGATCCTGGAGCGCTGGCGCAAACCCCTGCGCAAATCCGGCAAGGACCCGTTCGGCGACGAGGACAGCGAGACCATCAGCAAGAAGGCGCTCGACGCGATCCTGGTCGGCGACGACACCGAGGCCTCCGCCGTGGTGCATTCGGCGATCGAGGAGTTCGCCCAGGAGCTTGCCCATGTCACAAGGCGCTTCCTGCGCACCAAGGCTTGGGCCAAGACTGAATGCATCGTGGTCGGCGGCGGCTTCCGCGATTCCCGGCTCGGCGAGCTCGCGATCGCACGCACCGAGATCATCCTGAAGGACGAAGGCTTCGGCGTCGAGCTGGAGCCGATCCGCTACCACCCCGACGATGCCGGCCTGATCGGCGCACTGCACCTGGCCCCGTCCTGGATCTTCGAGGCTCATGACAGCATCCTCGCCGTCGACATCGGCGGCACCAACATCCGCTGCGGCGTGGTCGAGACCGCCTGGAAGAAGTCGCCGGACCTGTCGAAGGCCTCGGTGTGGAAGTCCGACCTTTGGCGTCACGCCGATGACGAGCCGACGCGGGAGGGCGCGGTGAAGCGGCTCGCCAAGATGCTCAAGGGCCTGATCGAGGAGGCCGACGCCGAGGGCCTCAGGCTCGCCCCCTTCATCGGCATCGCCTGTCCCGGCGTCATCAACGAGGACGGCTCGATCGAGAAGGGCGCGCAGAACCTGCCGGGCAATTGGGAGAGCAGCAAGTTCAACCTGCCGGCCAGCCTGGTCGAGGCGATCCCGATGATCGGCGACCACGACACCGCGGTGCTGATGCACAATGACGGCGTCGTCCAGGGCCTGTCCGAGGTGCCCTTCATGCAGGAGTTCGAGCGCTGGGGCGTGCTCACGATCGGCACCGGCCTCGGCAATGCCCGCTTCACCAACCGCCGCAGGGACAACGGCCGCAAGGACAAGGACGAGAAGTCCAAGGACGAGAAAGCCAAGGACGACAAGGCCGACGACAAGAAAGCGGCGAAGAAGAAAAAGGACTGAGCGGCCCCACTCGCCTCCGGTCCATGTTGCATCGCAATATGGGCCTTAAAAATGCGACCAGCTGTTCGCAGCGTGCGAAAAAGCGCCGTTCAACCAAACGGATGGCGCGACCCCGGTAACCTTGATCGGTTAGGTTAAAAATCGGTTGGCGTTGCGATGCACGCAGAGATGGCCCAGGGTCGTCCGCGTCGCTCAGGCCGGCCGGATTGACCCCCGTCTCTTCCGTCGGTTTCCCCAAGATGTAGCGACACGGGACCGCCGGCATGTGTCAGCGTACGGCGGTCCCACCTCGCTTGGCCCCGCGCGGTCCCCCAGGGGACCATTCCGCGCAGGCGTCAGCCGCCCCACCGCTTTTCGGTTGGAAATATCCTCTTCCCCGCCTTGTCACCCCCGCCGCCGTGCCCTAGAACGGCGCCCGACCCGGGGGCCACGCCCCTGATTTGCGCCTGGAGAGGTGGCAGAGTGGTTGAATGCACCGCACTCGAAATGCGGCATAGGTGCAAGCCTATCGGGGGTTCGAATCCCTCCCTCTCCGCCACTTAGGACCAGAACTGCAGTCGCGGATCTTGGCGCCGGAAATCGCAGCGACCGTTCTGTACAAATCCCTCTTCAACCTCTCCCCAAGCACGCGGGTGACGACCGACCTGCTGCGCCCGGCTGTCTTCCTGGCGCCCGGCTCATGACAATGTGGCAGCACAAGGCGGCAACGCCGATCTCGGCGCCCGACCCTCATGGTGAGGAGCGCCGCGCCGGCCAGATCCAATGCGAGGCAAGATCGTCGCGCGCGGCGCGTCTCGAACCATGAGGCCCCAGCGAGGCCTCGCCCTTCGAGACGACCGCCTGACGGCGGTCTCCTCAGGGTGAGGAGTGACGGTCGTGCACGGTGACAAAAGCCCGCAATCGAAACGAGGGCTCTCGTGTCTTCCGGCGAGGCGATCTCTCCAAGAGCGCGCTCTTCGAACTCATGATCCGCGTGCAGCACGCTCCGTGCCTGGGACTCATGACGCGGCCCCTTCGATGCACACGCGACTGATGACCGACGTGCTACGCCAGTCTCGGCACCCGACTCTCGTCATGGACACACGGCTGCCGGCCGATGCGCCGCGCCGATCTCGGCACCGGACCCTCATGGTGAGGAGCGCCGCGCCGGCCAGGTCAATGCGAGGCAAGATCGTCGCGCGCGGCGCGTCTCGAACCATGAGGCCACAGCGAGGCCTCGCCCTTCGAGACGACCGCCTGACGGCGGTCTCCTCAAGGTGAGGCGTGGCGGTCGTGCAGGGCGATCGGCTTGCGATCGAAACGAGGGCTCACGCGTGACCCTGAATTTCGCAAAAAAACAATTGTATTGCTATTTTTCGGAATCCATGTTTCTCTCTCGCCATCCCGGCCCGCGA
>NZ_CAFJ01000169.1 GCF_000239795.1 Bradyrhizobium sp. STM 3809 | reverse complement strand
CCGCCGCCGCTCAGTCCGGCCGCCGCCGAGCTGGCCGCGGCCGACGCCGCCGAGACAATCGCCGACGCCAATCTCGATGCCGCGCTGGCGGCGAACGAGAAGGCCGTCGCCGAGCGCAGCGCCGCCGAGGCGCTTGCGAAGGCCAATCCGAGCCCGGCCTCGATCGCCGCGGCGAAGGCGGCGGTCGAGGCCGCCCACATCGCGGAGGCCAACCTCACCGACGCGCTGCTCGCCGACAAGGACGCCGATGCGCGCCTGAAGGCGGCGCGGGCGGCGGTGGCCGCCGAGCAGAGCGTCCGCAAGCCCGGCACCAAGCCGCAGGCGGCAATGCCGGTGAACCTGGCCGACAAATAGCCGGCCAAGGTTCAACAAGGCTCAGAGCGCGTCGGCGCGCTCCAGCGTATCGATCGTCACCACGCCATGGGCGCGCGAGACGCAGGCGCACAGCTTGCGGCTCTCATGCTTCTGCTCGGCGCTGAAGAACACGTCGCGATGGTCGATCTCGCCCTCGACCTCGACCACGTCCACCGCGCAGACGCCGCACTCGCCGCGCCGGCAATCGGCCATGACCTCGTGACCGGCGGCATTGAGCACGTCGAGCATCGAGCGGTCGCGCGGCACCACGATCTCCTTGCCGGAGCCGCGCAGGCGAACCTTGAACGGCTCGGTCGCGAGCCGTCCGCTCGAGCCGAACGTCTCATAGCTGAGATCGGCCGGCGCGCGGCCGCACGCCGACCAGGCGCTGCGCGCGGCATCGAGCATGCGCATCGGCCCGCAGAACAGCACCGCCGTGCCGGCCGGCAGGCTGGCGAACAGGCCGGCAAGATCCAGCCGCTGCGCCTGATCCGCAGGATAGATCGTGAGCCTGTCGCCAAGCACGGCGGCGAGCTCATCGGCATAGGCCGCATCACCCAGCGACCTCACGGCATAATGCAGCGACACGTTCGGCGTCTTGCGCAACAGCGCCTGCGCCGCACCGACCAGCGGCGTGATGCCGATCCCGCCGGCGACGAGGCAATAATGGGGATACTGCCAGTCGACCTGCAGGAGCGAGGTCGGGCTGGCGACGTCGAGCCGGGCGCCCGGCTGCAGCGACCACAGATAGCGCGAGCCGCCGCGGGAATCCTCGGCATGGCGCACCGCGATCCGATAGCCGCGCGGATCGGCCTCGCCGACCAGCGAGTAGGAGCGCACATCCGGCTGGCCGCCGATCAGGACGCTCACCTTGATGTGGCTGCCGACCGGATAGGGCGCGCAGACATAGCCGTCGGGCCGCAGGATGAACTCGCGAATTCCCGGCGCGAGATCGCGCGTCGCCGCCAGCGTCGCCGTCGTCCAATGGTCCTGGAAGCGCATGATCGTCTCCGTCAGCTCGCGTTCGACGCCTTGATCAGCACGGCAGCCGGCACGAGATCCATCGGCCCGCGCGCCTTGACGGCCAGCCGCAGGTTGCGCGCGGCGAGCCGGGCATGCTCGCGCATGATTCCCTCGGCACGCGCGCCCTCGCGGTTCTCGATCGCATCGATGACGATGCGGTGATGCTCCTGCGCGACCACCAGGATGTGCCGCGCCTCCGGCAGCGCCGATTGCGCCATCACGAAGCCGCTCGGCGAAGCGAAGGGCAGCGCGCTGGCGCGATCGACCTGGCGGATCACCGGCGGGCTGCGCGACAGCTCGGCCAGCAGCGCGTGAAAGCGCGCGTTCAGCGCGACATAGGCGGAGAACGCATCGAACGAGATCTCCTGCGGCGCGATCAGCTCGTCGATCTGGGCGAGGCACTCGCGCATCGGCTCGGTGTCGCGCACGGAGACGCCGCGCTCGGCGGCGAGCCGCGCCGCCAGACCTTCCAACGTGCCGCGCACCTCGATGGAATCGAGCACGTCGCGCTCGGAGAACGATTTCACCATGAAGCCGCCGGACGGAATGGCTTCGAGCAGCCCCTCCTCCTCCAGCCGCACCAGCGCCATGCGCACCGGGGTGCGCGACACGCCGGCGGCCTCCACCGCCTGCAGCTCCGAGATCCGTTCGCCGGGGCGCAAGCCGCCGGTCAGGATCAGGTCGCGCAGCGTGAGCTGCGCCCGGACGGTCTGCGAGATCGAGCGCTCATTGTCACGCTCTGCCATTCCATTCACTCCGCGGCTTCGCGCAGCGGCGTTTCACGCGCGATCATCCGGTCGATGATCCGCCGTGCCCACATCGCCCCTGCATCGATGTTGAGATTGTAGAAAACGCGTCCCGGATTCTCGTCCATCGCGCGCTGCTGCGCCTCGAGGATCAGCTCGTCCTCGCGGAAGATACCGGACACGCCTTCGCGGATCTCGGTCGTCAGCCGCTGCTCGGAGAGCTGGTAGTTGCGGGCGAAGGCCCAGAAATAATGGCAGGTCTTGTCGGTCTCCGGCGTGATGGTGTTGAGCACCATGCCGTTGACGCCCTGCGAGCGATCGCCCTCCGGCGCGCCGGTCCCGGTCGGCGCCACGCCGACGTCGATCGTCACGGTGCACGGCGCCTCGAAACGGATGATCTGCCAGCGGTCGACCAGACCGGGCTTGCCGAGCTGCTTGGCCCAGAACGGCGGCGGCTCGATGCCGCGCATCCAGCGCGTCACGGTCGCAGTGCGCTCGCCATGGGTGACGTCGAACGGCGCTTCCGCCACCGCGTCATTGCCGATCGACGAGCCGTGCACGAAGGTCTCGTGCGTCAGGTCCATGAGATTGTCGACGACGAGGCGGTAGTCGCACTTCACCTGGATGGTCTTGCCGTCGCCGGCCCAGGCCGGATCGTGATTCCAGTGCATGTCGGGGATGGTGGCCGGATCGGCCAGCGCCGGATCGCCCATCCACAGCCAGACGAAGCGGTGGCGCTCGACGGCGGGATAGGCGCGCACGCAGGCGGAGGGATTGATGGTCTCCTGCGAGGGCATGTAGGTGCAGCGGCCCTGCGGACTGAACTTCAGGCCGTGATAGCCGCAGACCACGGTGTCGCCTTCGAGCCGGCCCTTCGACAGCGGCACAAGACGGTGCCAGCACGCATCCTCGAGCGCGGCGATCGTGCCGTCGGACTTTCGGTACATCACGACATGCTTGCCGCAGATCGTGCGCGGCAGAAGAGCCTGCTTGATCTCGGCGTCCCAGGCTGCGGCGTACCAGGCGTTCATCGGGAAGGAAGCGGCCATCGCGGGTCCTTTATCGGTATCTCGGTATACTCTTG
>NZ_CAFJ01000170.1 GCF_000239795.1 Bradyrhizobium sp. STM 3809 | reverse complement strand
GCGCCTCCGTCGCCGTCGCGCCGGTGCCGGCGGGCTCGAGACCGCGCCGCCGCGGCAGACGCCGCGCGACGAATACGATCTCGGCATCGGCTACATGCAGCGCCGCGACTACGCGCTGGCCGAGCAGACGATGCGCAACTTCACCCAGAAATATCCGAACGATCCGATGATCGGCGACGCGCAATACTGGCTCGGCGAGAGCCTGTACCAGCGCCAGCAATATCGCGACGCCGCCGAGATCTTCCTCACGGTGACGACCAAGCACGACAAATCGTCGAAGGCGGCCGACGCGTTGCTGCGCCTCGGCCAGTCGCTGGCGGCGCTGAAGGAGAAGGAGGCGGCCTGCGCCGCGTTCGGCGAGGTGACGCGCAAATATCCGCGTGCCTCGGTCGGCGTGAAGACGGCCGTCGACAAGGAGCAGAAGCGCGTGAAGTGCTGACCCCGGGCGGCCTTCGTCGGAGGCGAAGGCTTCGGTTTGGTGTTGTGTCGCCTGACGACTAGACTGTGCCGTCATGGCAGCCAACGAGACCGCGCAGGCTCACGCATCCGACGACGGCCGTCCGATCAGCGCGGCCGAGGCAGAGCAGCTGTTCGCGCCGCTGGCCTCTGCGCCTGCGCTGGTGCTCGCCGTGTCCGGCGGCCCTGATTCGATGGCGCTGCTATGGCTGGCCGCCCGCTGGCGCGGGGCGCTGCGGGAGGGACCACGGCTGGTTGCGGTCACGGTGGATCATGGCCTGCGGCCGGAGGCCCGCCGCGAAGCGCAGATGGTGAAGCAGGCCGCGCGGCAGCTCGACGTCACGCACCGGGCGCTGCGGTGGAGCGACCCGAAGCCGGCGACCGGGATTCCCGAAGCGGCGCGCCTGGCCAGATATCGTCTGCTCGGGCGGGCTGCACGGCAGGCCGGCGCCAGCCATGTCCTCACTGCCCACACCCGCGACGACCAGGCCGAGACCGTGCTGATGCGCCTGCTGCGCGGCAGCGGCATCGTCGGGCTCACGGCCATGGCGCCGGTGAGCGCGCGAGGCGAGCTGCTGCTGGCGCGTCCGCTGCTGCACGTGTCGAAAGCCCGACTCATCGCGACGCTTCGCTCGGCCGCGATCGGCTTTGCGGATGATCCGACCAATCGCGATCCGGCCTATACGCGGCCGCGGCTGCGCGCCTTGATGCCGGCGCTCGCCGCCGAGGGGGGGGATGCGCGGACCCTGGCGACGCTGGCGAGCCGCCTCGCGCGGGCCAATGCCGCTCTCGAGCTGATGGCGGACGGCGCCGAACAATATCTCGCCTTGTGCGAGGGCGGGGGCTCGGCAGGCGCAGATCAAGGCCTGACGTTTCAGGCGCGCACCTTTGTCGCACTGCCAGCGGAAATCAGGCTCCGGCTGCTGATCCGCGCCATCAGCCGGATTGGAACCGAAGGCCCGGTGGAACTCGGCAAGGCGGAAGCGCTGCTCGATCGCCTGGACCGGACTCTTGCGGGGATCGGAGACGGTGGTACGTCTGGCTCCGGCAGGCTAAAACAAACCCTGGCTGGTGCGCTGGTAAGCATGTCGCGCGGGGCCATTCGCATCACCCCGGCGCCGCCCCGGCGACCGCGTCGGAGTTGAGGCGAAGGCAGCTTTCGCGGACGCTTAACCACCTGCATGGGCGGCGCTTTTCCCGCGCCTTTTTTTGAGCGGGAATCGGGCTAGGATGCGTTAAATAGTCCTGTCTGGTTCCCTTGGCATTGCTGCGAGTGGTACCTAGATTACGAGACGGTCGACCGGGGGATTCCCTCGTGGCTACCCAGGGATGAGTCCGAGGACAGACGGCCGCGATCCGCGCGACCACGAAGGAAAATCGATGAACGCCAATCTGCGCAATTTCGCCCTTTGGGTCATTATTGTCCTGTTGCTATTGGCGCTGTTCACGCTCTTCCAAAATCCGGGCCAACGCGCGTCCTCGCAAGACATCACGTTCTCGCAGCTCCTGAGCGAGGTCGATCAGGGCAACGTTCGCGATGTCGTGATCCAGGGGCCGGAAATTCACGGCACCTTCAAGAACGGCACGTCCTTCCAGACCTACGCGCCGAGCGATCCGAACCTCGTGAAGCGCCTGTACGATGCGAAGGTCTCGATCACCGCGAAGCCGCCGGGCGACAACGTGCCGTGGTTCGTGTCGCTGCTGGTCTCCTGGCTGCCCTTCATCGCGCTGATCGGCGTCTGGATCTTCCTGTCGCGGCAGATGCAGGGCGGCGCCGGCAAGGCGATGGGCTTCGGCAAGTCGCGGGCGAAAATGCTGACGGAAGCGCATGGCCGCGTAACCTTCGAGGACGTGGCCGGCGTCGACGAGGCCAAGCAGGACCTGCAGGAGATCGTCGAATTCCTGCGCGATCCCGGCAAATTCCAGCGGCTTGGCGGCCGGATTCCGCGCGGCGTGCTGCTGGTCGGCCCTCCCGGCACCGGCAAGACGCTGATCGCGCGCGCCGTCGCCGGCGAAGCCAACGTGCCGTTCTTCACCATCTCCGGTTCTGATTTCGTCGAGATGTTCGTCGGCGTCGGCGCCAGCCGCGTCCGCGACATGTTCGAGCAGGCCAAGAAGAACGCGCCCTGCATCATCTTCATCGACGAAATCGACGCCGTCGGCCGCCACCGCGGCGCCGGTCTCGGCGGCGGCAATGACGAGCGCGAGCAGACCCTCAACCAGCTGCTGGTCGAGATGGACGGCTTCGAGGCCAATGAGGGCGTGATCCTGATCGCCGCCACCAACCGTCCCGACGTGCTTGATCCCGCCCTGATGCGTCCGGGCCGCTTCGACCGGCAGGTCGTCGTGTCGAATCCGGACATTATCGGCCGCGAGCAAATCCTCAAGGTCCATGTCCGCAAGGTGCCGCTGGCGCCGGACGTCAATCTCAAGACCATCGCGCGGGGCACCCCCGGCTTCTCCGGCGCCGACCTGATGAACCTCGTCAACGAGGCCGCCTTGACCGCCGCCCGCCGCAACAAGCGGATGGTGACGCAGGCCGAGTTCGAGGAGGCCAAGGACAAGGTGCTGATGGGCGCCGAGCGCCGCTCGATGGTGATGACCGAGGAAGAGAAGATGCTGACCGCCTATCATGAGGCGGGCCATGCAATCGTCGGCCTCAACGTCCCGAGCCACGACCCGATCCACAAGGCGACCATCATCCCGCGCGGTCGTGCGCTGGGCATGGTGCAGTCGCTGCCCGAGGCCGACCGTCACTCGCACACCCGCGAATGGTGCGTCTCCAAGCTCGCGATGATGTTCGGCGGCCGCGAGGCCGAGGTGCAGAAGTTCGGTCCTGAGAAGGTCACCAACGGCGCCACCGGCGACATCCAGCAGGCGACCAACCTCGCCCGCGCGATGGTGATGGAATGGGGCATGTCCGACAAGCTCGGCCGCGTCCGCTACCAGAGCAATGAGCAGGAGGTGTTCCTGGGTCATTCGGTGGCGCGCTCGACCAACATCTCGGACGACACCGCCCGCCTCATCGACTCCGAAATCCGCGGGCTGATCGAGGCCGGCGAGCAGGAGGCACGGCGCATCATCACCGAGAAGCGCGAGGATTGGGAGACGATCGCCCAGGCGCTGCTCGAATACGAGACGCTGACCGGCGAGGAAATCCTCGACCTGCTCAAGGGCAAGAAGCCGAACCGCGAGTCCGCGATCGAGCCGTCGACGCCGCGTGCCTCGGCCGTGCCGCCGGCCGGCAAGCCGCGACCGCGCCCCGATCCGGATCCCGGCCTGGAGCCGCAGCCGCAGGCCTGATGCGCGGGCGTCCGGGCGGGAACGTCGTTCCCGATACGGAACATCAAGAGATTGAGACGACAGGCCCGGTTCGCAGCCGGGCTTTTCGTTGTCTGCAACCCATTGTCGTTGTTAACGAATGCTCAAGGGTTGGGTATTCGGATGATGACGATTTCGCGTGCGGCGCGCTCCTCTGCGCGCCTGTTTTTCAGAGTGTCCTTTGCCGGTCTGGCCGCGTTTGGCGGTCGTGAGGCAGCTGCGCAGGGCATCTTCGATACGGCCACCACCGGGCCGTTCACCTCGAGCAGTTTCGGCGAGGCGACCTACGCCACCGGCAGCAGCTGCTTCGGGAGCTATGTCCGTTCCGGCGGGATGAGTGCGTCCGGCCTGGCGGTGGGGAGCGCCGGCAAGGTCTGCGAGACGCCCTATATCTCGGTGAATGCGGTCGAGGTGCCGATCGTCTGGGCTCCCGGCGGCGCCGGTCTCGACTCCGGTGGTGTGACCGAACTGGCGCTGCCCACCGCGCGGCTCAACAATTTCGCCAGCGGTGCGGCGACCGGCATCGATTCGGCCGGACGGACCGTCGTCGGGGTGGTGCTGGGCGCCGACAGCACCCAGACCTACTACGACATCTATCCCTACATCTGGCAGGCCACCACGGCCGGCGTTTTCGCCGGCGTCACGCCGACGCAGCTGCCGCTGCACGGCGCGGACACCGACGGCGCGGCCTACGGCATCAGCCCGAATGGCGGCTATGCGACCGGCTGGAGCGGCACCTTGCAGTTCGACTCGGCCTGGCCGCATCGGGTCACGACCAGCGCCAGCACGATGCAGGCGGCGGTGTGGAATCTGGCGACGAATTCGGTGCAGCTGCTCGGCGCCACGCCGGATCCGCTCAACTCGCCGGCAAGCTCCGGCAAGGCTGTGGCCGACAACGGCACCGTCGTCGGCTGGTACGGGCTGTTCCCGCGCGATGCCTTCACCAACGACGTCAACCTGGCGCGCGGCTCCGGCCTGTTGCTGTCGGACATCAGCGGCTTCGGCGACTACGCCAGCATCTGGCAGCCGAAGCCGTTCGTCTGGACGCTCGCCTCGGGCACGATGACCCAACTCGGCATGACGCCGCTGAACAACAGCTCTACGACTTACGCCTATGGCGAGGCGCGGGCGCTGAACGCCGGCAGCGGCAGCGTCGCCACCGCGAGCGTCGCGGTCGGCTGGCTCGGCAATTCGGCCTCGAACTTCGAGGCGGTGCGCTGGAGCACGACCGACAATTGGGCCACCCATTCCACCTTGCAGCTCGCCACGGTGACGCCGGGCGATGCCGACAATCTCGGCCGTATCGGCGCGGTCGCCAATGCGGTCGATGCCTCCGGCAACAACGTCGTCGGACGCGTCGAATATGCCTGCACCGCGAGCAGCAGCGGGTCGTGCTCGCAGGCCGTCTACTGGTCCGTCTCGGCCGACGGCCAGTCCTCTTCGGGCGCCACGCTGGCCTCGATCCTGGCCAGCCTCGGCGTCGGCACCAGCAACGTGACGCTGACCGACGCGACCGCGATCGCGGTGTCGGCGGCCAGCTCATCGTCGCAGATTCTCATCCTCGGCAGCGGCACCCGCAACGATGCCGACAGCACCCAGGACCTGTTCCTCATCAAGCTGGACCGGGTGTCGGCGAGTTCTCCGCCGACCTCCGGCGGCATCACCAGCGTGCTGGAGCAGCGGGGCTCGCTCGGGAGCCTCGGCGTGATCGCCAACCAGGGCGTGATCGCCGCAGATGCCGCGATGGGCGCGCTCGCGACCGCCGCGGACTACTATCGTTGCGCCAGGACGGCAGGCGGCGACGCGTCGCCATGGTGCGGCTTCGCCTATGGCCTCGTCGCCGGCAACTCCGGCTACGGCACCAGCGGCACCGAGCTGTCGGGCACGTTCGGCCTGGCCCGCACGCTCGCGCCGTCGACCTCGATCGGCTTCAGCATCGGCGTCTCGGGCCTGCGCAATGGCCTTGCCTATGGCGGCCGCTTCGACGCGCCCGGCGCGACGTTCGGAACGTACTTCGCGCATCGACCGGACACAGGATTGCAATTCCTGGCGATGGCCGTGGCCTCGCTGTATCCCGACCTGACGCTCACCCGCGGCTATCTCAACGGCACGACGCTGACGAACTCGCAAGGCGCGACCCATGCCAGCTCGGCGGGCGCGATGGCGCGGATCGGCTGGGCGTTCGCTGTCCCCGGCCTGAAGGCCACGGTGACGCCATACGCGCAGCTGTCCTACGTCAATGCGCGCGTCGGCGGCTTCGTCGAGAATGGCGGTCCGTTCCCGGCCTCCATCGCGGCGTTCAACGTCGCGGCCACCACCTTGCGCGTCGGCACCCAGCTGCGCGGGACGCTGACGGAGCGGATCACCGCCTTCGGTGGTCTCGCCTGGGCCAACAATGTCCGCAACGACGCGCCTGTCGTGCAGGGCTCGCTGCTCGCGGCCGACTGCAGCGGCGCGTCGCCGCTCACCGCGTTCTGCGGAATGACGGGGCTCGGTCCGCGCCTGAGCCGGAGCTGGGTCGAGGGCCAGGCCGGCCTGCGCTACCAGCTCGCGCCGGGATCGGCGGCGATGATCAGCGCCAATGCCGCCAGCCAGAACACGCTGACCTACGGCCTTCAGGTCGGCTACAGCCGCGCCTTCTGAGGCGCGGCGGTCGGGCCGATCGCGCTTAAGTCTTCTTCAAGCCTCGCCGCCTATGCCTTGTCTGACGTTGCGCCGGTGCCGGCGCGGGCGAGGTTGAGATGGCCGACAATCCTGTTGCCGCCGCGATCCCATCGCAGCGCCTTTTGCAGCGTCCTTTGCAGCGTTCTGGCGTCCCGGCGAGCCTGTTCGCGGTGTGCTTCGCGCTCGCCTGCATCAACGCCGCGTTCTTTCCCGCAGGGCTGTCGTCGGGCATCTGGATCTGGGGCGCCGACGGGCTCGGCATTCCCACCGATTTCGTCAACGTCTGGGCCGCGGGCAAGCTCGCGCTGCAGGGCCATCCGGCGCTGGCCTGGGACTGGGACGTGCAGCGCCAGGTCGAGCTCGATCTCTTGAGGCAGGATTTCCCGGGCTATTTCGCCTGGCACTATCCGCCGCCGTTCCTGTTCGTCGCAGCCTTCCTCGCGCAGTTTCCCTACACGATCGCCTTCGCCGGCTGGGCCTCTGCGAGCTTCGTTCCGTTCGCGCTGGCCATGCGCGCCATCGTCGGCCGCGGCTTCGGCCTGGTGCTCGCCGCGGGCTTTCCAGCGCTGTTCTCGAACACGTTGGTGGGGCAGAATGGCTGTCTCACGGCCGCGCTGGTCGGCGGCACCTTGTACTGGCTGCCGGTGCGGCCGGTGCTGGCCGGGATCTGCCTCGGGCTTCTCACCTACAAACCGCAATATGGCCTGCTGTTTCCGATCCTGCTGATCGCCACGCAGCGCTGGACGGCCTTCGCCGCTGCGAGTGTCACCGCGATCGTTCTGGCGCTCGGCTCCTGGATGGCCTTCGGCCTGGAGAGCTGGCAGGCCTTCCTGCATTGGCTGCCGATGTTCTCGCAGGCCTTCCTGACGGAGGGCAAGGCGACGTGGTGGAAGCTGCAGAGCCTGTTCTCGCTGGTGCGCTATTTCGGCGGCTCGGAGGCGCTCGGCTGGACCTTCCAATGGGTGCTGACGGCTGCGGTCGCCGTGGTGCTGGTCACCTTGTGGCGCAGCCCGGTGCGCTATTCGCTCAAGGCGGCGGCGCTGGCGGTCGGGCTGCTGCTGACCACGCCCTATCTGTTCATGTACGACATGATGGTGCAGGCGATCGCCGTGGCGTGGCTGGTGCGGATCGGCCTCCATGACGGGTTCCGCCGCTACGAATTGCCCGCGTTCGGCTGCGTCGCGGCGCTGCAGATCAGCTTCATGCTGACCGGGATTCCGCTCGGCCTGGCGGCCAATCTGGTGGTCGGCGGGCTGGTGCTGGCCCGGGCCGGATCCTGGTGGCGGCGGCAGCCCGTCCGCACGGCGGCGGCCCTCGCCACCGCCTGATGCCCAGCAAGCCTGCCAAGCCTTGATTGCGCTTGTCTTCTTGCTTGAACAGGTGTTCAGTTCTTTCAGCCATTTGCGAGGGTGACCCTCCAAAAACACTGAACCAGCGTTCGCCGGGATTCCTGGACGGGCGCGTCCGGGACGAGAAGCGCCATGGTCTATCGGCGAACCCATCAGGTCGTGAAGCGGCTGGCGGCCCGCCGCAGCGCGATTCTGGCTGCCGCGCGCGAAGCCGCGGCCGAGGGCGGCATGTCGGCCGTTCAGATTGCCCCCGTCGCGGTCCGGGCCAATGTCGCCGCCGGCACCGTCTACCGCTATTTTCCCTCCAAGGCGGACCTGATCTCCGAGCTGATCGCCGAGGTCTCCCGCGACGAGCTGGCCGCGGTCCGACGGGCCGCCGACGCGGCGCCGGGCCCGTCCTCGGCGCTCGCCGCCGCCGTCTCGACCGTCGCCGTCCATGTGCTCTCCCAGCGCAAGCTTGCCTGGGGCATCCTGGCCGAGCCGGTGGACGTCGACGTCACCGCCTCGCGTATCGCCAGCCGTCGCGAGATCGTCGGCGAGATCGCCTCGCGGATCGACGCGGCCGTCCGCGCCGGCCATCTGCCGGCGCAGGACACCCAGCTCGCCGCGACGGCGCTGCTCGGCGCGCTGCACGAGGCGCTGGTCGGACCGCTGGCGACCGACAATCTCGGTGATCCCGCCAAGCTGCGCGACACCGTGCAGGCCGTCACCCTGCTGGCGCTGCGCGCGGTCGGCGTGATGGACGCCCGGGCGCGTGGCCTCGTCGTGCAGGCCGTGCTGCCGGTGAAGAGCCTCGTGGGCGCCTAGCCCGGGCCGCTTAAGTAAGGATTCATGCCTCGCCGCCATGGTCGGGTGCGGCGCCGGGACGGCCGCCGCGGCTCGCAGGTCCAGGCGCTTCCGCAACCGATGTCCAGTGCACGCAATCATCCGGCCGCGCCGCTCGTGATCGCCGGATCGGCCATCGCGGGCGCCGTCTACGCCTATGTCGCGGGCGAGGACATCAACTGGGACTGGCAGAACTACCACGACTATGCCGGCTTCGCGCTGCTGGCCGGCCGCTTCGATGTCGATGTTGCGCCGGGCGGCTTCCAGAGTTTCCTCAATCCGCTGATCTATCTGCTGCCCTATGTGGTCCGGCATGGCCTTCCCGCGCCGTGGTGGGGCATGGCGCTCGGCGCGCTGCATGGGTTGAACCTCGCCGTGGTGTTCTGGCTGACGCGCGTGCTGCTCAGGCGCGCGGCCCATGCGTCCACGCTGGCTGCGGCGCTCCTCATTGCCGCGCTCAGTCCGATGGCCTTGTCCGAGGTCGGCACCAGCTTCGCGGACATTCTCACGACGATCCCGATCCTCGCCGGTCTCGCCCTGCTGTTCAGCCACGAGGACAACGACGCGCGGCCGCGGCATCTGCTCGCGGCCGGCCTGATGTTCGGGGCAGCGACCGGGTTGAAGCTGACCAATGCGACGTTCCTGATCGCCGCCGGCGTGTCGCTGCTGCTGATGGCAAGGCCGTTGCGGGCCGTCGTCATATTCGGCGCCGCCAGCGCGCTCGGCGGCCTTGTCACGGCCGGGCCGTGGGCGCTGAAGATGCTGCGCGATTTCGGCAGTCCGCTCTATCCGTTCTACAACACGATCTTCCGCTCGCCAGAGGCGCCGCTGGTGTCGATCGTCGACACGCGCTTCATGCCGCGGAGCCTCGCCGACGCGCTCGCGTATCCGTTTGACTGGGTGGTCGGCAAGCATCCGTCGTCGGAATGGCCGTTCCGCGATCCGCGCTTTGCCGTGAGCATCGTGCTGCTGATCGCCGTGTTCCTCACCGGCCTATGGCAACGGCGCGAGGTGCTCGGGCTGCGCGACCGGCGCCTGATGATCTTCTTCTGGATCAGCTATGTGCTTTGGCTGCTTGCATTCTCGATCCAGCGCTATCTGATGCCGCTCGAATTGCTGGCGGCGCCGCTGATCGTGCTGCTGCTCATCCGTCTGATTGACGCCTGGCGCGAGCCCGTGGCGGGGCAGGCCTCGGTGCGCAGCAGGCCGGCGGTGGTCGTCGCTGCGCTGGCCATAGCGCTCGCCTCGCAGCCGACGGACTGGATGCGACGCCCCTGGTCGGATCCGTACCGGCCGCAACTCGCCGACGCCTTGCGGCAGCCGGCGACAATCCTGCTGCTGCAGAAGCCGCTCGGCTATGTCGCATCGGTCCTGCCCGAGGGCTCGCGCGTCTATCAGTTGTCTGAGCTGGTGGTCCCGCTGGTGCCGGGCGGCGTGCTCGACCGCCGCGTCCGCGGCGGCCTGGCCGATCCGCTGCCGGGCGGCGTGTGGGCGCTGTATTATGCGGAGAGCCCGGCGGACAATCCGCCGCGGCTCGACGTGCTCGCCGACTACGATCTCAAGATCGACAGCGCGCGCCGCTGCGAGCGCATTCCGGGCGCCGACGGCACCGACGTCATGGCTTGTCCGGTGATATCCGCGGCGCCGCCTGCGGCTTCGACCGCAACGCTCAAGTCGGGCAGCAGCGCCGACTAGTCCCTGTCAGAGATGGGCCTCGCTGGATGGCCCGACATAGGCGATGCGCACCATGTTGGTGGTGCCGGGTGTGCCGAGCGGCACGCCGGCGACGACGATGACGCGCTGGCCGGCGCGGACGAAGCCGTCGCGGAACGCGATCGAGCCGGCGCGCTCGACCATGTCGTCCTGGTCGCGGGCGTCCTCGGCGACGACGCAATGCACGCCCCACACCACCGCGAGGCGGCGTCCGGTCGCCAGGTTCGGCGTGATCGCGACCACCGGCGGCTTCGGCCGCTCGCGCGCGACGCGGACCGCGGTCGAGCCGGACGACGTCCAGCAGATGATCGCGGGCAGATCGAGATTCTCCGCGATGCGGCGCGCGGCTTCGGCGATGGCATCGCCGGCGGTCGATTCCGGCTCGGGCCGCTGCGCGGCGATCACCGAGCGATAGACGATGTCGCGCTCGACCTCTTCGCCGATCCGGTTCATGGTCGAGACCGCCTCGACCGGAAACTTGCCGGCCGCCGACTCCGCCGACAGCATGATCGCATCGGCGCCCTCATAGACGGCGGTCGCGACGTCGGAGACCTCGGCGCGCGTCGGCACCGGCGACTGGATCATCGATTCCAGCATCTGTGTGGCAACCACCACCGGCTTGCCGGCGCGGCGCGCCAGCCGCGTCATCTGCTTCTGCAGGCCGGGGACGCGCTCAAGCGGCAGCTCGACGCCGAGATCGCCGCGCGCCACCATCAGCGCGTCGGAGACGTCGACGATGTCGTTGAGCCGCTCGATCGCCTGCGGCTTCTCGATCTTGGACATCACCGCGGCGCGGCCGCGGATGATCTTCTTGGCCTCGAGCACGTCGTCGGCGCGCTGCACGAAGGACAGCGCGATCCAGTCGATGCCGATGTTCAGCGCCGCTTCCAGATCGGAGCGGTCCTTCGGCGTCATTGCCGACACCGGCAGATCGGTGTCCGGCAGGCTGACGCCTTTGCGGTCGGACATCCTGCCGCCGATCACGACGCGGGTGACGGCGCGCGTCGGCGAGGTCTCCTCGGCGATCAGCCGCACCTTGCCGTCGTCGAGCAGCAGCGCGTGGCCGGGCTGCAGCGCCGCCAGGATCTCCGGATGCGGCAGGTAGACCCGCGTCGCATCGCCCGGCGTCTTGTCGGAATCGAGCACGAAGCTCTGGCCGTTGTTCAACTGGACGGGGCCTTCGGCGAAGGTGCCGAGCCGCAGCTTCGGCCCCTGCAGATCGACCAGGATGCCGATCGGCCTGTTGTAGCTCGCTTCGACGCTGCGGATCGTGGCCACCAGCTCCCGCAGCTTGTCGTGCGGGGTGTGGCTCATGTTGATGCGGAAGATGTCCGCCCCGGCCTCGAACAGCTTGCGAATCATCGCGCTGTCCGAGGAGGCGGGACCGAGCGTGGCGAGGATCTTGATGCGGCGCAGGCGTCTCATGGCTTGGGCGCTGCCGGCCCCGTCGGCAGGCCGGACCCGGCAGGCGGCGACGCCTGAGGACCGTTCGGCAGGCCAGGCACGTTGCCAGGCCCCAGCGTGCCGGGAATGCCGGGCACCCGCTGTTGCGCCGGCTGCTCATTGGCCTCGGTCAGTTGCACCGTCCAGGCGCGCTGGTCGCCGGTGTCGACCTCGAAGAAGCCGGTGCGGTCGAAGCCGCGCGCCAGGCAATTGTCGGTGCCCTTGATGGTGAACTCCTTGTCGCGGGAGCACATGAAGGCCTGCCCCGACCATTCGCCGCCGCGGTCATAGTCGAGGGCGTAGATGTAATAGTAGCGGGCGACCAGCGTGCCCTTCAGCAGCGTCTCGCAGCTGCGAGACGAGACATTCCACCAGCCCTCGGTGGTCCATCCCTCCGCGTCCTTGTAGCCGAGGGCGATCCCGACCCGGCTCGAGGTGTTGTTGCAGAGGCGGAAGTCGGCGGCGGCGGGGCTGGAGGAGAGACAGAGCGCGGCCAGCCCAAGCAGCGAAAGCAGTCCGAAACCGGGGCGGCGGGGAATGCGATGCATGATGCAGGAGGTTTTGGGGATCATTGCGCGACGCTATATCAATCGTTGGACGATGTCGCGACTTGGCTGCGGCTGTCAACGGCAAGGCGAATTCGTGGCGAAGCAAGATGCGATCGCGCGTTTCGCCCCCGATGACGGTGCTGCGATATGGCCAAACCTGCGACGACGGCGCATCTATAGCAGACATCCGCGACCGCGCGGAACAGGGAACGAAAGCGATGACGATGGACAGCACCACCCGGACCGAGCTCGAAGCGGCCGCCTTCCGCAGGCTCGTCGAGCATCTGCGCACGCGAACCGACGTTCAGAACATCGATCTGATGAATCTCGCCGGCTTCTGCCGCAACTGCCTTTCCAACTGGCTCAAGGATGCCGCCGACGCCAAGGGCGCGCCGATGACCAAGGACGAAAGCCGCGAGGCGGTCTACGGCATGCCCTACGAGGAATGGAAGGCAAAGCACCAGCGCGAAGCCAGCGCCGAGCAGCTCGACGCCATGAAGAAAGTGCATCCCGGGCATTGAGCCCGGACCAACCGCGCGATCCGCGAATCGCGCGGCTGTCCGGGACAGGCACAAAACGCAAGCGGCACGGCCCATGATGTTGCCTGGGGCCCCGCGGAGCCCAACAACATGTGGGCGCTCTGTGGATGAGGGCGATGCCGCCTTGACGCAGGGCACGCCAGATTTGAGGGTCGCGGCGAACACGCGGCGCCCTGGTGGCGCCTTCATTGGACAGACGAGTTCCACTCAGGAGTAACAGATGGCCACCTCCGCCGCCGCGAAGGACGACGACTCGCCCGCGACCCGCTTCGCCGTCGATCAGCTCAAGTCGATCATCGAGCGCATCGAGCGGCTGGAGGAGGAGAAGAAGGCGATCTCCGAGGACATCAAGGACGTCTACGCCGAGAGCAAGGGCAACGGCTTCGACGTCAAGGCGCTGCGCACGATCATCCGGCTGCGCAAGCAGGACCCGAACGAGCGCCAGGAGGAGGAGAGCATCCTCGAGACCTACATGCAGGCGCTCGGCATGATCTGAGCGCGTCTTGCGCGCCGGCATCGGAACATCATCAGACGTCACGGCATGTCCCCGCGAGCCGATCGCGGGGCATCGACGGTTGCGACCGCGTGGCGCCCTCAGCGCAGGGCGGCGGCGCGCATCGTGAACGATTTGGTCTCGAGCTTGATGATCGCCGGGCCGGAGAACTGATCGTAGCTCAGTCCCGGCGTAGGATCGGCGGCGAAGGTCATCGCCAGGGTCGTCTGCGGCTTGACGAAGTAGCTGCGCATGACCGTCAGGTCAGGGTCGCCCAGCTTCGTGACGGACATCGATGACGAAGCGCTCGGCGTCAGCATGATCGCCCGCATCCAGGTCGAATCGGGTCCCTTGGCAGACGATATCCGCGTCGCCATCGTGATCAGGCCGTCCTGGCTCTGATTGCCCTTGGAGCTGACATTGGCGCTGGCGTCTGCCGGCGTTGCGGAGCGCGTCGCCGCCGAACGCGAATTGCGAACCTGGATCGGCGCCGTGGCGGCACTGCCGCGATCGGCCGCGGGCGCCGGCGCGAACGCCATGGCCTGCATCAGGCTCGCATTCTGCGGCTGGTCGATCGCCGACAGCGCCCGGCGCGCGGTGATCGCGGCGACCTGCTCGGGCGTGGCCTGCTTCGGCGTCGCCGGATTGTCACCCCAGAACCCTCGCGCATTGATGATGTCGGCGACGCTCTGCGGCGCGCCGTCCCGCGCGGTTGCATTGGTCGTGCTGGTCGTCTCGGTGTTCGCGTCCGGCTTGGCAACCGCCGGCTGCTGCGCCACCTGCGCATCCGCCGAGGCCAGCTGCAGGGCGTTGGCGATCTTGCCGCGGGCCGTCGCCGGTTTGTTGTCGGCCGAGCGGTCCTTGTCGGATGGCTTGTCAGCCGTCTTCGCGCTGAGCGCAGCCGTCTGGACCGGCTTGGCGTCAGCCTTGGAGTCGGTCTTGGCCTCGCTGTCGGCGGCCTCGTCGTCATCCTCGCTCGGTCGGCCACGGAACAGCCGCGCAAGCAGGTTGGAGCCGCCCGACGACGCGTCGTCGCCCGAGCCGCGCTTCTCGATCTCGGCCTTGGCGAGCTCGTAGCCCTTCAGCGGCACGCCATTGCTCGGGACGTGGACGGTCTTGCCGTCCGGGAAGACGCGCGCGAGCTGATCGGCGGTCATGCGCGGCCAGTGGCGGATGTTGCCGGTGTCGAGATGCACGAAGGGCGAGCCGGAGGTCGGATAGAACCCGACGCCGCCGCGCTGCAGGCGCAGGCCGGCGTAGCGGAGCTGCTCCAGCGGGACGCCTGGGATGTAGAAGTCCATCGCATGGCCGAGCATGTGCTGGCTGTGACGGGCTACCCCGGAATACGCCGAGCGCCGGCGCAGCATCGAATTGGTGGCGGGGGAGCGGTACGACGAGATGATCTGGATCGGCTGCTTGCCGTCGACGTCGCGATAGACCTCCCAGAGGATGTCGAACAGGCGGCGGTCCATGACCGTCTCGTCCTGGGTGCGCCAGTCGCGCAGGAAATGGTTCAGCTTCTTCAGCGCGTCCTCGTCGTAGCGGCCTTCGCGCTTGAAGGTGACGGTGAGGTCTTCGCCGGAGTGGGTGTGATGGAATGAGAGTGTGCGGGTGTCGTTGAGAGCTTCGGCGTCGCGGATGGTCCCCGCTCCGATCAAGAGCACCAGCGATGCGAGGCCGGTGCGGCACATGGCGTTCCATGCCGTTCTGGGCAGCGAACGCGATTGGCGCGCGAAAACAGACAGCAAGATGCAGCCCACCCCGTCGACGAGCGTTTACTCAGATACCCTCTTGCGGCCCGTCCGGCGGAAGAGAGAGGAAACGCTTACCTAAGGCGGGATGGTTAAGGGATACTGACCGACCCGCCCCCCAATTACCCTTAACATATACTCTTGAGTGTGGCGAAAAAGAGCCATCGAATCTTGGTTGATCGTTGTGGTTAACCTAAAGCAAAGGCCCCGCCGATCGGCGAGGCCTTTGATTTCAAACCAGATTTTGGTGCGGCTGAGGTTGGACGGTCAGCGCGTGAACACCCGGCGCGGCGGACGGCCGACCGGCGCCGGCGGGGTCGGCTGACCGCCACCGAACAGACGTTCGAAGAAGTTCGGACCCGACGGGCCGGATGAGAAGCTGTTGTCGCTGACATTGACCGAGTTCGGCAGCGGTCCCTTCGGACGCGAATAGCTCGGCTGGGCGTGAGCGACGACGTTCTCGAGATCCTTGCCGCGGCTGTTCTTGAGGATCGCGATCATGGTCGCGTCGCGGCCATAGACGTCCTTGCGGAATTGCAGCTTGCCGGCATCGTCGACGAACGCGGTCTGGTAGGTGATGTTGACCGGGATCGGGGTCGGGAATTTCAGGTCGATTTCGCTGGAGCCGTACATGCTGCGGATGCGCTCAGGGGTATAGCGCTCACCCGGCATGGTGAGGTTGAGCAGCACCGACGCGTACTGGTCCGGATACTGCACCCGCATGCAGCCATGGCTGAAGGCGCGGTCTTCCTTCGCGAAGAGGTTCTTGTCCGGCGTGTCGTGCTGATAGACCAGGAACTTGTTCGGGAAGTTGAAACGGATGCGGCCGAGCGCGTTGGCCTCGCCCGGCGGCTGCGAAATGTGGATCGACCCGTCGCGGGCGCGCTCCAGCCGCAGGCCCATGCGGTCGAGCACGGTCGGATCCTGCTGCAGCGCCGGAAGATATTCGTTGTAGATGATCGACGGCGGCACGTTCCAGGTCGGATTGACGGTGATGAACTTCATCGTCTCGCTGAGCAGCGGCGTCGCGTGCTGGCCGGGCTTGCCGGTCACGACGCGGGTGGTCCACACCTGCGCGCCGTGCTGCATGACCTTGAGCGTATAGTCGGGGATGTTGAGGATCACATAGGCATCGCCGATCGCCGGCGCGCCAAGATCGCGCGGCAGCCAGCGCCAGCGCTCCATGTTGACGATGATGGTGTCGATCTGCTTGTCGCGCTTGGGCGTGTTGAGCGCCTTGACGGTGCGGTCGTCGAGCACGCCGGTCGGCTTGAGGTCGACACTGTCCTGGAACTTGCGAACGGCGGCGGCGACCTTGGCGTCGTAGCGGATGTCGTCGAGGTTCTCGGTGAGGCCGAGCTTGGCACGCAGCTTCGGCACGCGCGGGTCGGACATCTGCGCTTCGGCTTCCGGCGCGTTCTTGCCGCGGGCCGGGGTGTATTTCAGCGGCTCGCCGTCCTCGATGATGACAGGCGCGCCATCGCGGTCGCCGCGCAACTCGGCAAGCTTGGCCTTCAGCAGCTTGTAGAGCTTGTGCGGCGGGTTGTAGCCCTCCAGCGCCGCGGAGGCGTCCTTGGCGCCGGTGACGTTGGCCAGCACCTCGTTCGGATCGACCGGATGCTCGGGATACTGGATGTCGGCCGACACCTGCGACCAATGCATGCGGCCGCTCTGCGCCTGGCGCGCATAGTCCATCATGCTCTCGGTGAGCTTGAGGTCGGCCTCGGCCAGCGCGTCCGGGGCGGATCCAGCCGCGGCGAAGTCCGGCACCGGATAGTCGGCGGGGTTGAGGCCGTCAGCCGCCGCGTCCTTCAGGCGCGCGATCACGCCCTTGGCGGCGGCCGTGAGATTGCCGCTTTGGGTCCAGATCGGCGCGTAGTCACGGCCGGTATAGAATTTCTCGACGGCGGCGCGCTCGGCCTTGCGGTCGAAATACTTGGTTGCCTTGGTGGCCATCAGGTCGCGCAGGCGATCAGCCACCGGCTGGTCGGCGGCGGGAACGCTGCTCGCTGCCTTGACCGGGTCCTTCGCAGGCTCGGGAGCCGTTGCGGTGGCGGGAGCGGCTGCAGTGGCCGGAGCGGCTGCCGGCGGAGTCGCTGCGGCCTTGGCCGGTTCGGTTGCCGGAGAGGCGGCGGCGTCGAGCGGCTTCGCCGGCTCGGGGGCCTTGGCCTGGCTCGGTGGAACGGTGGCCGTCGTGTCGAGCTTGAAGTCGCTGGCGGTCGGCGGCGGCACATTGGCCGGCTCGGGGAACGGGATGGCGGCGTCGATTGCGAGTTCGGCAGCGCTGTTGCGGGGCGGATCGTTCTGAGCGAAGGCGGAGGTCGTGGACACCGCGAGGAAAGTTGCCGCGACAGCCATCAGCACGCGGTCATATCCGCCACGGGTCGTCACACAATCTCGCATCGTCAATCCCTCGGATGATCTGTCCCGTCAGGAACAGGGTCGGAAACAAGGTCGATCTCTGCCCGCCAGCTTCGGCTCGAGCACTGCCCGTGAGAATGGGTCACGCATGGTCGCAATGAATCGCGCCCAAACGATACTCAAGCCCCACTTCTGCGGCCAGCGCCACACGGGACAACTCACGACAAACTGACTCTTGGGAAACCCCGGCCAAACCGATCGTGCGTTTGTGCCACGCGTTTTTTCCTTTGTCTGTCACCGCAAGGCAACGGTTCAGAGGTTCCGTTGTTGCGCAGGCTTGCGGCGATTTTCGGACGGCGACGCATCATCCGAGCGGCGGCGATTCGGTCGACGGCGTCTCGCCATTGGCCTCGTCGAGCTTGCGGTAGAGCGTCGAGCGTCCGATTTTGAGACGCCGCGCGACCTCCGACATCTGGCCGCGATAATGGGCGATGGCGAACCGGATGATCTCGTGCTCCATCTCCTCGAGGGGACGGACCTCGCCGCCGGCGGTCAGCATCGCCAGGCTGCCATGCGAGGGCAGGGGCGCGATGGGTACTTCACTACCCGGCACCATGGCCGGCAGCGCGGCGTGCGCGGGACGTTCCACCATCAAGGGGGGCGCCGGCTCGACCGGCGGCGCGTGCGTCGGGATCAACGGGAAATCGTTGACGCCGAGCTGGTCGGTCTCGCTCATGACGACGGCCCGATAGACCGCATTCTCCAGCTGGCGGATGTTCCCGGGCCAGTCGAGCCTGGTCAGATAGGCCACCGCGTCGCCGCTGATGCCGGAGACGGGGCGATTCTCCTCGGCCGCGAACCGCGCGAGGAAATGCCGCAGCAGATGCGGGATGTCCTCGCGGCGCGCGCGCAGCGGCGGGATCGTCAGCGGCAGCACGTGCAGCCGATAGAACAGGTCTTCGCGGAAATGGCCTTCTTTGACGCGGTCGAGCAGGCGGCGGTTGGTCGCCGAGATGATGCGGACGTCGACCTTGACCGGCTTGCGGCCGCCGACCGCCTCGACGGCGCCCTCCTGCAAGGCGCGCAGCAGCTTGACCTGAGCGGTGAGGGGCAGCTCCGAAACCTCGTCGAGGAACAGCGTGCCGCCATGGGCCTCGACGAACTTGCCGGTGTGGCGGTCGGTCGCGCCGGTGAATGCGCCCTTCTCGTGGCCGAACAGGATCGATTCCACCAGATTGTCCGGGATCGCGCCGCAATTCACCGCCACGAACGGCTTGGTCTTGCGCTCGCTGGTGCCGTGGATGGCGCGGGCGAACAGCTCCTTGCCGACGCCGGATTCGCCCTCGATCAGCACGGGAATGGACGAGGCTGCGGCCTTCTCGGCAATGCGCAGGATCGGCGCCATCGCCTCGGCGCGGGTGATGATGTCGGTGAAGGTCAGCCGGCCCTCGCGGCTGTGCCGGATGCGCTGCAACTCACCCTTCAGCGCGGAGGTATTCAGCGCATTACGCAAGGACACTTGCAGCCGCTCGATACCGACCGGCTTGACGACGAAATCCTGCGCGCCGGCACGCATCGCCGAGACCACATTGTCGATGCCGCCATGGGCGGTCTGAACGATCACGGGAATCGAGATTCCCGCCTCGCGCATTTTGGAAAGGACGCCCATGCCGTCGAGTCCGGGCATCACCAGGTCGAGCACGATCGCGTCGACCGGGCTCGCGTCCGGATTGGTGAGCTTCTCGATGACGGCGTCGCCGGTCTCGACGACGACCGCCTCGTAGCCGCATTTCTGCACCATGTTCTCCACCAGCCGGCGCTGGACCGGATCATCATCGGCGATCAAAATGCTGGCGGCCATGGCTTTCCTTGCACGCTACGACTATCTGTCTCGAATCGGGGCACTCTCGCCGACGCCGATTAACGCAACCTTAAACCTCGCTGATCGGGATAAACGTTCGAACAACAGGTTACCCATCCGATGACCTCGCGCGCCTCTTCCGCCCTTCGCAAGCCGACCAAGTCCGCTCCTCCGTCCAAAACCGCCAAGGCCAAGAAGGCCGCCGCCAAGCCGACAACCAAGCCGACCTCCAAGTCGAAACCGGCAGCGGTCAAGACCGGGCGTGCTGCGGCGGCCAAATCGCCCGCCAAGCCCGCAAGGAAGATGGTCGCGGCCAAGACCGGAATCGGGACGCTGCCCGAATGGAATCTCGGCGATCTCTATAGCGGCATCGACGCGCCGGAGATCGCTCACGATCTCGCGAAGATGGATGCCGAATGCGTCGCGTTTGAGACCGACTACAAGGGCAAGCTCGCGGAGCACGTGGCGCGCGAGGACGGCGGCGAGTGGCTCGCGAGAGCCGTGCGCCGCTACGAGGCGATCGACGATCTCGCCGGACGGCTCGGTTCCTATGCGGGGCTCGCGCATGCCGGCGACAGCGTCGACCCGGCGATCTCCAAGTTCTACGGCGACATTTCCGAACGACTCACCGCCGCATCGACGCACCTGCTGTTCTTCCCGCTCGAGCTCAACCGCATCGACGATGCCGTGATCGCGCGCGCGATGGAGACGCCGGCGCTCGGCCATTACCGGCCATGGATCGAGGATCTGCGCAAGGACAAGCCGTATCAGCTCGAGGACCGGGTCGAGCAGCTGTTCCACGAGAAGTCGCAGACCGGCTATTCCGCCTGGAACCGGCTGTTCGACCAGACCATCGCGGGGCTGCGCTTCCAGGTCGGGGCTAAGGAGCTCGCGATCGAGCCGACCTTGAACTTCCTGCAGGACCGCGACGGCGCCAAGCGCAAGGCGGCCGCCGAGGCGCTCGCCAAGACCTTCAAGGCCAATGAGCGCACGTTCGCGCTGATCACCAACACGCTCGCCAAGGACAAGGACATCTCCGACCGCTGGCGCGGCTTCCAGGACGTCGCGGACTCCCGCCATCTCAACAACCGCGTCGAGCGCGAGGTGGTCGATGCGCTGGTGGCCTCGGTGCGCGCGGCCTATCCGAAGCTGTCCCACCGCTACTATCGGCTCAAGGCGCGCTGGTTCAAAAAGAAGACGCTCGCGCATTGGGACCGCAACGCGCCGCTGCCGTTCGCCGCCAATGCCACCATCGCCTGGCCGGAGGCGAAGAGCATGGTGCTGACCGCCTATCGCGGCTTCTCGCCCGAGATGGCCGACATCGCGCAGCGCTTCTTCGACCAGAGCTGGATCGATGCCCCGGTGCGCCCCGGCAAGGCGCCGGGCGCGTTCTCGCATCCGACCACGCCGTCGGCGCATCCCTACGTGCTGATGAACTACCAGGGCAAGCCGCGCGACGTGATGACGCTCGCGCATGAGCTCGGCCACGGCGTGCACCAGGTGCTGGCCGCGAAGAACGGCGCGCTGATGGCGCCGACGCCGCTGACGCTCGCGGAGACCGCGAGCGTGTTCGGCGAGATGCTCACCTTCAAGCGGCTGTTGTCGGAGACTAAGGATGCCAGGCAGCGGCAGGCGCTGCTCGCCGGCAAGGTCGAGGATATGATCAACACCGTGGTGCGGCAGATCGCGTTCTACTCGTTCGAGCGCGCCGTGCACACCGAGCGCAAGAACGGCGAACTCACCGCCGAGCGGCTCGGCCAGATCTGGCTGTCGGTGCAGACCGAGAGCCTCGGCGAGGCGATCGAGATCAAGCCGGGCTATGAGAACTTCTGGATGTACATCCCGCACTTCATCCATTCGCCGTTCTACGTCTACGCCTATGCGTTCGGCGACTGCCTGGTGAATTCGCTCTACGCCGTCTACGAGCACGCCGCAGATGGTTTCGCCGAACGGTATCTCGCGATGCTGTCGGCCGGCGGCACCAAGCACTATTCCGAGCTGCTCAGGCCGTTCGGCCTGGACGCCAAGGACCCCAAATTCTGGGACGGCGGCCTGTCGGTCATCGCCGGCATGATCGACGAGCTGGAGGCGATGGGGTAGGGCTGTAAAACATTTGTTGAACGAGCAAAGGGTGCGCGTTATACATTTGTAAAACGCGCGTCCTTTTGCGGAGTCTGACAATGAAAATCGAGATCAAGAAGATCGGTAACTCCGATGGTCTCCTGTTGCCCCGCGAGCTGATGCAGCGGCTCGATCTCAAGCGCGGCCAGCAGTTGCACATTGTGGAATTGCCCGGCGGCGGCTTCCAGGCGCTCCCTTACGATCCGGATTTCGAGCGGACCATAGAGATCGCCGACGAGATCATGGACGAATATCGCGACACCCTTGCCGCGCTCGCCAAATGAGCGAGCCGCAAGAGCCGCTCTGGATTAGCTATGAGCAGGCCATCGCCATTCACGCGCGGCAGCTGCGCCGCTTCGGCGGCGCGCCGGGACTGCGCGATGAAGGCATGCTGCGCTCTGCGCTGGAGCGGCCCATCAACAAATGGAGCTACGAGCAGGCGACGCTGCCCGAGCTTGCCGCGGCCTACGCATTTGGCTTGGCCAAGAACCACGCCTTCGTGGATGGCAACAAGCGCATCGCCTTCATGGCGATGATGACGTTTTTGCGCAGAAACGACATCGCGTTCGCGCCCGACCCGGCCCAGGCCACCGCCGTGATCCTCGCCCTCGCCGCCGGCGAGGTCAGCGAGGCCAGCCTGACGCGCTGGATTCGCGATAATTGGCCTCGCGAATAGAGCGATCGGAAAAACCGATAAAACCGCCTTGCATGCCAGCCGTTGCCCTTGCATTGGCTTTGGGGTATGCGACCTTAACAAAGCAATTTTCTCTGGGGGACCCCGATGGCAAACCATGGCGAGATCGCCTACTCGACGGCTGACGGTAATGATTACGTGGCGCATGAGGCCACCTATGAGGGCTTCATCAATCTGGTGAAGTACGGCACGATCGGCGTGGCCCTCATCGTCATCTTGATGGCTATTTTCCTCGTTTAAAGACGCTCTGGGCCCGCCGGTATCCCACCGGCGGGCCTTCAGCTGACTGCCGCAGCGATCGCTGATCCGGCGTCACGCTGGAGCCTATCGACGTCCCGCCCGTTTTTAAGCTCGCGCGCGCATCCGCGCCGGAGGCCTCATGAAGATTGCCGTCGCCAAGGAAATCGACCCGTTGGAGCCGCGGGTCGCCGCCTCTCCCGACACGGTGAAGAAGTTCAAGGCGTTGGGTGCCGAGATCGCGGTCGAGCCCGGCGCCGGCATCAAGTCCGGCCTCCCGGATTCCGAGTTCACGGCGGCAGGCGCAACCGTCAGCGCCGACGCGCTGAAGGACGCCGACATCATCATCAAGGTGAAGCGGCCGGAAGCCTCCGAGCTCGCCAGCTACCGTCGCGGCGCGCTGGTGTTCGCGATCATGGACCCCTATGGCAACGACGCCGCGTTGAAGGCGATGGCCGATGCCGGCATCGCCTCGTTTGCCATGGAGCTGATGCCGCGCATCACCCGCGCCCAGGTCATGGACGTGCTGTCGAGCCAGGCCAACCTCGCCGGCTATCGCGCCGTCATCGAGGGCGCCGAGGCGTTCGGCCGCGCCTTCCCGATGATGATGACCGCGGCCGGCACCGTGCCGGCGACCAAGGTCTTCGTGATGGGCGTCGGCGTCGCCGGCCTGCAGGCCATCGCCACCGCGCGCCGTCTCGGCGCCATCGTCTCGGCGACCGACGTGCGCCCCGCCACCAAGGAGCAGGTCGAAAGTCTCGGCGCCAAGTTCCTCGCCGTCGAGGACGAGGAGTTCAAGAACGCCCAGACCGCCGGCGGCTATGCCAAGGAGATGTCCAAGGAGTACCAGGCCAAGCAGGCCGCTCTGACGGCGGAACACATCAAGAAGCAGGACGTCATCATCACGACGGCGCTGATCCCCGGCCGTCCGGCGCCGCGCCTCGTCACCATGGAGATGGTGAAGTCGATGCGCCCGGGCTCGGTGCTGGTCGACCTCGCGGTCGAGCGCGGCGGCAACGTCGAAGGCGTCAAGCTCGGCGAGATCGTCGAGATCGACGGCGTCAAGATCATCGGCTTCCCGAACCTCGCCGGCCGCGTCGCGGCGTCCGCTTCAGGCCTCTACGCCCGCAACCTTCTGGCCTTCATCGAGACGATGATCGACAAGAAGGAGAAGACGCTGGCGGTGAACTGGGACGATGAGCTGGTCAAGGCCACGGCTTTGACAAAGGACGGCGCCATCATCCACCCGAATTTTCAGCCGAAGGCGTAGTTGAAGGTCTGAGGAGCAAAGCCATGGAACATGTCGTCCAAGCCGTCGATCCCTTCGTCTTCCGGCTGTCGATCTTCGTCCTCGCCGTTTTCGTCGGCTACTTCGTGGTGTGGTCGGTGACCCCCGCGCTGCACACGCCGCTGATGTCGGTCACCAACGCGATCTCCTCGGTGATCGTGGTCGGCGCGCTACTCGCGGTCGGCGTGTCCATGGTGTCGAGCGGCAGCGGTCTGGCGCGGGCCTTCGGCTTCATCGCGCTGATCTTCGCCTGCGTGAACATCTTCGGAGGCTTCCTCGTCACCCAGCGCATGCTGGCGATGTACAAGAAGAAGTCCAAGTAACAACGCCGCACGACGCGGGATGACAGGCACAACGGGGCATCTGCAATGAACGCCAATCTGTCGGCACTCCTCTATCTCGTGGCGGGTGTGCTGTTCATCCTGTCGCTGCGCGGGCTCTCGAGCCCGGCCACCAGCCGGCAGGGCAACCTGTTCGGCATGATCGGCATGGCGATTGCCGTCCTGACGACGCTCGCCAGCCATCCCCCGGCCGATGTGTGGGCCTGGATCCTGGTGATCCTCGGCGTCGCGATCGGCGGCGGCATCGGCGCGGTCATCGCGCGCCGGGTGCCGATGACGGCGATGCCGGAACTGGTCGCTGCCTTCCACTCGCTGGTCGGCATGGCCGCGGTGCTGGTCGCCGCGGGCGCCTTCTTCGCGCCGGAAGCCTTCGACATCGGCACGCCCGGCAACATCCATCCGCAGAGCCTGGTCGAAATGTCGCTCGGCGTCGCGATCGGCGCGCTGACCTTCACCGGCTCGGTCATTGCCTTCCTCAAGCTGTCCGCGCGCATGAGCGGCGCCCCGATCATCCTGCCGGCGCGCCACCTCATCAACATCGGCCTCGCCGTCGCGCTGGTGTTCTTCGTCGTGCGCCTGGTGCTGACCGGCGGCGGCTTCGACTTCCTGATGGTCACGGTGCTGGCGCTGGCGCTCGGCGTGCTGATGATCATTCCGATCGGCGGCGCCGACATGCCGGTCGTGATCTCGATGCTGAACTCCTATTCGGGCTGGGCGGCCGCCGGCATCGGCTTCACGCTCGGCAATTCGGCGCTGATCATCACCGGCGCGCTGGTCGGCTCCTCCGGCGCGATCCTGTCCTACATCATGTGCCACGCGATGAACCGGTCCTTCATCTCGGTCATCCTCGGCGGCTTCGGCGGCGAGACCGCCGCGGCGGGCGGCGCGACCGGCGAGCAGAAGCCGGCCAAGCTCGGCTCGGCCGACGACGCGGCCTTCATCATGAAGAACGCCTCCAAGGTCATCATCGTGCCCGGCTACGGCATGGCGGTGGCCCAGGCGCAGCACGCGCTGCGTGAGCTGGCCGACACCTTGAAGAAGGAAGGCGTCGAGGTGAAGTACGCGATTCACCCGGTCGCCGGCCGCATGCCCGGCCACATGAACGTGCTGCTCGCCGAGGCCAACGTGCCCTATGACGAGGTGTTCGAGCTCGAGGACATCAACTCCGAGTTCGCCCAGACCGACGTCGCGTTCGTCATCGGCGCCAACGACGTCACCAACCCGGCGGCGGAAGAGGACAAGTCCTCGCCGATCTACGGCATGCCGGTGCTGCAGGTGTGGAAGGCCGGCACCGTGATGTTCATCAAGCGCTCGCTCGCCTCGGGCTATGCCGGCATCGACAATCCGCTGTTCTACCGCGACAACACGATGATGTTGCTCGGCGACGCCAAGAAAATGACCGAGAACATCGTCAAGGGCATGTAACGCGCCTTGTCAGGAGCCATCACCGGGCTGAAATGGCTCCTGATCGTCCTGGTGGCGATCTACGCCATCGCCCTGGCGGTGCTGTTCGTACGCCAGCGCGCGATGCTGTTTCCGGTACCCCCGGTCGGCCGCACCGCGCCCGCCGCCGCCGGTTTTCCGCAGGCGGAAGAGCACGTGCTGACCTCCGCCGACGGCGAGAAGGTCATCGTCTGGCACGTGCCGGCACAGCCGGGCCGCAAGGTCGTGCTGTATTTTCCCGGTAATGGCGATTTCCTCGCCGGCGTGGTCTCGCGCTTCAACGCGCTGACCGCCGATGGCACTGGCCTTGTCGCGCTGTCCTATCGCGGCTATGCGGGCTCCACCGGCAGCCCGAGCGAGCAGGGGCTGCTTCAGGATGCCGCAGCCGCCTATGCTTTCACGCGCGAGCGCTACGAGGCACCACGCATCGTCGTCTGGGGCTTCTCGCTGGGCAGCGGCGTGGCCACGGCAATCGCCGCGGAGCATGCGATCAGCAGGCTCATTCTGGAAGCGCCCTATACGTCCACCGTCGATGTCGCGTCCGAGATGCTGAAGGTGGTTCCCGTGAGTCTGCTGATGCTCGACCGTTTCCATTCCGATCAGCGTATCGCCAAGGTCCATGTGCCGCTGCTGATCATGCATGGGGCGAAGGATCCAGGAATCCCGATCCGCTTCGGGGAACGATTGTTCGCGCTTGCGCATGACCCCAAGCGCTTCGTACGCTTTCCCGACGGCGGTCATAACAATCTGGATCTTTTTGGTGCGACAGAAACTGCCAAAGGTTTCATCGACGGCCCCTAGCTTTTTCCGCGTGAGGTGGCCGGCGCCGCTCCTCGCCCTGCTTCTCTCCGCAGCTCTGCCGATCCAGGCGCACGCCGCCGAGTTGAACGGCGCCGCAATGACGTGGCCTTTCGCCCTGCCGTTTGCCGGGCTCTTGCTCTCGATCGCGCTCGGGCCGCTGTTGTTCGCCGGCTTCTGGCATCATCATTACGGCAAGGTCGCCGCGGCATGGGCCCTCGTGACGCTGGCGGCGCTGACTTGGCAGGCCGGACTGGGGGCCGCGCTGGCGTCCTTCGTCCACGCCTTGCTCGCCGAGTATCTCAGTTTCATCGTGCTGCTGTTCGCGCTTTATACGGTCGCCGGAGGCATCCTGGTCACCGGCGACATCAGGGGCACGCCCGGGACCAATACGGCCATCCTCGCGCTCGGTACGCTCATCGCGAGCGTCGTCGGCACCACAGGAGCTGCGATGATCCTGGTGCGCCCATTGATCCGCGCCAATCTCGGCCGGCCGCACAATGTGCATGTGCTGGTCTTCTTCATCATCCTCGCCGCCAATGTCGGCGGAGCACTGAGCCCGCTTGGAGATCCGCCGCTGTTCGTCGGCTTCCTGCGCGGCGTCGACTTCTTCTGGACCACGCGCAACATCTGGCTGCAGACCGCGATCGTTGCCGGCCTGCTGCTGGTGATCTTCGCGGCGATCGATGCGTGGCGCTTCCGCGCGGAGAAGACGGAGCCTGCGGCGTCGGCAACGAAAGAGCCGGTGCGCGTTCGCGGGCTCGTCAACATCGTTCTGATCGCCGCCATCGTCGCCAACACGCTCGTCTCCGCGACCTGGAAGCCGGGCATCTCGTTCGAAATCGCCGGCACCCATATCGAGCTGCAGAACCTCGTCCGCGACGCGGTCCTGGTGGTGATCGCCGGCCTGTCGCTCTGGCTCACGCCGGACGAGCATCGCGCGGCCAACGGCTTCAACTGGGAGCCGATCCGAGAGGTCGCAAAACTGTTCGCGGCGATCTTCACGGCCATCGTCCCGGTGATCGCCATGCTGAACGCCGGCCATGAGGGCTCCTTCGGATGGCTTCTCAACGCGGTGACGACGCCCTCAGGCGCGCCACGCGAAGTGGCCTATTTCTGGTTCACGGGGCTGATGTCGGCCTTCCTCGACAATGCGCCGACCTATCTCTTGTTCTTCGAGTTGGCCGGCGGCGATCCCAAGGTGCTGATGGGCGACCTCGCAGGCACGCTCGCGGCGATTTCGATGGGCGCGGTCTACATGGGTGCGCTCACCTATATCGGGAACGCGCCGAACTTCATGGTCGCCGCCATCGCCAACGAGCGCGGCATCCGGATGCCGAGCTTCTTCGGCTACATGCTGCGCGCTGGCGCCGTTTTGATTCCGCTCTTCGTGCTTCTGACCGTGCTGCCGATTCATCCGCTGCTCAGTCCCGGCTAGCCCTGGACAATCGCCATCCGCCGCGCAACGAGTCCCATCCGTTCCAGTGAGGGGTGACGCGCGCCGCGGGGGCGCGCATAGTCTGAGCCGTCAGAGGAAGGGCGCGAATCATGAGCGTAAAGGGCGCGACGCCCGCATCATCAGTGATCTTCCCGGGCCTTGCGATGGCGCTGATCGCAGGGGTCACTGCGACGCACTACGACTTCACGCCATCGGCCGCCGGCGTCGTCTTCGCTGCGGTTCTGCTGATCGTCCTGTTCGGCACGGTGTTCGCGGCCGTGCATCACGCCGAGGTGATCGCACACGAGATCGGCGAGCCGTTCGGCACGCTGCTGCTGACCCTGTCGGTGACGGTGATCGAGGTGGCACTGATCGCCACCATCATGCTCGGCGACAAGGCGGCGCCCGCGCTGGCGCGCGACACGGTGTTCGCGGTCGTGATGATCGTCTGCAACGGCCTGGTCGGCCTCTGCGTGTTCATCGGCGGCCTGCGCTATCGCGAGCAGGATGTCCTGGTCTCCGGCGCCAATCTCTATCTCAGCGTGCTGTTCACGATGGCGACGATCACGCTGGTGCTGCCGAACTACACATTGACCTCGCCGGGGCCGGTGTATTCGGCGGCGCAGCTTGCCTTCGTCAGCGTGGTGACGATCCTGCTGTATGCCGTGTTCCTCTACACGCAGACGACGCGGCATCGGGATTATTTCGTCGGCGAAGCCGCCGGTTTCGCCGACGACGATGTCAGGCTGCCGCGCGGCAAGATGCTGCTCAGCGTCGGGCTGCTGCTGGTCGCCCTTCTCGCCGTGGTCCTGCTGGCGAAGAAGTTTTCGCTGGTGGTCGACGCCGGGGTGGCCGCCACCGGTTCGCCTCCCGCGGTCGCCGGCGTGCTCGTGGCGCTGTTGATCCTGTTGCCGGAAAGCGTCGCGGCGATCTCGGCGGCCCGCGCCAACGATCTTCAGAAGAGCATCAACCTGGCGCTCGGGTCCTCGCTCGCCACGATCGGCCTGACCATCCCCGCGGTGGCGGTCGCCGCCTATGCGCTCGACAAGCAGCTCGTGCTCGGGCTGGACGCGCAGGGAATGGTGCTCCTGGTCCTGACCTTCGTTTTGAGCATGCTGACCTTCGGCACCGGCAGGACGAACATTCTGTTCGGGCTGGTGCACATGGTCGTATTCGCGATATTCCTCTTTCTGCTCTTCGTGCCTTGATTTGAGAAGGTTCCCCATGCTCAGCGCCCAGTCCGACGTCCAGGTCGATACGCCCGAGGTTCGCGTCACCGAGTGGCGTTTGGCGCCGGGCAGCGCGACGGGCCGTCATGTCCACGGGATGGATTACGTGATCGTCCCGGTGACCGCCGGGGAGATGACGATCGTGGCGCCTTCGGGCGAGCGCTCGAAGGCGCAGCTCGCGGTCGGGAAATCCTACTTCCGCAAAGCCGGGGTCGAACACGATGTGCTGAACGAGACCGCTTCCGAGATCGTTTTCCTCGAAGTTGAGCTCAAGCCCTAACCATTTGTTTACCGGCATGCCGCTGATTGTGGTAACGTAAGCCGGTGATCCGGAAGGCTACGGCGGCGTCCGATTTGTCTCGGATGGCAGCACGGCTCGGGTCTTAAAGGCTTTCAGGAAAACGACTTTTCGCCGCTTATTCGCGCGCGCCCCGCGCGGAGAAGAGCAGCGGAGAGCGGGGAATGGTCCCTTAATTGTGCCTCAAAGTTCCCGCAAATACCGCGCGGGAGTGGTCAAGCATGCTGAAATATCTCACCAAGTTTGCCCTGGAGATCATCCCCTCGGTGGTCGCCACCATCATCGGGGCCTACATCGTCAATCACTACATCAATACCAAGCCCGACGCGCCGCCTTCGACCGTGGCCGCCGTGGCCTCGGCCGCCTATGCGAAGCTGACGGGCTCGAAGGTCGACGCTCGGGCCGACACTCCCAAATCTCTCGATAAGACCGCCGATGGCGCCACCAAGGCTGACGCGAAGGCTGGCGCCAAGCCGGCTGAAACATCGGCCGAATTGTCCAGCGTGCCGGCCCCGGGCATAAAGGCGAAGGGCATGTCGGAGAAGTCGCTGGCCGATAAGGCTGCCGAGAAGGCGGTCGAGGTGAAGCCGGTGGAGACAGCGAGCCTGCCGGCCGACACGCCGCGCCATCCCGTCTCGCCGCGCGAGAAGGTCGTCCGTGGTACGCCCGCGGAAGCGCCGGCGGCCCAGCAGGAGGATCGCCGCGACGCGGCCGATCTCGCCCGTGCCGCGATTGAACGGTTGCGGGCCAATGAAGGCAAGGCCGAGAAGGCCGCTGACAAGCCATCGCAGGCCGAACGCATCGTGACCGCGGCGCCGCAAGTGGCGCCGGTGCGTCCGCTGCCGCCGCCGATCTCGGTGTCCGCGCCTCCCGCCGATCAGAGCGTGCTCGCCACCAACGCGCCGGGCGCGGCGCCGCCCTACACGGGATCCCTGCAGCTCGATGGCCGCCCGACGCCGCCGGCTGAAATTCCGGCCAGCCAGTTGCGTCCCCTCGACCTGCGTGCCGACCGGACCGACCCGTCGATCAAGGAGCAGATGTCCAGCGTCGCGCACGACATGATGTCGGCGGCCAAGTCGGTGTTCCATTCGGTGCTGCCGAAGTAGACTCTTCGGTCAATCGATCACAGCGTTCAGAAGCAGCGGCCGTCGAGTCCGCTGCTTTTTGACGTCCGAAGCGATCTCGAAGCGGAGCTCGGAAAGGGGAGGGCGCCGGCGGCGGATCTCGGAGGACGCTGCGGAGATCGCAGGCCGGGCCGGCAGCACACCCGCAAGCAAAAGCGCGAGCCAAAGGCCCGCGCTATCTAACGTCGTCAGATAGATATTTTCAGATCAGCGCGGCGCGCCCGGGCGGGGGCCTGCGCCCGGACCACGGCCGGCGCCACGGTCGCCACCGGGACCGGCGCCGAACACCGGCTTCGGCTTCATCGGCAGCAGGCCTTCGCGCTGCAGCTTCTTGCGGGCCAGCTTGCGCGCGCGGCGCACGGCTTCGGCCTTCTCGCGGGCTTTCTTCTCAGAGGGCTTCTCGTAATGGCCGCGGAGCTTCATCTCGCGGAAAATGCCCTCGCGCTGCATCTTCTTCTTGAGCGCCTTGAGGGCTTGATCGACATTGTTATCGCGAACGAGAACCTGCACGCGGCATCCTCTTTCTCAGTCTATCGGTTTGAAATCGGCTGAAAGTCAGGGCCGGCAAATGGCCTCGCCCTTAACCTTGAGGGCGCCCGTGTATCAGACAAGCGCAACGCTGTCCACCCGCTGATGGGCTCTTGGCGGCAAGATTAACGCCTCGGGCTTGGTATATTTCAGCCCATCCGGGGCGGGAGCGGTGACACCTGGGTGACGTGGCCCATCTTTCGGCCAGGACGCGGGGCGCCCTTGCCATAGAGGTGCACGGTCGCGCCGGGAACCGTCAGCCACTGCTCGTAGCTGTTGATCTCGTCGCCGATCAGGTTGGTCATCGTGACGTGCCCGTGGCGCAAGGGCTTGCCGAGCGGCCAGCCGGCGATGGCCCGGATGTGCTGCTCGAACTGCGAGATCGACGCCCCGTCGAGCGTCCAATGGCCGGAATTGTGTACCCGGGGGGCGATCTCGTTCACCAGCACGCCGGCGTTCGGACCGCTGGTGACGACGAACATCTCCACCGCGAGCACGCCGACATAGTCCAGCGCCGTGGCGATCCGGCTGGCGATGTCTCGGGCCTCCTCGGCCAGCGCGTCGGGAATGGCCGCGGGGGCCCGCGACACTTTCAGGATGTGGTCGCGATGCTCGTTCTCGGTGACGTCGAAGCACTCGACCTGGCCGTCGGCGGCGCGGGCCGCAACCACCGAGATCTCGCGCTCGAACGGCACGAACGCCTCCAGAATGGCGGACTTGGTGCCGAGCTCGGCCCAGATCCGCTCGAGGTCGTCGCCCTGGCGGATCTTGACCTGACCCTTGCCGTCATAGCCGAAGCGGCGTGTCTTCAGCACGGCTGGCAGGCCGATGCGCAGGATGGCCTCCCGCAGGGTGCCGACCGATGAGACGTCGGCGTAGTTGGCGGTTCGGATGCCCAGCGAGGTGACGAAGTCCTTCTCGGTCAGGCGGTCCTGGGTGGTCTCCAGCGCCGAGCGGCTCGGCAGCACGGGACGCCGCGCCGCCAGCACCATGGCCGCCGCGGACGGGACGTTCTCGAACTCATAGGTGACGACGTCGACGTCGTTGGCGAACAGCTCCAGCGCTTCGACATCGGCATATTCGGCGCAGGTGGCGTTCAGGACCACGTCGAAGGCCGGCGAATCCGGATCCGGCGAGAACACCTGGCAGCGCAGTCCGAGCCGCGCCGCCGCGAGCGCCAGCATGCGGCCGAGCTGGCCGCCGCCGAGAATGCCGATGGTGTCGCCGGGCTTGAGCTTCGCCCGATTGGAGCCGGTCACGCCGCGCCCTCCGGGCGTTCGGCGATCGCGTTGGTTTGCGACTGCCGCCACGCCGCGAGACGCTCGGCCAGCGCCGGGTCCGACAGTGCCAGCACGCTGGCCGCCAGCAGGGCCGCGTTGATTGCGCCGGACTTGCCGATGGCCAGCGTGCCGACAGGAATGCCGGCGGGCATCTGAACGATCGAATACAGCGAGTCGACGCCGGACAAGGCCTTGGACTCCACGGGTACGCCGAAGACGGGCAGCTCGGTCAGCGAGGCGGTCATGCCGGGCAGGTGGGCCGCGCCGCCCGCGCCGGCGATCACGACCTTGAAGCCGGCCGCCTTGGCCCCCTTGGCGAAGGCATACAGCCGATCCGGGGTGCGGTGGGCCGAGACGATGCGTGCGTCATAGCTCACGCCCAGCGCGCCGAGTGTCTCGGCGGCATGGCGCATGGTATCCCAGTCCGACTGGCTTCCCATGATGATGGCGATCGGCGCGGTCATGACCTCAATTCTTCTCGGGAATCCATCAGCATGGGCCGGAGTATAGGATCGGTCCCGACAGCGGCAAGCCATGGCATGGAGGTCTGAATGGACTATCCTGTCTTGGTTAAACCCGGCAAGTCCAAACCTCGGCGCGACAGGACATGGGATGAAAAAGAGGCGGATGAAGACGGCGGGGCCGGCCGGGAAGCGCGGAACCCGCTACCGTCCAAGGGCGCTGCGAGCCGGGCGCGGGCCTGGATCCGGCTCTGCGCCGGCAGGCGCGCGGCAGACCATCCGGCGTCTCAAGTCAGAGCTGGCGGCGGCCCAGCTGCGCATCGAGGAGCTGTCGGCCGTGGCCGAGCGCGACTTCCTGCTCGATATCTTCAACCGGCGAGGCTTTGCCCGCGAGCTGCACCGCTCGATCGCGTTCATCAAACGCTATGACGCAACCGGCGCCCTGGTGGTGCTCGACGTGGATCGGCTGAAGCCGATCAACGACACGTTCGGTCATGCCGCCGGAGACGAGGTCCTGAAGGCCGTGGCGCGCGTCCTCAGCGAGGAGGTTCGGTCCTCCGACGTGATCGGCCGGCTCGGCGGTGACGAGTTCGGCGTGTTGATGTGGCACCTCAGCGAGACCGATGCCCGCGTCAAGGCGGCTTCGCTCGAAGCCGCCATCGACAAGCTGAGCTTCACCTTCGGCGATCAGACCGTGCGCGCAGGCGCATCTGCGGGAGTGGCGCTGTTGGACAAGCGCGTCAATCCGGTGCGTGCCCTGGAAGAGGCGGACCGCGCGATGTACATCCGCAAGGCGCAGCGCAGACACGAGAGCCGTGTTTGAGCAAGGCCGGAGCGGTCGTGCTCATCCATGGGAGTGCGGCGATCGGCTGTCCGGAGCATTCGATGACATCTGGCGTCGAGCGCTGATCACAACTCGCCGAGATCGTCAGGCAGCTCTCCGAACCTGTGCAGCAGCTTCGCATCGTTGAACTCGCCCATCAGCGGATCCCCGCTGCGGCTGAAGGCGATGGCGCCGATATTGTCCGGCAGGCGCGACATCGCCTCCGCCCGACGCAGAGCAGCAGTTGAGCTTTGGCACTCCTCGGCGGCTCCCGGGATCAGCGTGCCCAGTTCGTCTCGCCTGAAGGGCATGGCGACGTAGTAGGTGACCTCAGGCATTGCAGACTCCTCCTTGCGATCTCGAAGCTGTCAGCAAGTGTGGCCGCGCCCGTTATAAGTGCCTCGAAGATTTCCGGAAGATCTCCGGGATCAGGCGGCATTGCTCTGCGCGTCGTCGCACGCCGTGTTGGGCACGCATCCGCATGAGATCGCAGCGCGCAGCTCCTGCAGCTCCAGCTCGAGATATTCGTTGGCCATGATCAATGCCTTGATGGTGGAACGCAGGTTGCCGTCGCACATCGCGATGGCCTGATCGCAGGCCTGTTCGTAGAGGCGGTCATGAGGAGAGAAGGTCGTGGGCATCAGATCCATCCTGAGGTTTGAGGGCGCGACCGAGAGCTCTGAATGTTCTTCTTTTGTTCCAAAATGTCAATATCGGTTCTCGCGCGCTCTGATCGAAATCAGCGCAGAACAAGGACAGGATCGTTGACGCGCCTGGTCAGGCGATGATGTCGGGCGTGATCTGGTCTTCGATGAAGGCGATCCGATCGCGGAGCAGAAGCTTGCGCTTCTTCAGCCGTTGCAACCGCAACAAATCGGGGGCAGGCGATTGATGCAAAGCGTCAATCGCCGCGTCGAGGTCGCGGTGCTCCTGCTGCAGGCGCGCGAGTTCGGCCTGCAGTTCGCGGTCGTCTTGGTCAGCCATGATCTATGATAGCAAAAAAGCGGAAGGAAGTGGAAAGCCTCGCGAAAGGCGGATGAGTATTGCGCTTGCGAAGCTGCCGACGCAAGTCGACAACCTTCGCATCTCCATGGCTGTCCCGTGAATTTCGGGTTTGCGCCGGTTTGAGATTCCTCCACATCCGCTCACGCTTCGTTACACACCGTGCTCAAATTTGCATGTGCGGTCTTTTGGCCCCATCGACAGGTCAAGCGACTTGTGTACACTCAATGGTCCTGGTCGAATCTCAGGTTCACCTACCAAGGAGGTTTCGAATGGCCATTCAGGCGCATCTCGTTGAACTGGAACGTAAGCATAAAGTTCTTGAAAACGAATTGCATGAAGCTCTCCTGCACCCATCCACCGACGATCTGCGCATTGCCGAACTGAAACGACGCAAGTTGATGGTGAAGGATGAGATCGAGCGCTTGAGACAGGTCACCACTGAAACGCTTCACTGACATGTGACTGCAGCAGACGTCACAACTAAACGCCCGATTGCGCACTGGGATGATGCTCATTCCATCCCAGGCGCAACTCCCCATTGATCCGACGTCCCAGACCATCGGAAGCTTTCGGGCTCACGGACCGCGCAGGGATGGGTCTGGAACCTCAGCCTTGTAGTTGAACTCGCTCAGGTCCCGCTGAGTTCGCCGACGTGGGCCGCGATCGCGAGCGATGACGTCAGGCCCGGCGACTCGATTCCGAACAAATTGATCAGTCCGTCCACGCCGTGATCGCGCGGCCCCTGGATGACGAAGTCCTGCGAAGCCACGGCGGGCGGGACGATCTTCGGTCGGATGCCCGAGTAGCTCGGCATCAGCGCACCGTCGGGCAGCGTCGGCCAGTATTTGCGGATCGCGGGATAGAAGCGGTCCGCGCGGGCAGGATCGACGGTGTAATCGATCGCATCGATCCATTCGACGTCGGGCCCGAAGCGAGCCTGGCCGGCCATGTCGAGCGTCAGGTGGACGCCGAGGCCGCCGGGCTCCGGCACCGGATAGATCAGGCGGCTGAACGGCGCCTTCGCGCTGCAGCTGAAATAGTTGCCTTTGGCAAGATAGGCGGTCGGCACCAGCTGTGGCGGCATGCCTTCGATCAGGCGGGCTACAGCCGGGGCGTTCAGGCCGGCGGCGTTCACCAGGAGCCGGCACGACAGCGTCATCGGCTGGTCGCCGCCAGCATCGAGCGCGATGGCGCCGTCCGCAGCCCTCGCGCGCAGCAGCGGGGTGTGGAATGCGAAGGCCCCGCCAGCATCCTCGATCTCGCCGCGCAGCGACAGCATGAACGCATGGCTGTCGAGGATCCCGGTGGAGGTCGACAGCAGGGCGGCCTCGCAGGCGAGGGCCGGCTCCATTGCCCGGGCTTCGGAACCGGTCAGGAGGCGCATCCCCTCGACGCCGTTCGCTTCCGCATGGGCGCGGATGCCCTGCAGCTTGTCCGTCTCGGCCGCGCTGGTCGCAACGATCAGCTTGCCGCAATTGCGGTAGGGAACACCATGCTCGTCGCAGTAGCGGTACAGCATGCGCTTACCGGTCACGCAGAAGCGGGCCATCAGGCTGCCGGCCTTGTAGT
>NZ_CAFJ01000171.1 GCF_000239795.1 Bradyrhizobium sp. STM 3809 | reverse complement strand
ATGACGACACCTGATCGTGACTCGTTGCCCCCTTGCCCTCTCGGGCGGTGATGGTCAGCCTGTCGCATTGCAACAGGAGATCATGATGCGCCTTCCTATTCTGAGCCCCGACGCGTTGAGCGATGAGCAGAAGCCGCTCTATGCCGACATGAAGCAGGGCATCCAGGCGAGCTTCAAGGGCTTCGTCAACATCCGCGACGACGGCGCGCTGTTAGGGCCGTGGAATCCGTGGCTGCGCGAGCCGAAATTCGGCAGGCCGGTTTGGGAGCTGGTGAAGGCGATCGCGAACAAGCCGTCGCTGCCGGCGGCGGTGCGCGAGGTCGCGATCCTGGTGACCGGCGCACATTTCCGTTCGGCCTACGAGATCTATGCGCATGTGCACGTGGCCGAGCAGCGTGGTCTGTCCGACGACAAGCTCGCCACCATCGTGGCCGGGCAGCGGCCGGTCGATCTCACCAAGGAGGAAGCCGTCGCCTATGATTTCGCATCCGCGCTGGTCAATGGCGGCGTGCTGCCGGAACTGACCTACAAGGCCGCCGTGGCGCAGTTCGGCGAGCATGGCGCGGCCGAGCTGTCCTATCTGATCGGCATCTATTGCATGGTGTCGGTCACGCTCAACACGTTCGATGTGCCCGTGCCCGAGTGAGCGCGCCCGCGTCCTAAACCGCATGGCCGGGGACGGCCCAGCCATGCGGATGGAGATTTGGCGGTACCCGCGACGATGTCCCGGGGCCTGAAGGCGCGGACCGGCCGGCGTCGCATCGACAGGCCGGTCGCGCACAGCTCGCGGACTACATCGACGGCGGCGGCACGTCGCAGCCGGTCAGGCTCGACAGCCCGCCTTCATTGTCGAAGGCGTGGCCGCTCGCCGGCGCGGCGGTGCTGAGCGGCGCGATCGAGACCGCCTCGCAGCGCAGCTGGGTGACGTTGCGCAGCCGCATGAAGATGCCGCTGGGATTCGCCGAGGTGATGCTGATGCGGCTGAGCGTGATGTTGAGCACCGGCGATTCCGGAACGCCGATGATCAGCCCGCCGGACGTCACGACGTTCCGCACGGTCTGCGGGTTGGTCGCGGTCACATCCGAGATGGCGATGTCGTGCACGCGCGGCTGCGTCTCGGGGATCTGCGGCTGAACGAGGTCGCCTTGGGTGGCGGTCGGTATGGTCGGGTAGTATTCGCTGATCGAGATCGGCGTGGGCACATCGGTCATCGTCAGCCGCGAGATCTTCATGCCGAAGATCTCGTTGCCCCGGTCGCGGCCGGTCTTGATGCGGAAACCGTTGTCGGTGCCGAGGAAGGTGATGTCTTGGGCGCGGATGTGGTTCACGCCGTTCACGGTCTCGCTGCCGACCGACAGGCCATGGCCGCGCTTGAAGGTGGAGTGGGCGATGTCGACATGGCTCAGCGGCAGCTTCGGCAGATTATAGGGCGGCTTGTAGTAGGCAAAGGTCGGCACGCCCGGATGGGCAGGATCGATACCCGGCAGGCCGGACTTCAGCGCCAAATTGTCGTCGCCGGTGTCGATGTCCAGGTTGACCAGCCGAATGCCGGTCGAGCCGACCAGATCGATGCCGTCGGTGTTCGGCGCACCCGTCGGGTCATTGGCGTTGTTGTAGACGCGCAGGCCGTCGACCACGACGTCGGTGTCGTAACGCAGCCCGAGGTTCCACATCGGCGAATTGGTCAGCAGCACGCCGCGGATGCGTAGATGCCTGGAGTTGTAGAACTCGACGAGCCAGGGCCTCGGCAGGCCGTTCGAGGTCGGGATGTCCGGAAAAGCCGGGTACGGCGTCCCCGCCTTCTTGGCATTGGCGGCGAGTTGCCACCAGCTCAGCGCGCCCGGATTGTCGCTGGTCGCCGCGGCTGCCGGATCGGCGCCGCTGCCATCGATGGTGCCGTCGCCGACGATGCCGGTGTCCTCGGCGTCGATCGCGGAGATCATGGCCTCCGGCCTGCCGGACAGCGCGGGCCCGGTGCCGCTCACCGCGGGATCATTGGCGAAGCGGAACGGATAGCCGATGAAGGCCGGCTGATAGCGGCTGTGATCGGTGGTGTTCTTCAGCACGGTCGGCGCATCGATGCGCAGCACGACATGGCTCCTGAGCTGGATCGGCCCGGTGACGAAGGTGCCCCCACCGCTGATCGGCACGACGCCGCCGCCCTGCGCGCAATGATCGATCGCCGCCTGGATCGCCGCGGCGTTGTCGGTCTTGCCGTCATTGACGGCGCCGAACCGGCGCGAATCGCACTGCCGGGCGTGATCGTCGTGATCGCGATGGCCGCCGCGAGACTCGTCGCCGCGGACGACGCCGGCGGCCGTGATCGATCCGAGACATGCGAGCGTGACGGCCCGCAGCAGATGTTGCCTGCGCATGAGATCCTCCCGTTCGAGCCTCTCGGGGCTCTATCTGTGGTTGCCTCCACGTTATCGAACGGGATTGTGACAGCGGATGCGGTTCGCGCGCCGGCGATCGATGTTGTTTCGGTATCGGTGCGCCGAAGTTCCGGCATGGATGCGCCTCCGGCCGGCTGGACCGCGATCCTTGGTCGCGAAGGCCGGCTCGCCTTGCTACAGATCGAAATTGGTCGGCAGCATCACGACGTCGCGGATGGTCATGCCGCGCGGGCGGGTCAGCATGAACAGGATGACGTTGGCCACCTCGACGGGCTCCAGCAGGCTGCCCGACTCGCGCGCCTGCTTCAGCTTGTCGGCCGGCCAGTCGGCGATCAGCGCCGTCACCACCGGGCCGGGCGAGATCGCGCCGACGCGGATGCCGTGCTTGAAGACCTGCCGGCGCGTCGTCTGCACGAAGCAGTCGATCGCCCATTTCGACGACGCGTAGACCGGCTCCCACGGCGTCGGATAATGCGCGGCCAGCGAGCTGGTGACGATGATGTCGCCGGAGCCGCGCTCGATCATGTGCGGCAGCACGTCGCGCACGTTCTTGATGACGACGTTGACGTTGAGATGGAGCATGCGGTCGATTGCGTCGGATCTCAGATCGACGAGGTCGCCGCCGAGATAGCTGCCGGCATTGGCGTGGAAGATGTCGAGCCGGCCGGCCGCATCGAGCACGCGCGGCAGCAGCGTGGCGCAATCGGCCGCGTCGAGCAGGTCGATGACCACGGGGATCACGCCGTCGCCGTGCCGCTCGCGCAGGCGCGCCAGCGCCGCCGCATCGCGATCGATCATCACCACGCGCGCGCCGGCCGCCAGCATCGCCTCGCTGCTGGCAAGGCCGATGCCCGACGCCGCGCCGGTGACGGCGGCCACCCTGCCTTCGAGTTCCCTGCTCATCGCTTCCTCCGTTGTATGCGCCGAGCCTAGCGCATTTCCCGCGCCGCCGCTCGTTTGGACCCAACGCGACGGCTGCGCGTTTCCGTCCGGCTGCACTGAAGGAGACCGATGGAGACGATCGACGCCTATCTCGTCCGCAAGCATCAGGAGCTGCAGCTCCTGAACGGCTGCCTGCGGCGACCCTATCCGCTGCCTGTGCCGCGCACCGTCAGCGAGGTCGTCCGGCACAAGTTTCAGCTCGCGGCCGCGCTCAAGGCCGAACATGCGCTGGGCGACTGGACCGCGACCGAAACCGCCTGGGCGGATGCGCAGGACCATCGCGCCGGACCGTTTGCCTTCAGCTACGACTATCAACGTGCCGATCTCGACGTCCGCGGACCGTCGTTCTATGCGCTGGGTGATACGCCCGCGGACACCATCTACACGATCTCCGGCATGGCGGCGCTCGCGGCGCTGCTGCTGGCCACCCGGCCCGTGCTCGGCGAGGCCGAGCTGCTGATGCTGCCGGGGACGTATGGCGAGACTCAGGAGCTGGTCGCGGCGCATGCGCTGCATCTGCGCCCGCTGACGCTGTCACCCGACCTTGCCGAGCTGCGGATACGGCGATCAGCGGCGCCGCGGCTGCTGCTGCTCGACTCCAGCGCGACGGCGTCGCGATTCGAAGCGTTGCTCGGTCGCGACGATCCGGCGATCGATCTGTTGATCTTCGACACGACATGCTTTGCCAATGGCTCGGGCCGCATCCGCCGCGTGCTGGCTTGGGCGCGGGCCTGGGGCGTGCCGGTCGTGATGGTGCGCAGCCACACCAAGCTGGATTCGCTCGGCGCCGAGTATGGCCGGCTCGGCTCGGTGGCGTTCATCGATGCGATGCCCGCCGGCACGGCGGGCCGCCTCGCGCTCGACGCTCTGCCGGAGGCGACGCGAGACGCGGTCAGGCTGCTCGGCGGCGCGGCACTGCCGGCGCATTTCCCGCCCTATGTCGGCACGCCGGCCTATCGCGACCTGACCGCGCGGCGCGTCGCGGCGATCCTGCGCAACAGCCGCCGGGCACGGCGCCGGTTTGCGGCGAGGCTGCGCGGCCTGACCGCGGAGCTCGACTTTGCGCATGGTCTCTATGTGACGCTCGCGAGCTGCGCGCCGCTCGACGAAGCGACGGCCCGGCAGGCCGCCGCCGAGATGAGCGCGCATCTCCGGCGCGCCGGCCTGCCGATCCGTCACGCCGGCAGCTTCGGCTTCGACTTCGCCGCGACCGAATGGTTTCACGACGCCGGCACCGACCGCTACAGCGTGCGCGTCGCGGTGCCCGATCTTCCCACAGCGGTCTGGGACGAGCTGACCGACGCCATCGCCGATTGGTGGTCCGCGCATCACGCACGATCCGCCGCGGCGTAGTCGCGCGCCGCAAGGGCCAGGCGTTCGCGCGCCGCATCAGGTCACGCCGGTGGGGCCGTCGAGCAGCTGCCGGACGCGGCGCACCAGGTCGGTGCGGCGATACGGCTTGTTGATGATCTCGAACTCGCCGATATTGGCGTCGGCGCGCTCCACCGCGGCATCGGAATAGCCGGTCGTCAGCAGCACCTTCAGCTTCGGCTGGCGCTTGCGCGCCTCGCGCGCCAGCACGGTGCCGTTCATGCCGCCGGGCATCACGAGATCGGTGAACAGCAGGTCGAAGCGGATCTCCGAGTCCAAAAGCTCCAGCGCGGCATGCGCGTTGGCGGCGACCTCGGTGCGGTAGCCGAAATCCTCCAGGATCGATCGCGCGAGCTCGGCCACCTCGGCCCGGTCCTCGACGATCAGGATGCGCTCGCTGCCGGCGCGATCCATCGCCATCGGCGGCCGCACCGAGGGCGCGGCGATCTCCTGCTCGGTGGCCGGAAACAGCAGCTGCACCGTGGTGCCGTGGCCGACCTCGCTGTAGATATAGGTGCTGCCGCCGGACTGCCGGGTGAAGCCGTAGACCATCGCGAGCCCGAGGCCGGTGCCCTTGCCCTCGTCCTTGGTGGTGAAGAACGGCTCGGCGACGCGGGCGAGAATGTGGTGTGGAATGCCGACGCCGTCGTCGGAGACCTTCAGCGCGACATAGCGTCCGCCCTTGGGAACGCCGAACTGCACGATGTCCTCGTCGGCGATCTCCTTGTTCTCGGTGCGGATCGTCAGCGTGCCGCCCTGCGGCATCGCGTCGCGCGCATTCACGAACAGGTTGAGCAGCGCGACCTCCGCCTGGGTCTGGTCGACGCGGCTGTTCCACAGCCCCGGCTGCGCCTTGACGACGATGCGCACGCTCTCGCCGAGCGTATGCCGCGCCATCTGCACCATGCTCTCGATCATGTTGTTGAGGTTGATCGGCCGGCTGTCGAGCCGCTGCTTGCGCGCAAACGACAGCAATTGCTGCGTCAGGGTCGCGGCGCGGTTCGCCGCCGCGCGGATGTTGTCGACGGCGCGGCGGTGCCGCGGCGCGAGCTCGCTGACCGCGCCCTGCAGGGTCTCGGTGTAGCCGATGATGACCTGCAGGATGTTGTTGAAGTCGTGCGCGATGCCGCCGGTGAGCTGGCCGATCGCCTCCATCTTCTGCGACTGCACCAGCGCGCTCTCGGCATCGCGCCGGCGCGACACGTCGAGCTGCGAGCCGAAGAAATACACCAGCTCGCCATCGCGATTGTAGACCGGACTGATGAACAGCGCGTTCCAGAACGCCGCGCCGTTCTTGCGATAGTTCAGGATCTCGACCGCGATGTCCTGGCGATTGGCGATTGCGGTGCGCACGGCGTCGATGGTGTCGCGGTCGGTGTCCGGCCCCTGCAGGAAGCGGCAGTTGGCGCCGACGATCTCGGACAGATCATAGCCGGTCATCTCCAGGAAGGCGCGATTGGCGAACAGGATGGGATTGTCGTTCTGGCGCGGATCGGTGACGATCATCGGCATGCGTGTCGTCTCGACGGCCGCGAAGAAGATGTCGTGATGCTCCGTCGAGAGGTCGGACGCATCGCCGCTGTCGACGACCGCTCGGACGCGCTGCGGCTTCTGTTCTGACATTCTCTCCTGCTCCGCCTCTCCCGATCACGATCGGCATGACCGTGCTGCACGGACGCGCGACGCGCCCGTTCGATATGCCGTTGGGCGAGGTCCGGTTCCCGAATGCCAGCCGTGCCGGCTATCGCGCCTATCAGGCGCGCAGGGCTGAGGGCTGGCGTCACGCAAACGCGATCACACGAGGCGGAACCAGATCCAGCTGAAGTGACGTCGGTGCCCAAGCCATCGCGAGAGCGCCGCATTGGAACAGCACCCCTGCAAAATGAGACTTGTCATCTCTTTGTCACAAAGCCCGCACCGCGAGCAGCATGCTGCGTTTTTCGGCACGCCTCGCATGTCCTTTGAGTGACCGTCGCGCTGCGCTCGCTTGCCCGACTGAACAAACTGTGGTGCTTTTTGTCGTACGTCGTCACGCACGAGCATCGGGAAAGGCGCATGCGGAGCATCAGGCAGGAGGCGGCTCTCATCGATGGAATGTGGTCGTCACATCCCATCGCGGCGACCTCGTTCGAGAGCGCGTCGGGCGCCCTGCTGCGCCACTGCCGCTCGGACGACGTCGAAGAGATCGACGGCCGCCGCTTCGACGCAATGATGTTCTGCCTGCAGCTGCGACCGACCTCCGTGACCATCTGGCACAACGAACGGCAGGTTCATGCCGGTCCGGTGCCGATCGGCCTGTGGCAGGCGCATGCGCCGGGCGACAGCTTCCGCGCCGCGCGCGGCGCCGGCTTCGAGTGCATCCGCCTGATGCTGTCGAACGATGCGCTGGCCAACAACCTTCGGCAGTTCGGCTGCAGCGCCGCCGCCGCGCAAATCGAGTTCGCCAGTGTCGGGCACGACAGCAACGGCAGCCTGCTGGCGCTGTCGCGCGAGCTGCGCCGCGCGCTTCTCGACGGCGGCGGCTCCGCGGTCGAAGTGGCCTATATCGAAAGTCTCGCGACGACGCTGTTCGGGCATCTGTTGGTCCATCACTCGAACCGCGCCGGCGGCGCCTTGTCCAGGCCGCCGCGCAGCGCGGCGCGCATCGAGGACCGGCGGCTCAGACAGCTCATCGACTACTGCGACAGCCGGCTCGGCGAGAGCCTCTCGGTCGCCGACCTCGCCGCCTTTCTCGATCTGTCGGTGCCGCATCTCACCGAGCTGTTCCGGCGCGGGCTCGGCTGCTCGCCCTATCGCTGGATCATGCAACGCCGCATCGAGCACGCCCGCGCGATGCTCGCCGAGCGCGACCGCTCCATCACCGACATCGCCATCGCGCTTGGCTTCGCGTCGTCGCAGCACTTCGCCACGGTTTTTCGCAACGCCTGCGGCCTGACGCCATCCGAATACCGTAAGCAACTGTCTTCCTGACGGAGCCCGCCGGCGGGCCGGAAAACGACCCGTGGATTTTGTACATCGTCCGCGATCCGTGAACGCCGGCCGTCGTGCTCATTCGCATAGTTGCGGCGCCGTCCGGCACGAATAGCCCGGCGCGTGCTGCAGCGTTCCCTGGCTTCGGCCGGGCTCCCCCAGCGTGCCGGCCGGCGCCTTTGCTTCCCGCTCACAGGTTTGCGCCGATGGAGATGCACCAGGTCCGCTACTTTCTCACCGTCGCCAAGCATCTGAACTTTTCCCGCGCCGCCGATGAATGCAACGTGACCCAGCCGTCGCTGTCGCGCGCCATCAAGCAATTGGAGGCCGAGATCGGCGGCGAGCTGTTCGTGCGCGGCCCGCCGTCGGCACGGCTGACGCCGCTCGGCCACGCCGTCCATCCCGCGTTGAAACAATGCTACGAAGCGGCCCTCGGCGCGCAGTCGCTGGCGATCTCGTTGAAGCGGCGGGCGCAGACCAGCCTTCGCCTGGCGGTCGCCGAATCGATCGATCTGGCGCCGGTTCTTCCGCACATCCAGCGCGTCCGAAACCGGTTCGAGCACCTCGACCTGACGGTTCAACGCGGCGACGCGGCCAAGACCGCCGCCATGCTGCGGGACGGCGATGTCGAGCTGGTGATCGCGGTGAATCTGCACGAGGCCGGCGCGTCGCTGCACCAGCTGCCGCTGTTCACCGAGGGTTTCGATCTCGTCGTCCCTGCGCAGCACCGGCTTGCCGGCCAGCCGCTGGTTCCGGCGCGTGAGCTGCGCCGTGAGCCGCTGCTGATCGGAGCCTATTGTGAGCACACGCAAGACATCCTCGACGAGCTGAGCAGCCTCGGCGTCGCCGCGCCCCGGGCGGGCGAGGTCCATGCCGAGCGCGACCTGCTCGGGCTCGTTGCCGCCGGCCTCGGCATCGCGCTGTTGCCGCGCAGCGCCCCGCTGCCGATGGGATTGCAGCGCATTCCCGTCGCCGGCCTCGCCATCGAGCGGACGGTGAGCCTGTACAGCGTGGCTGGGCGCCCCTGGAGCCGGATCGGCGCGTCGATCATCAACCAGTTCCGCCGGCTCCGACCCGACCGCGCCCAGCTCGACGCTGCCGGCGAAAACCCGTAGAGGCGGCGCCCGGCAATCGTGAGCGATCTGCGCACCGCACGAGGAGGCCTCGTCATGGCAGCAAAGCACGCTGCATATGGCACTGAAAGTTCCACGCAGATTTCGGTCCTGATCCTCATGGCGAGGAGGCGCGCAGGGCCGGCTCGAACCAGGAGGCCCGGGTGGTCGGCCTCGCCCTTCGAGACGCCCGCCTGCGGCGGGCTCCTCAGGGTGAGGGGATGAAGGTCGTGCAGGGCGACAGGGAATGAAGTCGAAGGGACATCTCTCATCTGGCCGCGAGCGAAAACCTCTTTCCAAGCTGCCGCGACAACCAACTCAGAACATCTCGAAATATTCGCGCTGTTCCCAGTCGGATACTTCGGCGTTGAAACGATCGATCTCGGCGGTCTTGATGAAGGTGTAGTAGTCGATGAAGGTGGCGCCGAAGGCTTGGCGGAAGAACGCATCGTCCTTCAGCGCGTCGACCGCCTCGCGCAGCGATTTCGGCAACAGGGCCGCCTTGGTCTCGTAGGGTACGTCGGCCGACGGGCCGGGATCGAGCGCGCGGTCGATGCCGTCGAGGCCGGCTGCGATCTGCGAGGCCAGGTAGAGATAGGGATTGGCGGCCGGCTCGCCGATGCGGTTTTCGAGCCGCGTCGCCGGATCGTCGGCGCCACCGAGCACGCGGATCATGACGCCGCGGTTGTCGCGGCCCCAGATCGCGCGGTCCGGCGCCAGCGAGTAGGCGCGATAGCGCCGATAGCCGTTGATGGTCGGCGTCGAGAACACCGCGGCTTCGCGGGCATGCGCCAGCAGGCCGGCCATGTAGGCGCGGCCGAGCGCGGACAAGCCTGCCGGCTCCGACGTCATGAAGGCGTTGCTGCCGTCGCGCGCGACCAGCGACTGGTGCAGATGCCAGCCCGACGACATCACGTTGGGAATGCGCGGCCGGCACATGAAGGTGGCGTGATAGCCGTGGCGTTGCGCGATCTGCTTCACGGCGCTGCGGAACAGCACCATCGTATCGGCGGGATCCATGCCGATGCCGGGCTGCAGCACGAACTCGCATTGGCTCGGGCCGTATTCGAGCTCGATCGAGCGCAGCGGCAGGCCGAGCGCGGTGAGATGAGCGCGGATGATCTCCAGCGCCGGCTCCATCTGATCGAAGCGCTGCTCGGTGAGGTACTGATAGCCCTGGGTGAGCAGGCTCACCGTCGGCGGCACGCCGGGCTGTCCCGGAGAGCCGGCATCGGTCGGCGACAGTCGCGGGTCCTCGACCTTGAAGATGTGGCACTCGACCTCGAGACCGGCCTTGAACTGATAGCCACGCTGATCGAGGGTCGCGAGCGCGGACCGCAGCAGATTGCGCGTGGCAAATGGCACCGGCGCGCCGTTCGCGAAATACAGATCGCACAGCACCCAGCCGCTGCCGGGCGCCCAGGGCAGCACCCGGAACGTGGTGGGATCGGCGACCATCAGCGCATCGCTGCCGCCCTGCATCTCGGCCATGCCGAAGCCGCCGCCGGCGGTGAACACCGGAAACACCGTGCGGTGCGAGGTGTCCTTGGCGAGCAATGTCGTCGTGATCGAGCAGCCGTCCTCCAGCGAGGACAACGCGGCGTCGATGCTCAGCGCCTTGCCGCGCAGGATGCCGTGCTGGTCGGGGAACGAGAAGCGGATGGTGTTCAGGCCGTGCTCCTCGGCGAGACGGCGCATGCGAACCGCGGCGTCAGCCTGCTCGGCGGTCCACAGTCGATGCCTGGCGACGAAACTCAACGATGGCTCCTGAGTAGAATGGTTGCTTGCGCGATCGAGCCCACGGCCGTGCGGCAGGCTCGGAGAGAACCTCTCCCCGCATTCCAGAGGTCAATCGCGCGTGGAGATCGGAGTATAGCGCTCGTCTGTGTCCACGTCGTCATGGCCGGGCTTGTCCGGCTTGTCCCGGCCATCCACGTCGTTCGGCATCCTGAGAACGACGCGGATGCCCGGGCCTTCGCCGCGCCGAAGCGGCTTCGGCCGCGCAGGCGGGACAAGCCCGGGCACGACGGAGGAACCAGCTGACTGGGCCGTGCGTCGCAGCAGCCCCAACGAAATGCCCGCTCACGTCTCTCCTCACTCCGCGGCGCTCAGATGCGGCGCCAGGCGGATGATGTCGGCCGGCACCGGCGCGGCCCAGGGAGCGCCGCGGCGGCGGCGGACGTCGACTTCCATCCAGTAGGTTTCCCAGCCGCGGGTCGGGCCGATGCCGTCCATCGTCGCCGGGCCCTGCACGCTGCGCGCGGCGGCGGCATCGAGATGCAGCATTGGCGGCTCGCCGCGCGCGACCGCCTCGATCTGCTCGCGCAGCAGACGGCGATACTGGACGATCGCCTTGTCCGACTGTCCGAGATGCTCGCGGGTGCGGTCCTGGATGCGGCCCATCGACTCCACCGCCCACTGGTCGTGCACGTTGATGTCGTTGCCCATGCCGGTGTAGGTCGCGGTCGCCTGCTCGCGCGGATCGAAGCCGTAATCATTGCTCTTGTTCTTGCGCGAGCGATAGTCCGGCAGCTCATAAAGCTCCAGCCGCTGCGCCCGCATCTTCGCACGGTCGACCGGCGCACCATACGATGTGAAGATCGCGTACCAGTAGCAGGTCTCGTCATCGACCGGCACGTGCCACTGCGTGATCGTCATCTCCGTGCTCATCGGAATCACGAAGGCATGCGGGAACAGCTGATTGGTGACGCGGACATGGGTCCGCTCGGAATCGATCTCGCGCAGCGCGATGATGCGCAGGCCATATTCGGTGCGCTCGACATTGATGATCGGGCGATCATAGTCGCGCAGCACCTTGGTCATCGGCAGGTCGCTGTCGGCGGAGGCGCCGCGGAACTGCTTGCCATAGGCGGTCGACGTATCCTCGTCCTCGAAGAAGCGGTGCAGGAACGAGGCATGCGCGGGATCGATGCCGACTTCGAGCGCCTGCAGCCAGTTGCACTCGATCAGGCCCTTGAAGGCGAAGGTGTAGGCGTCGGGCGCGGTGAAGCAGTCGAGATCGGGAAACGCCGGCGGAGCGCCGTCGCCCAGCCAGGCCCAGAGGATGCCGCCCTTCTCGACCACGGGATAAGAGCGCTGCTTGACGTTCTTGCATAGCGGCGATCCGACCGGCTCTGCGGGCGTTTCCAGGCAGGCGCCGTCGACGTCGAACAGCCAGCCATGGAACGAGCAGCGCAGGCCGCCCTGCTCGAGGCGGCCAAAGGCGAGATCCGCGCCGCGATGCGGGCAGTCGCGATCGAGCAGGCCGTAGCGACCCTGCGCATCCTTGAAGAGCACGAAGTCCCCGCCGAGCAGCTTGACCGCGCGCACGGGGCGCTCGCCCGCGAGCTCATCGACCAGCGCAGCCGGCTGCCAGTACATCCTCATTAGTTTACCGGCGGGTGCGTCGGGTCCGATGCGCGTGATCAGATCGTTCTGCTCCTTGCTCATCATGATGGCCGTCTCTCCTGTTCCGTCGCAAGTCGGGCGTTGACGTCACGCGATCATCTAATATTGTTCGCTAGACGAACACATGTTCGCCAAGATTAGATTCGCTTTAACTGGGGAGAAGCGCAAGTGAAAAAGCTACAACCGAGGCCGAAGGGCAAACGGACAGCAGCTTCACTGCGGCCGAGAACAACAACAGCGGATCGTGTCAGGCCGATGCCAAAACTAAAGCGGACTGATGAGGAGAAGAAGCAGGCGCGTGGCGACGGACCCGAGTTCGTCGAAGCGCTCGATCGCGGACTGAGGGTGATACAAGCCTTCAGCCGCGAACGCAGGCCGATGACATTGAGCAAGGCCGCCGAACTCACAGGTCTCGCGCGCGCCACGGTGCGGCGGATCCTGCTGACGCTCAAGGCCTCGGGCTTCGTGCATGGCGACGATCGGCTGTTCTCGCTGACGCCGCGCGTGCTGCTGCTAGCATCCAGCTACCTCGGCTCGAACCAGATCAACACCGTGATACAGCCATTGTTGGATGTCGCGGCGACGGAGGCCCGCGAAGTGTGCTCGCTCGCGGTACTCGATGGCGATCAGGTGGTATTCATCGCGCGCGCGACGCCGACGCGGATGTTCTCCAGTGGCCTCGAGATCGGCTACCGGCTGCCGGCCTTCTGCACCTCCGTGGGGCGCGTGCTGCTCAGTCGCATGGCGGACGATCAGCTGCGGCGGGCCGTCGAGCAGATGTCGCTCACGCCGATGACGCCGCAGACGTCCACCGACAAGGAGGCGCTGATCGCCGCGATAGCAGCCGTCCGCAGCGACGGCTATTCGCTGGTCGACGGCGAGGCCGAGCCGGGCTTCCGCTCCATCTCCGTGCCGATCCGCCGCTACGACGGCTCCATCGTCGCGGCCGCGAACATCGGCGGGCATGTCGACCGGATTACGGTCGACGAGATGAAGGAGCGGTTCCTGCCGCTGCTGAAGCAGCTCGCGACGACCGTGCAGCCCCTGCTGGTCTGATTGCATTGATCCCGAGCGGCACCGGCTTCCCTGAAGCCGTGCCGGCCGACAGGCGGCCCTGCGCATCACGCCGCCATTTCCTCCGCCTCAGTCCCCTGCCAGCACGCAGCGCCGCCTGTCGGCCGCGGACGAGGCGCTTCTCCGGTCACCATCGATCACGTCTCCCGGCCATGGCGCTGCGTTGCGCCCATCCCGCCGCGCCATCGCTGCACACAGGCTGAACACGCTCCGCGCGCCCCTGCCTGACGACGACGGCAGCCGGCCTGCGACAATCGCTCCGATCGTCTCGACCTCATCTCAGTGCTACTGACGGACATCGCTGCAACAGGCCGCGCAACGGCCGCGCGACGACGTCAAGTTTTGCAGGCCACGAACTAATCGTTGTAGTCGCAACGCAACCGCACACGCGCGTGCTGCCAATTACGTGATATTATTTTGACGTCCGTCGCAGTTGCCACGATTTGAAACACCTCCAGGTATCATCGCGCTGCTGCCGGCGGTGGCATGGTCCGGCGCGGAAGTAATTAGATCGGACGCAAAACGGCACGTTGTGGACGCTGCCATCGGTTTGCCGCGAATGATCCCGCGCCCGCCACCCGCGGCTGCCGGCGCGATGTCGCGGCGGCCGCCGAGCCCGAATAGGTGCGTGATGACCACCGATATTGCCCGTGAGCACGGCGACGACCGCGCGGCCGACCATCATCGGCCGCCCGGTCTCTTGCACGGTCGCGCCTGGCTCAGCCGATGAGATGGACCAGCGTGTAGACGTATGACTTCGCGCCCTTGCGGCTCACCCAGTCGCCCGCGGGCGGCACAGCGCCCTGCTCGCCCGGCAGCACGTTCCATGGCCGGCCCATGCAGGACTGCGAAGCCTCGTCCCAGGCGACCCAGCCCCACTCCGGTTTCCACACGATCCAATAATCTCCATCGGCGCGCTTGAAGCCGATGCTGCCGTCCGGCCGGACCATCCGGGCAAAGCTGTAGACGAGATCGTCGCTCTGGCGGCGCAGCTCGAACGCGAGGACTTCGTTGGACATCGGCGGTGTCTCGCGCAAAGATGGCACATCGGGCGAACGACACCCGCCGACAAGCATAACGCCGTTCCAGGGGGAAAAACCATGACTGATGCGCTGCCGCTTGTGCTGGTGCCCGGACTGATCTCGTCACCCCGGATCTATGCCCCGGTCGTTCCAGCGCTGTGGCGAACCGCGCCCATCATGGTCGCGAACCACATTCGCGATGACAGCATGGCCGCGATCGCGCGCCGCATCCTGGCCGAGGCGCCGCCGCGCTTCGCGCTCGCCGGCCACTCGATGGGCGGCTACATCGCCTTCGAGATCATGCGCCAGGCGCCCGAGCGCGTCGGCCGTCTCGCGCTGATCAACACCCAGGCGCGCCCCGACACGCCCGAGGCGAGCGCGCGCCGCCGCACCATGATCACGCGCGCGAAAGAGGGCGAGTATCACGCCGTCGTCGACGAGCTGTTCGCGGGCTTCGTCCATCCGTCTCGCCAGGACGATCCGCGGTTGCGCCAGATGGTCCACGACATGGCCGACGAGGTCGGCGTCGACGGTTTCGTCCGGCAGCTCACCGCCATCATGGCGCGCCCGGACTCGCGGCCGACGCTCACCGCGATCCGCTGCCCGACCCTGGTGCTGACCGGCGACACCGACAACACCATTCCGAACAGCCTGTCGAAGGAGATGGCCGACGGCATCAGCGGCAGCTGGCTGGTGGTGCTCGACAATTGCGGCCACCTGCCGCAGCCGGAGCAGCCGGAGGAAACTGCGCAGGCGTTGATGGAGTGGATGCGAGGGTGAGATGGCCACCACAGTCTATTGCTGGCGGTGCGGCATCGAAGTGCCCATGCTCGACGAGCAGGAATGGGCCGAGATCGAGCCTCTCCTCAGGAAACGGTTCGACGACATCAAAAACTATCGGCGGGCGAATGAATGCACTCTCGGACAAGCCACCGCCGCCGTCGATAGCAAAGCGGGCGCGCTGCAGCGCTACCGTGAACTGGCCGGCTTTGACGAGACGAACGCCCTTGCGATCTGGCACCATCGCCGCAGCGACTTCGGTCGACCATGCACATCTTGTGGGAAGCCGTTGAGAACACCGCGCGCGAAGCTCTGCGCCGCCTGCGGGACGCCGGCCTCCTAGCATCCTCCAGTCCCACTGTCGTCATTCCGGGGCATTCGCGCAGCGAATGAGCCCGGAATCCATACTCACAGGCTTTGATGAGGGAGCGAGACGGCCGTGGGAAGGCACGGCACATCCCGGCAATCGTCGTGGATATGGATTCCGGGCTCGCGCTTCGCGCGCCCCGGAATGACGATGGAAAGAGCATCGGATTCGACACGGCATCGCCCGGACGAGAGCGCCGTCGAACAGGGTGACATGGGCAAGCCCATGCTCAGCTCACGCGTCGCGTGAGGCAGGATCACTCGCGCGCCTTCCCCGTCTTCATCCCATCCACGAACACATCCAGCAGCCGCAGCACGCTCTGCTGCCAGCCGGTCTGGTCGTGCATGTAGCACATGCCGATCAGGGCGCGCAGCACGTCGTCGGCGCTGATGTCGCTGCGGATCTCGCCGGCCGCGACGGCGCGGGCCAGCAGTGCGCCGATCGAGCGGGTGAGATGGCCGTGCGAATAGGCGGCGAGCTCGGAGTTGGCATTCATCACGATCGCCAGCGCCGCCATCATGCCCTTCTTGGTGGCGACGAACTGCACCGTCGAGCGCAGCCAGCGCCTGAGCGCCTCGACCGGCGACGGCTCGGTCTTCAGCTCCTCGGCAAGCTCCGCGAGCTGCTCGACCTCGCGCCGATACACCGCCTCGAACAGATCCTCGCGGGTGGGGAAATGACGATACAGCGTGCCGATGCCGACGCCGGCCTGGCGCGCCACCGCTTCCAGGCTCGCCTCCGCGCCGCCGACGCTGAACACAGCCTTCGCCGCCTCGAGCACGCGCTCGCGATTCCGTTGCGCATCGGCGCGCGGCTTGCGGTGGCGCTCTTGTGGTTTCGTCTCCATCTCACCAGCTCTTGATGACGGACCGTTCATGTCCCCTTGCTAAGCGGAGGCGTCCTCCGTATAACTAGACCTGCCACCCGGGACAGCCAACCTTCCTCAGCTCGTCGTCCCGCGGTTGCTGGATCTGGACGGACGCTCGCCCGTAAGGCGATGTCCGCTGCGATCCGATTAGGCCATCGCTTCGATCGGAACAACGCATGAATTGGACTGTCAGACTCACCGTCAACGGTGAGCCGCGAACGCTTGCGCTCGACGACCCCCGGGTCACCCTGCTCGACCTGCTGCGCGAGCGCCTCCACCTCACCGGCACCAAGAAGGGCTGCGACCGCGGCCAGTGCGGCGCATGCACCGTGCTGGTCGACGGCCGCCGCATCAACGCCTGCCTGACGCTGGCGCTCAGCCTCAACGGCGCCGCCATCACCACCATCGAAGGCCTCGCCCAGGGCGACCAGCTGCACCCGGTGCAGGAGGCGTTCATCGCTCACGACGCCCTGCAATGCGGCTTCTGCACGCCGGGCCAGATCATGAGCGCGGTCGGCCTCATCAACGAAGGCCATGCCGGCGACGACCCTGAGCGCGTGCGCGAGGGCATGAGCGGCAATCTCTGCCGTTGCAGTGCCTATGTCGGCATTGTCGAGGCCGTGTGCGCAGCGCAGGCGACGCTCGCTGAGCAGAAGGAGCGCGCGGCATGAACCGGTTCGACTATGTGAAACCCGCGACCGTCGCGGAGGCGATCGCCGCCGCTGCGGCGCCCGGCGCGGCCTATCTCGCATCGGGAACAAATCTGCTCGACCTGATGAAGGGCAATGTCGTCCGGCCGGCGCGACTGGTCGACATCACCGGGCTCAAGGAGCTGACGCGCATCGAGACGTCGGGCAATGGCGATGTCAGGATCGGCGCGCTGGTGCGCAACGCCGATCTCGCTTACGACGCGTCCTTCGCCAAGGATTTTCCCGCGGTGGCGGAAGCGCTGCTGTCGGGCGCCTCGGCGCAGCTGCGCAATGCGGCGACCGTCGGCGGCAATCTGCTGCAGCGGACCCGCTGCGCCTATTTCTACGACACCGCCTCGGCCTGCAACAAGCGGACCGCCGGCTCCGGTTGCGATGCTCGCGACGGAGAGAACAGCCAGCACGCCGTGCTCGGCTGGAGCGAGGCCTGCATCGCGACGAATCCGTCCGACTTCTGCGTGCCGCTCACGGCGTTCGATGCCATCGTCGAGATCGAGGGGCCGGCTGGCCGGCGCGAGGTCTCGCTCGACGCGCTGCATCTCTTGCCCGGCCGCACGCCGGAGCGTGAGACGGTGCTCGTCCCCGGCGAGATGATCGTCGCGGTCCGGCTGCCGGCGGCCGCGCGCGCCTTTGCAGGACACGCGCGCTATCTGAAAGTCCGCGAGCGCAACTCCTACGCCTTCGCCGTCGTCTCCACCGCGGCCGGCCTCGTGATCGAGAACGGCAGCATCAGGGAGGCGCGGCTCGCGCTCGGCGGCGTCGCCGCCAAGCCCTGGCGTGCCCGTGAGGCCGAAACTCTGCTCGCGGGCCAGGCAGCGGATGCACGCGCGTTCGAGCGGGCCGCCGACGCGGCGCTGCGCGACGCGAAACCCTCCGGCGACAACGCCTACAAGATCCCGCTCGCGCGCCAGCTGATCGTGCGCGCGCTGCAGGCCGCGATGCAGGGCACGCCGGCGCGCATGCCGGCGCTGCCGGCCTCCCCCTTCTCCTCCGTTCCAGGAGTGCTTCATGACGCCTGAGCTCAACCTCTCCCGCGATCCCGCCCACATCCGACACGGCTCGAACATCGGCCAGCCGCTGTCGCGCGTCGATGGTCTCGCCAAGGTCACCGGCCGCGCGACCTACGCGGCGGACAACAACCCGCCCGGCCTGCTCTATGCCGTGCTGGCCGTCTCCAGCATCGCGCGCGGCCGCGTGACCGCGCTCGATGTGGACGCCGCGAAGGCGCATCCCGGCGTGGTCGAGGTGATGACGCAGGCCAACCGGCCGCCGCTGCATGCCGATCCCGACGGCAAGCCGAACCCGTTCGCCTTCAGGTTCGAGGCGCTGCAGAACGACCGCGTGCGCTACGCCAACCAGCCGATCGCCGTGGTGATCGCCGAGTCGCTGGAGGCCGCCACGGAAGGGGCGGCCCTGCTGGCGCCGCGCTACGAGGCGGAGCCTGCGCGCATCGGCCTGGATGCCGATGCCGCCTATGTGCCTCCCGCCGTCGGCATGGGCTCTCCGGCCGAGGAGCGCCATGGCGACGTCGAGGCCGCGCTCGCCGGCAGCGACAGGCAGATCACCGCGGTCTACGAGACGCCGCCGCACTATCACAACGCGATGGAGCCGCATGCGATCGTCGCGGAGTGGCAGGGCGACAGGCTCGTCATCGACACGCCGACGCAGGGCCTCGTGATGATGCGCGCGCGGCTTGCCGAGCTGTTCGGCATCGCGCCCGAGAACATACTGATCCGCAGCCCCTATCTCGGCGGCGGTTTCGGCGGCAAGGGCCTGATGGCGGGGCCGCAGGTGCTCGGCATTCTCGCCGCGAAGATGGTCGGCCGGCCGGTCAAGCTGGTGGCGCGCCGCGAGCAGCTCTACGGCCCGTTCGGCCATCGCTCGCCGACCCGGCAGACCCTCCGTCTCGGCGCCAACGCCGCGGGGCAGCTCGCCGGCATCCATCACCACGCCCGCATCGCGACCTCCAGCTTCGAGGACTTCTACGAGTCCGCGGCGCATCTGACGCATACGCTGTATGCCGCACCTGCGATCGCGACCACCTATGATGCCGTGCGCATGGACACCGGCACGCCGCTGTTCGTGCGCGCGCCGGGCATCGCGCCGGGATCGATCGCGCTGGAGAGCGCGGTCGACGAGATGGCCGCGGCCTGCGGGCTCGATCCGCTCGCCTTCCGCGTCAAGAACTACGCCGAGGTCGAGCCCTCGACCGGCAAGCCGTTCTCGTCCAAGGCGCTGCGCGAATGCTACACGCAAGGCGCCGAGCGCTTCGGCTGGTGGGACCGTCCGCTGAAGCCGCGCATGATGCGCGACAAGGATGGCTTCCTGGTCGGCTGGGGCATGGGCACCGCGACGTTCCACGCGCTGATGTTCGCAGGCCAGGCGCGCGCCGTGATCCGGCGCGACGGAAGCGGCGTGGTCGAGAGCGGCGCGCACGACATGGGCCAGGGCGCGTGGACGGCGTTCGCGCAGATCGCGGCGGACTCGCTGGCGCTCGAACGCGACCAGGTGACGTTCAGGGCCGGCACGTCGGACCTGCCGGATGCCGGCATCGCCGGCGGCTCGGCGCACACCGCGACCGTCGGCACGCCGATCCACAATGCCGGCGCAGCCGTCATCGCCAAGCTCGCCGAGCTCGCGACGTCAGACCAGCGCTCGCCGCTGTTCGGCGCCGGCAATGCCGGCGTGATCGCCCGCAGCGGCCGCCTGCTCCGGCGCGACGACGAGGGCCGCGGCGAGAGCTATGCGGACATCCTCGCGCGCGCCGGCCTCGACCAGGTCGAGGGCTCCGGCAGCGGCATGCCCGACCCGGCCGCCAACGAGCAGTACGCGATGCATTCGCATGGCGCCGTGTTCGCCGAGGTGAAGGTCGATCCGGATCTCGGCCAGGTGCGCGTGACCCGGATGGTCGGCGCGTTCGCGGCGGGACGGATCATCAACCCGAAGCTGGTGAAGAGCCAGCTGATCGGCGGCATGATCTGGGGCATCTCGCTGGCGCTGCACGAGGAGGCGGTCACCGATCCTCGCAGCGGGCGGATCATGAACGCCAATCTCGGCGAGTATCATGTGCCGGTGAATGCCGATGTCCCGGCGATCGAGGCCTTCACGGTCGAGGAGCACGATCCGTTCGTCAATCCGCTCGGCATCAAGGGCGTCGGCGAGATCGGCATCACCGGCTCCGCCGGCGCGGTCGCCAATGCCGTGGCGCACGCCACCGGCTTCCGCGTCCGCCGCTTCCCGGTGCGGATCAGCGATCTCGTGCGCGCGGGAGCGTGACGAACGCGGCGCCGCGCATGTGAAAGAAAAAAGCCTCCGCCGTGCAGGCGGAGGCTTTGTTCGTTGGAGCGGCGTTCGGCGCGATTCAGGCCGCCTGGCGCAGGAACGAGGACCTGAACCAGGTCACGAACGCGTCGCGCCGGGCGCCGAGATCGAATTCGACCCGCAATGCATCCCTGTCGCGGGCGCGAACCTGGTAGGGCACATCGCCGTCGAAGCCGGTGAATTGCAGACGGCCGCGATCGCCGATCCCGGGCTCGGGCTCGAACCGGAACCAGGCGCCGCCTTCGGAGATGTCGACCAGCTCGGCCTTCACCGGCCGCTTGCGGTCGTCGATCACCTTGATCGGCAGGTTCGACCGGACGCGCGGTGCGTTCCGGCGGTCGGCTTCGGCGGTCGTCGTCCTCACCACCCTCACCAGGGTCGCGCGCAAGGTCGTCAGGTTGGAGGCGACCTCGCCGATGGCGCTGCGCACCTCCGCGGCCCGGTCGTTCACCATGCCCGCGTCCTTGCCGACATTGCCGATCTTGGACGACACGTCGCGCGCAGCACCGGCCGAGGAGTGCACCGAGCGGCTGATTTCCTGGGTCGCCGCATGCTGCTCCTCCATCGCCGCGGCGATCGAGGCCGCCACCTCGTCGATCTCGGCAATCTGGCCGCCGATGCCTTCGACGACGTCGATGGTCGCGTGCGTGGTGGCCTGCACCTCGCCGATCAGGCGCGAGATCTCCTCTGTCGACTTCGCGGTCTGATCCGACAGCGACTTGACCTCGGCGGCGACCACCGCGAAGCCGCGGCCGGCCTCGCCTGCGCGCGCCGCCTCGATGGTGGCGTTGAGCGCCAGCAGGTTGGTCTGCTCGGCGATGCCGCCGATCAGGTTCGAGACCTCGGCGATCTTGTCGACGGCCTTCGTCAGCGACAGCATCGTCGTCTTGGCCTTCTCGCGCCCGGTCACCGCCGATTTGGTCAGGGTGCTGGCCCGGGCGACCTGGCTCGAAATCTCGCGGATCGCCGAGCTCAGCTGCTCCGCCGCCGACGATACGGTCTGCGCGTTCGCGAGCGACTGCTCCGAGGCGGCCGCGACGGACTGCGCATCGGCCGACAATTCATGCGCAAGCTCGGACAAGCCGCTGGCGACGGCTTCGACCTGGCGTGAGGCGCTTGCCGCCGCTTCAACCGAGCTCCCGGTCTCGCGCTCGATCACGTCGGCCATGTCGAGCATGGCCTGCTTCTTGGTCTGCTCAGCCTCGGCGCGGTCGCGCTCCTGCTTGTCGCGCAGATTGGCGTTCTCGATCGCGTTGGTCTTGAACACGCCGAGCGCCCGCGCCATCGCGCCGATTTCGTCGCCGCGCTGGGCAAATGGAATCTCCGTGGCCAGTTCGCCCTGCGCGATCCGCCGCATCAGGCCGGTCATGCGCGACAGCGGACGAACGACGCCGAGCACGAGGCCCGTCATTCCGGCGACCACCAGGACCATCACGATGCCCGTCACGGCCCAGACCACGACGGAGATGCTGCTGTCCTGGGCCGCGGCCGCGGCCTCCATGTCCGAATTCAGCTTGTTCGCCTTGTCGACCAGCGTGTCGATCACCGCGCGATGCGCGGCATAGGCGGTGCTGAGGCGGGCATAGGCGGCCTCGGCTTTCGCCACGTCGCCGGCGCGCAGCGCCGGGATGAGATCGGTCTCGGCAGCCTGCCAGAACATCTTCACTTCGGCGTCGGAGCGCTCGACCAGGAGCGCCTTCAGATCGGGTTCGAGCGGCGAGCCGGTCCAGAACGCCTTGCGGTCGTCGTAGTCCTTCTTGAGCTGGGCCAGCTTCTTGACATGCGCGTCCACGTTCTTGGGATTGCGCAGCGCCAGCGTGGCCTCGAGATAGGCTTCGATCACATATTCCGGCGGCGGCAGGATGTCGGCCACGAGGTCGTTGCCGAGCTTGATCTTGCTGTACAGCGGCCCGCCGACCTTCAGCTCACGCAGCGCATAGGCGCTGGTGAGCACCACGGCACCGAAGCCGAGCGCGAGAACGAGACCAAAGGCAGCAATGACGGCAGAGATGGAGAGTCGCATCTTCATGTTGGATGAGAATCCTCGTCGACGAATCGAAACGACGCGCGGGCCCCGGCCAACCCCGCCCTCCGGAGAGGATCGCTGGCGTCATCCCCCCGGGGCCGTCCAGCAACGCATTTATGATTCGATCAACATGCACAGCTCTTTCTCAACCAAGGTAAACTTCGCCGCCCGTAGAAATACGGCTCGGCGTTGGCGTCACCGGCGCGCGCCGCCTCGATCGTCGCATTCAGCGCCAGCAGATTGGTCTGCTGCGCGATGCCGCCGATCAGGTTAGAGACCTCGGCGATCTTGCCGGCCGCCTCCGACAGCGACTGGATCGTGCTGGTCGCCGTTTCGCGCTTGGTCACCGCGGTCTTGGTGATGGCGGTGGCGCGGGCGGGCCAGCGCCGCCCCGAACCAGGTGATCGAATGGTGTGCGCCGCCGCAGGCTTGCTTGTCGAGGCGGCTCGGATTCACGTTCCGCGCTTGGACTGGCGGGACCCACCGGGCCGTGG
>NZ_CAFJ01000172.1 GCF_000239795.1 Bradyrhizobium sp. STM 3809 | reverse complement strand
CGCGAGCGCCGAGCCGCCGACGGCCGAGATGTTGGCGAACACGGCGCCCGGAAGGACGTCGCGCGCCTTCTCGATGAACTTGGCGGCGGCGCGCGTCGTCGCCAGCATGATCACGGCGCGGACCGGCGTCTTCAGCAGCCTGAGCTGGCTGATGGCGTCGTCGACGTCGATGCTGTTGCGCGGATAGTTGACGCGCACGATCGTGCTCTCATTGGCGCCGAGCGTGCGGAACGCCTTGGCGACGCCGGCAAAGCCCGCATCCCCGAACGCGTCGTTCTGCGCGAAGACCACGATCTGGCGCGGCTGCAGCTTGCGGATCTTGACGAGGTAGCGGACCAGCGCGTCGGTCTCCTCGACATAGCTCGGCCGGTAGTTGAAGACGTAGCGGTCCGGCGGATCGTGGCGTCCGACATTGGCGCCGGTATAGGGCGCGAAGAACAGCGCGCGCCGCTCGAGCGCGTAGGGAATCGCGACCGCCGCGGTGGCCGAGCCGAAATTGCAGACGAAGCCGAAGACCTGCTCCTTCTCGTACAGCTGCTTCATCGCATCGAGCGTGCGGGACGGATCATAGCCGTCGTCGGCGGTGACGAGCTTCAGCGCGCGGCCGTTGACGCCGCCGGCCTCGTTGACCCGGTTGAAGGCGGCCTCGACGCCGATCTTGAGCTGCCGGCCGCTTTCCTTCACGGGGCCGCTCAGAGGGATGACCATGCCGAATTTGATGTCGCTCTGCGTGACGCCGTGCGTCTCGACCACGGGCGGCAGCACCTGCGCCGGCATCGTTGCGGCAACGGCGCTCGGCGGCGCGAGCGTCACGGCGGGAAGGTTGGCCGGGGCGGGCGGCGGCGCTGCGATCGACTGTTCGAGGTCGGCGAGCTGGCGGTCGGCGCTGCGGCAATCCATGCGGCCTGAGGTGACCAGGCCGCGGCCCTCGGCCACGTAGCGGTCGAGCAGGCGAGTCAATTCGTCGCGGTCGGCCTCGCTCGCCGCGGCCTCGCGGATGACGAGCTGGAATTTCTCGATGATCGCCTGGATGCGCGGCCGGGCGATGTCGCGGCAGGCGAGCGCCGAGCCGATGATCGGACCGACGCGGCTGCCGAGCTGGCGCGCCACGCTCACGGTCTCGCCGGGCGCGGCATAGGCCTCGCCGGACATGGCAAAGGCTCCGCTGGCCACGATGGTCCCGAGCAGCACGGCTGCGAAACGGGCGTGAGCTAACGGACCGCGTGCTGCCGCTTTCTGCGGTAGGACGTCGATCATGATCGCCTTGAAGATGTTGAATGCCGGCTCAGTCGATACGGATTAGCGAACCCGCTCCATCTGACCCGTCTTCTGATTCCACTGCATGAACTGCTGCAGCATCGGCTTTTCGGGAGTGTCGGTCTCGGCTGCGGCCGCCGGCGCCGGAGCGTCCGCGAGCAGCGACTTGAACTGCGACAGGGCCGGAGCCTGCGGCTCGGCCTGCTCCGGCAACGAGCTGGTCTGGTCGGCCTTGGCGTCCTGGGCATCGGCCGCGGCCGGCGGCACCGTCTTCATCGACTGCACGGCGGCTACGAAGGACGAGCTCGCATCGGGCTGGCGCCACACCGGGACGATGTTGACGAAGAACAGCGCGACGACGGCGGCGACGCCCGTGGCGGCCGCGAAGCGGCCGGCGATCTTGAACACGACCGAGCGGCGGTCGCGCTCGAAGCCGGGCGGCTCGCCCATGACCCGCGGATTGAGCGACTGGCGGAGGGATTCGAACACGGCGGTCTCCAGACGAGCATCGAGCGGTTCTTGCTGTCCCGAAGCGGGACGCTCGGCCGCCTCCGCTGCCTTGGTGGTGTCACCGACGAGAGATAGACGCGCGGCCTCCGGACGTTCGCGCAGCCACCGCGGTGCATAGTGCAGCGGGTCCTGCGGGTTCATCGGATTCTGTTCACTCAACGAACTCATACGCTACTCCTCTGACGCTCGATTCCGGTCAACTGTTCGCTTCTGCCATGGTCGTATGAGAGCTAGTTTCAAACGAGAGACGGGAGCGGTTCTGCCACTTCAGTTCACACGGAATCATTTGCAGAATCAGACGTTTCGCGCCGATCAGCGATCGCACGTCGAAGGTCCCTTCCTGCCGGGCGTCCCGGCACGTTGACCGTGCCTTTGACGCCGCTTTTGAAGCCATGCCCCGCCCCCTGACGAGTGTCAATTGTCGGGAACCGCTTAAAGCCGTCGGCTCCGCATTATATGTACGTTAAAGTTATCATCATGATGTGATCGAAATGAGGCATAATGAGTCTTGACGCATCTGCTCATGATTTGCGTCTCATTCGTGCCAGATTTACGCCTCGATTCGATCATCATCGAAGCATGTCGGGCGGGCCGCTGTCGATTTTCGAGCGGCTTAGCGTCGATTTAACCATCCGTTAACCATCTGGCGCCGACAGTTAACCAATCGCTAAGAAGGGTTGGGTCGGATGGTCATGAGTGCCAGCGCTGAAACGGTGCGTCCTGTAATTCGTCTGCGCGGGCGCTCCTATGTCGCCTTCGTGTTCTCGCCGGTGGTCCCCATCGCCGACTGGCTCGGCGAGCTCGATGCGATGCTCGCGGGATCGCCCGGCTTCTTCGTCGGCAAGCCGATCGTGCTCGATCTCTCCGCCGTCGATCTCAGCCCGCTCGCCATCACGCATCTCATCAAGAGCATCGAGTCGCGCAACATCCGCGTGCTCGGCCTCGAAGGCGTCGAGCAGGGCCGCCTCTCGCTCGGCATGCCGCCACTGCTGTCCGGCGGCCGCCAATGCGCGGTGCAGGAGATCGAGCCCGAGAAGCCGTCTCTGCAGCAGCCGACCTCCTTGCTGCTCGATCAGCCCGTGCGCTCCGGCCAGTCGATCGTGTTTCCCGACGGCGACGTCACCGTGCTCGGCGCGGTGTCGTCGGGCGCGGAGATCGTCGCCGGCGGCTCGATCCATGTCTATGGCGCGCTGCGCGGCCGCGCGATGGCCGGCATCAACGGCAATTCGGCGGCGCGCATCTACTGCCAGAAGATCGAGGCCGAGCTGGTCGCGATCGACGGCTACTACCAGACCGCCGAGCAGATCGACGCCGGGCTGCGCGGCAAGGCCGCGCAGGCGCGGCTCGAAGGCCATTCCATGAAGATCGTAGCTTTGAGCTGAGTAGCAGGAGGATTCGCAAGATGGCTAAGGTTCTTGTTGTGACGTCGGGCAAGGGTGGCGTCGGAAAGACCACCACGACGGCGGCGATGGGCGCGGCGCTGGCGCAGGCCGGCGAGAAGGTCGTGGTGGTCGATTTCGACGTCGGCCTGCGCAACCTCGATCTCGTGATGGGCGCCGAACGCCGCGTCGTGTTCGATCTCATCAACGTCGTGCACGGCGTCGCCAAGCTGCCGCAGGCCCTGATCCGCGACAAGCGGCTGGAGAATCTCTGGCTGCTGCCGGCCTCGCAGACCAAGGACAAGGACGCGCTGACCGAGGACGGCGTCGGCCGCGTCATCCACGAGCTGCGCAAGACGTTCGACTGGGTGATCTGCGACAGCCCCGCCGGCATCGAGCGCGGCGCCATGCTCGCGATGCGCTATGCCGACGAGGCGGTCATCGTCACCAATCCCGAGGTCTCGTCGGTGCGCGATTCCGACCGCATCATCGGCATGCTCGATTCCAAGACGGTGCGCGCCGAGAACGGCGAGCGCGTCGAGAAGCACATCCTCATCACCCGCTACGATGCCGGCCGCGCCGCGCGCGGTGAGATGCTGTCGATCGAGGACGTGCTGGAGATCCTGGCGACCCCGCTGCTCGGCATCGTGCCGGAGAGCCAGGACGTGCTGCGCGCCTCCAATGTCGGCTGCCCGGTGACGCTCAACAGCCCGGCCAGCGCGCCGGCGCGCGCCTATCACGACGCCATGCGCCGCCTGCTCGGCGAGGCGGTCGAGATGCAGATCCCGAGCGAGCGCAAGGGCCTGATGAACCTGCTGCTCGGACGGAGGGCTGCATGAGCGTATTGCGGCTCTTCACGGGACGCACCGCCTCCGCGCCGGTCGCGCGCGAGAGGCTGCAGATCCTGCTCGCGCATGAGCGCAGCTTGCGCGGCCAGCCCGATCTCCTGATGCAGCTGCGCGAGGAAATCCTCGCCGTGGTTTCGCGCCATGTGCTACTCGATCCGGACAAGGTCATCGTCCGCATGGACCGGGGGAAGCATGTCTCGACGCTCGAGGTCGACATCGAACTGCCCAACGGCGCCGATCGCGCCTTCGCCAGCGCCGGCTGAGAGGTGGGTGGCTCGGACGTGGGGCGCTCGGACGTTGGGCGAACAGGCGTTGGGCGAACAGGCGTGGGACGGCGTGCGCTGATGCGGCCGATCTTCCGCGTGACGGACAACCAGGTCGTCGTCAGTCCCGATGCCGCGGGTCCGTGGGACCCGACCATGCAGCACGGCTCGGCGCCGTCGGCGCTCGCGGTGTGGGCGGCCGAGCGCATCGCGACCAAGTCGCCGATGCGCATCGCCCGCGTCACCATCGACCTGATGCGGCCGGTGCCGCTCGCCGAGCTCAGCGTCGAGACCGAGGTGCTGCGCGAAGGCCGCAAGATCCAGCTCTGCGCGGTGCGCCTGCGCGCCGGCGACACCGTCGTCGTGACCGCGACCGTGCTGAAGATCCGGCGGGAGGACGTGCCGCTGCCGGACGACGTCCGTGAGCTGCCGGTCGACCTCGCCGGGCCGGACGAGGCGCAGCCGGAGCCCGCCGATTTCTCCACCAGCCCGTTCGTGCGCGGCATGACCTTGCGCGCCGCGCGCGGCCGCTTCGGCGTCCGCGGGCCCGGCGCGATCTGGTATCGGGTCGACTGGCCGCTGGTCGAAGGCCACGCCGTCTCACAGGCGATGCGCGCGGTGGTCGCCAGCGACTTCTGCAACGGCACCTCGGCCGCGCTCGACTTCCACAGCTACACGTTCCTGAACGCCGACCTCACCGTCAACATGGCCCGCGAGCCGGTCGGCGACTGGATCCTGCTCGATGCCGAAAGCTGGATCGGCCCCGACGGCGCCGGACTCGCCATGGCCCGCCTCGGCGACGCGAAGGGCTATTTCGGCCGGGTGGTGCAGAGCCTGGTGATCGAGAAGCGGTGAGGCAGTGACGGTGCGCTCCCCTCCCCGCAAGGGGGAGGGGAGCTCACCGTCGTTGGGGTGAGCGGGGGACGCAACTCACAACGCGAGCGCCCTTACGCCGCGCGCACCGTGCTCAGGAAGCGCCCGACCTCCAGCTTCAGCCGGTTGCTGTCCTGCGACAAGGTCTGTGCCGCCGACAGCACCTGGGCGGAGGCGGAGCCGGTCTCGCTGGCGCCCTGCTGCACGTCGGTGATGTTGGACGACACCTCGTGCGTGCCTTGCGCGGCCTGCTGGATGTTGCGCGAAATCTCCTGCGTCGCGGCGCCCTGTTCCTCGACGGCCGCGGCGATGGTCGACGAGATCTCCGCGAGCTTCTCGATCGTGCCGCTGATCTCCCTGATGGCGCCGACCGATTCCTGCGTCGCCGCCTGGATGCCGGCGATCTGCTGGCCGATCTCGCCGGTCGCCTTCGCGGTCTGCTCGGCCAGCGCCTTGACCTCGGTGGCGACCACCGCGAAGCCGCGGCCGGCGTCGCCGGCACGCGCCGCCTCGATGGTGGCGTTCAGCGCCAAGAGGTTGGTCTGGCCGGCGATGGTCGAGATCAGCTCGACGACATCGCCGATCCGCGCCGCCGCCTTGGACAGCTCGCTGACGCGGTCGTTGGTCCTGCGCGCGTGGTCGACGGCCTCGTTGGCGATCCGCGCGGAGTCCTGCACCTGGCGGCTGATCTCGCTGACCGACGAGCTCAGCTCCTCGGTCGCCGACGCCACCGACTGCACGTTGGCGGTGGCCTGCCCGGACGCCGCGGCCACGGTGGTGGTGCGCTGCTGCGTGCGTTCGGCCGTCGACGTCAAGGTCGTGGCGGAGGCCTCGAGCTCCGTCGAGGCAGAGGAGACGGTGTTGATGATCTCGCCGACCGCGCCCTCGAAGCTGTTGGCGAGCTCGTGCATCTCGCGCTTGCGCCGCTCCGCGGCGGCCTTCTCGATCTCGGCCTGCTCTGCGCGCAGCCGCTCGGTCTCGATCGCGTTGTCCTTGAACACCTGAACCGCACCGGCCATCTTGCCGATCTCGTCCTTGCGCTCGGTGCCGGGAATCGGCGCCGCCAGATCGCCGCCGGCGAGCCGGTGCATCGCCTCGGTCATCGCCGTGATCGGACGCGCCACGCCGGACACGATCATGCTGCCCATCGCGATGCAGAGCAGGGCGGCCAGCCCGATCGTGGCGAAGATCCAGGCGCGCGAGGACTGGTAGACGGCGGCGCCCTTGTCGGCTTCCTTCTTGCCTTCCTCGACGTTGAACGCGAGGTCCTGCTCCAGCGCCTTGCGCACGCCGCCGAAATTGTCCTTCATCCGGCCGAGGAAAAAGGCCTGCGCCGCCTCGATCTGGTTCTTGCGCGCCAGCTCGAGCAGCTGCTTGCTGTCGTCGAGATAGGCGTTCCATGACGTCTTGAAGGCCGCGACGATCGCCTTCTCCTGCGCCATCGTGACCGTCGGTTCGTACAGGCGCCAATTCTTGTCGAAGGTCTGAAACGCCTCGTTCATGAATTGCTCGTGCTGCGGCCTGTCGGCGGCCGGGGCCATCAGCATCTGGCCCTGCCGGCTGCGATATTGCTCCGTCGCCCTGGCGATGGCGCCGAGCCATCCGGTCGCGGGCAGCCAGTTGTCGCGGACCTCGGCGGCCGAGTCGTTGACGGTCGACAGCCGATCGACCGCGAAGCCGCCGAGCCCCATCGCGGTGAGCAGCACGATTCCGAAGGCCGCCAGGACCTTGTTGCGAATGGACAGGTTGGAAAAGGACGGCATCTGCGACTCCAGCTTGATCGGTCCCTGACGGGGAAAACGGGAAGGGCCCAATGGGGACGGCGCGTGACATCGTGCACGCGCGTGAGATGCTCGCCGTTGAGGCATCATGACGTGGGCGTGCGATCGATTAAGCAAGAGACTGTTAAATTTTGCTCTAATATTAGGCGGCACGTATCAGCCGTAGGATTAC
>NZ_CAFJ01000173.1 GCF_000239795.1 Bradyrhizobium sp. STM 3809 | reverse complement strand
GGCGCAGCGCGCCAGCCTGGTCTCGCAGTACAACAACGTGCTGGCGCAGATCAACACGACCGCGGCGGATGCCTCGTTCAACGGCGTCAACCTGCTGAACGGCGACACGCTGAAGCTGACGTTCAACGAGAACGGCAAGTCGACGCTGTCGATCACCGGCGTGACCTTCAACACCGGCGGTCTCGGCCTGTCGAACCTGACCTCGGGCACCGACTTCCTCGACAACAACTCGGCGAACAAGGTGATCACGCTGCTGAACAGCGCGAGCTCCACGCTGCGGTCGGAAGCCTCGACGCTGGGTTCGAACCTGTCGGTGGTGCAGATCCGTCAGGACTTCAACAAGAACCTGATCAACGTGCTGCAGACCGGCTCGTCGAACCTGACGCTGGCCGACACCAACGAGGAAGCGGCCAACAGCCAGGCGCTGTCGACCCGCCAGTCGATCGCGGTGTCCGCGCTGTCGCTCGCCAACCAGTCGCAGGCCAGCGTGCTGCAGCTGCTGCGCTAAGGCTAAGGCGTTCTCACACAAACAGCGAAAGCGGCGGGGGAAACCCCGCCGCTTTTTTGCGCCTGGCCGGGGCGGGTCGCCCGTATCATTACGGCTTCCCGAGACGGGGGCGCCGGACGGAAGGAGATCGCAACCAGTCGTTAAGCAAGAAATTTAAAGTGCCATTAACCATGTTTTAAAAGTACCTGTACTAGAACCGCCTGGTGAATAACTAGGAAGGTTTCACAAACATGTCCGGTATCGTTCTTTCGGCTTCGGTTCGCCAAAACCTGCTGGCGCTGCAAAATACCGCATCGCTGCTGGCCACGACTCAAAACAACCTGGCCACCGGCAACAAGGTCAACACGGCG
>NZ_CAFJ01000174.1 GCF_000239795.1 Bradyrhizobium sp. STM 3809 | reverse complement strand
CCCCTCCCCGCAAGGGGGAGGGGAGCGCACCGGCTTCGGGGTAGGCAGTCCGGAAAACCTATTAAAGGCAATTATCTACGCGCTGACACGCCGCTCAGCGCGGCAGCTCGGTCTTGCCCATCAGGAACTTGTCGACGGCCTGGGCGCACAGTCGGCCTTCGCGGATCGCCCAGACCACCAGCGACTGGCCGCGGCGCATGTCGCCGGCGGAGAACACCTTCGGCAGCGAGGTCTGGTAGTCGGTCAGGTTGGCCTTGACGTTGCCGCGCGGGTCGAGGTCGACACCGAGGCTCTTGAGCAGGCCCTCGTGCACCGGATGCACGAAGCCCATCGCCAGCAGCACGAGGTCGGCTGACAGTTCGAACTCGGTGCCGGGGATCGGCTTGAACTGGGCGTCGACACGAACGCAGTGCATCTTCTTCACCGCGCCGTTCTCGCCCTCGAACTTCTGCGTCAGCACCGCGAATTCGCGGATCGCGCCTTCGGCCTGGCTCGACGACGTCCGCATCTTCAAGGGCCAGTTCGGCCAGGTCAGCGCCTTGTCCTCACGCTCCGGCGGGGCGGGCATGATCTCGAGCTGGGTCACCGACAGCGCGCCCTGGCGCAGCGAAGTGCCGATACAGTCGGAGCCGGTGTCGCCACCGCCGATGACCACGACATGCTTGCCTGCGGCGAGGATGTCGGTCGCATTGACCGGCTCGTTGCCGACGCGGCGGTTCTGCTGCGGCAGGAAATCCATCGCGTAGTGGATGCCGGTGAGATCGCGGCCGGGGATCGGCAGGTCGCGCGGAGCTTCCGCGCCGCCGGTCAGCGCCACGGCGTCGTAATCCTTGAGCAGCGACTTCGGATCGATGCCGTCCTTGCCGCCGACAGGAGTGCCGCAGTGGAAGACGACGCCTTCGCCTTCCATCTGCGCGATACGGCGATCGATGATGCCCTTCTCCATCTTGAAGTCGGGAATGCCGTAGCGAAGAAGTCCGCCGGCCTTGGCGTGCTTCTCATAGACATGCACCTCGTGTCCCGCGCGCGCGAGCTGCTGCGCGGCCGCGAGGCCCGCAGGGCCGGCGCCGACGATCGCGACCTTCTTGCCGGTCTTGACCGCGGCCGGCTCCGGCTTCAGCCAGCCGTTCTCCCAGGCCTTGTCGACGATGGCGCACTCGATCGTCTTAATCGTCACCGGATTGTCGTCGATATTCAAGGTGCACGACGCCTCGCACGGGGCGGGGCAGATGCGGCCGGTGAACTCCGGGAAGTTGTTGGTCGAGTGCAGGTTGCGCGACGCCTCTTCCCAGTTGCCGTTGTAGATCAGGTCGTTCCAGTCCGGAATCTGGTTGTTGACCGGACAGCCGGTTGTGCCCGGCGCGGCCGAGCCGGTGCCGTGGCAATAGGGGATGCCGCAATTCATGCAGCGCGCCGCCTGGTCGCGCAGCTCCTTCTCGGAGAGCGGCACCACGAACTCGTTGAAGTTCTTCAGCCGCTCGGCAACCGGCGCATACTTGCGATCGTGCCGCTCGATTTCGAGAAAACCTGTGACCTTGCCCATGACCTTACGACGTCCCTGACTGCTCGGGCCTCATGGTTCGAGACGGCGCTTTCGCGCCTCCTCACCATGAGGGTTTAGTTTCCTGCTTCTCCTCACCCTGAGGAGCGGCGCTTGCGCCG
>NZ_CAFJ01000175.1 GCF_000239795.1 Bradyrhizobium sp. STM 3809 | reverse complement strand
CGCCCGCGGGCCGCTCCTAGCGGCGCGCGCGCCGGGATTGGGGCGCGGCACTGCCGGCTTGCGGGCGCGGATCGGGCTTGGCGCGGTCACGTTGACCTCCGGCAGCTCCATCGCCGGCTTCGGATCATCGGCGCGCGCGGGCGCACCGAATAGGCACAACATGGCTGCGGCGCTGCAGCCCGACAACAGAGCTCTCGGCAACATGATTCCATTCCTGATCGTGATCAGGCGTCCCACATTCGTCATTGCTGGTGGGATGCGCCTGCCGTCGACTTGCGACGAAGCCATTCCTGCACGCCTGGCGGCCGCGCATCCGCGCGCCGGTCACGGCGTCTCGAGCGGTTCAGATCAGGCGATGGGAGGGGCGCGCGGCTGGAACGCCGTGCCGATCACGACAACGTCGAACGATTCGGCGATGGTTTTGAGAGGGCGGATGTCGACCGCCGTGGGGAGGTCGAGCGCCGGCGGCGGCGAGAGCAGGATCGACTGCGCCATCGCCATGACGGCACAGATGGCGCAGCTGTCAGCGGCCGGCTGTTGATCGGGGTCCTGGCTGGCCGGGGCGGGGCCGGTGTGCCGCTCGGCGACGGTGATGCCGCCGTCCGCGGCCTGTCCGGCGGACCCATGCACATGGCCGAAGGCGAGCGCGAACTGCAGCAGCAGCGCGAACAGCGCCAGCCGCGAGACATCCCTGATGTTCGCGCGAAACCAACTCATGGCCAGCTTTGGCTCATGTCGATCCGGCTCATGTCGATCCGGCTCATGTTGATCCGGCTCATGTCGATCGGCCATCCCGTTCAGCTGAGCAGCTCAGCCGTTGTTACATTGTAACATCGCCGGAGGGCCTCTCGGCGTCAATCGGAGGCCTGCGGTGGCCGCGCAGAAACGCGGCCACTGTGCCCTTCGCGCCACGCAGCTGGCAAGATGCCGTTCGATCGACGCCTTCGGCTCAGCGTCCCTCGCGGACCCAGGTCGCGGCGAGGGCGCCGAGCAGGAGCAGCAGGCCGATCACGCCCGCGAACATCGGCAGCACGCCGACGCCCTTCACCACGCTGGCATCGCGCATCCGCACGCCCATCCAGCCGTCACCGCTGAACAGCGTCGATGACCTCACGGGGACGATGCGCGGCATGTCGATGCCGGAGCCGTCGCCGATGCGGCGGGCGTCGCCGCCGGTGGCCTGCGCCAGCGGCTTCAACGTCTCGGTGGTCGAGGTGACCTCGGAGAATTCCTTCGGATTGGTCGGGCCGACATTGATCAGCGCCTTCAGGGTGCCGTCCGTCGCCTGCCACAGGCCGAGCTCGCTGGCGGGCAAGGTCGCGCGCCATTCGCCGGGCTCGCCTTGGCTCAGCGTCAGCTCCTTGGTCTGGCCGGAGGGCGAGGTCACGGTGACCGGCGGGACGGTGTCGCCCATGGTCTGTCTGACAACGACGAGGTCCTTGCCCTGGACCTGCAGCCGCAGCGCTTCCTCGTCCAGATCAGGCTGCTGCATCAGCCAGTGCGACATCCGCCTGAGCAGATCGAGATGCGGACCGCCGCCTTCATAACCGCGCGCCCACAGCCAGATGTGGTCGGAGAGCAGCAGCGCGACGCGGCCGGCGCCGAAGCGCGACAACAGCAGCAGCGGCTTGCCGTCGGCGCCGGTCATGACCGGCGGGCTGACCGCATTGCGCGTCTCCACCGTGCGGAAGAAGCGGCTCCAGTGCGGCGGCTCGGAGGCCGAACCTTCGAGGCCGCGCGTGACGGGATGGCGTTTGCCGGCATCCGACAGATGCGCATAGAACGGCTTCTCGGTGACGCCGACCGGTTCTGCGGGGAGGACGGAGTCGAGCGGCGTGCGCCAGATGCTGGTGTTGGACGCATAGTCCGGTCCGGCCGAGACCAGCACCGCGCCGCCATTCCGGACGTAGCGCGCGATGTTGTCGAAATAGGCGATTGGCAGCACGCCCTGGCGGGCGTAGCGATCGAAGATGATCAACTGGAATTCGTTGATCTTCTGCTGGAACAGCTCGCGGGTCGGAAACGCGATCAGCGACAGCTCGTTGATCGGCGTACCGTCCTGCTTCTCCGGCGGCCTCAGAATGGTGAAGTGGACGAGGTCGATGCTGGCGTCCGATTTCAACAGGTTGCGCCAGGTGCGCTCGCCGGAATGCGGCTCGCCCGACACCAGGAGCACGCGCAGCTTGTCGCGGACGCCATCGATCGAGACCACGGCGCGGTTGTTGACCAGGGTCAGCTCGTTGTCGAGCGGCGAGGCCTCGATCTCGACGATGTTCTGGCCCTCGTGCTTGACGTCGACGTCGATGTTGGCCGCCTGGCCGCTGGTCATCGTGCGCTCGCTGATGACCTCGCCGTCGCGGCGGATCACGACCTTGGCGCTCTCACCCGCAACGCCCTGATCGTCGAGCCGGAAGCTGATCGTCTGCGGCTGTCCGACGATGCCGAAGCGCGGCGCGGCGGTGATCGCGACGCGGCGGTCACGCTCCGCCTTCTGCCCGGTGATCAGCGCCTGCAGCGGAGCCTGGAAGCCGAGCGCGGCGGCGTTGCCGGGGATGTCGTGGACGCGGCCGTCGGTGATCAGAAAGGCGCCGGCCACGCGGTCGACCGGCACGTCGGACAGCGCCGATGTCAGCGCGCCGAACAGATGTGTGCCGTCGGTCTCGCCATCGGCCTGGCCGGCCTCGACCACGCGCACTTCGAGGCCCTTGACCTTCTTCAGACTGTCGACCAGCGCCTCCTGCGCCGCCCGGGTCTGCTGGGTGCGGTCGCCGAAATTCTGGCTCGGGCTCTTGTCGACCACGACGGCGGCGACCGAGCTCAGCGGCTCGCGGTCCTCGCGGGTGAACTGGGGATTGGCCAGTGCGAGCGCGATCAGAGCGAGCGCGGTGACGCGGATCCAGGCCGAGCGCGAGCGGCCGATCAGCAGCAGCGCCGCGATGATGACGATCGCGCCGATCGCGAGCCACAGCACGACCGTCGGAACCAGAGGCGTGAACGCGATGCCGTAGCTCATGAGGCAAACTCGTCGTTGTCGTCATGCCCGGCCTTGTGCCGGGCATCCACGTCGTCCGGCATCCGCCGCTGGGCTTGGATGGCCGGGTCAAGCCCGGCCATGACGACTGATGTTGTTGCTATGTGGTGCCCGACAACTCGCATCATCACTGCCCGAGCCGTTCGATCAGCGCCGGCGCATGCACCTGGTCGGCTTTGTAGTTGCCGGTCAGCGTGTACATCACGATGTTGACGCCGGCGCGGAACGCGAATTCGCGCTGGCGCTGCTCGACGGGCAGCATGTACTGGCTGTCGGGGCGCAACGCCCAGGCGCCGGCGAGATCGTTCGAGGTGATGATGATCGGCGACACGCCGTCGCCGCCGCGCGCCGGGCGCGAGGCTGAGTCCTCGTCGTCCTCCTTCGGCAGCGCCTCGACCCAGGTCTGTCCTGCGGTGAAGCGGCCCGGGAAGTCGCGCAGCAGATAGAATGTCTTCGTGAGCACGTGCTCGCGCGGCACGGGCTCGAGCTCGGGCACGTCGAGCGACGAGAGGATGTCGCGCAGCGACTGCATGCCCGGCGTTTGCGGGGCGCCATTGCTGCCCGGCGGGGCCTCGATCGCATCGCGGGTATCGAACAGCACCGTGCCGCCCTGCTTCATATAGGCGTCGATCTTGTTGATCGCGTCCTGCGGCGGCTTCGGCGCGCCCGGCACGATCGGCCAGTAGATCAGCGGGAAGAAGGCGAGCTCGTCACGCGCCGGGTCGACGCCGACGGGATCGCCCGCCTCCAGCGCCGTGCGCTGCGCCAGGAACAATGTCAGTCCGGTGAGCCCGGCCTTGACGATGGAATCGACGTCGGCATTGCCGGTCACGACATAAGCGAGCCGCGTCTGCGACACCGCGCGCATGGCGAACTCGTCGCTGGCCGCATCGGCGCGCGCGGGGGTGGGCATGCCGACCGCCAGCAGAGCGCCGCCGGCGAGAAGGACGATCGCGAGCGCCGCAGGCGCCGCGCGCCGCCGCCGCCGGATCAGCGCGGCCAGCACGCCGCTGAGCAGTGCGACGATGATCGCATCGATCAGGAAGAGCAGCAGCGCCGTCGACAGCAGGATGCCCCGGAGATCGCGCGGCTCCGCGGTCGTGTAGCTCGCGCGTTTGGCGCGCAATGCCGAGGTGTCGAGCTGCAGAATGCGATCGGCGGGGCTGAGCGTGTTCACTGCGGTGGGTCCCTCGGCAGGGCCGTAGAAGCCGGGTGGATGATCCAGGGAGGCCCTGTCGTTGAAATCGGCCGGAAGCGGCTTGGTCGTCGACGACGGCGGACCGAAGGCGCCGAATCCGTCGAGGATGTGCAGCGGCGCCAGCGTCGCCTTGGCGGTCTCGCCGGCCGGACCTGCGCCGGGCGTCGAGGTATAGCCGGACATGTCGACGATGCGGCGGAGCATCTCGACCATCGCGCCGGACATCGGCAGATCCGACCAGCGCGTGTCGGCACTGACGTGAAACAGCGCGATGACGCCCTTGCCGCGATGCTCGCCGGTGACCAGCGGCGTGCCGTCTTCGAGCGAGGCCCAGCTCTTGGTCGCCAGCACCGCGTCGGGCTCGGCGAGCACCTGGCGGCTGACGGTGACGTCCTTCGGAACGGTGATGCCGGCGAACGGGCCGTCGGCGGAGAACGCCGCCAGACGCTGCGGCTTCTCCCAGGTCAGGCTGCCGCCGAGGGTGCGGCCGCCGCGGCGGAGCTTCACCGGCACGAGGTCGTCGTCGCCCTGCGCCAGCCTGGGCCCGGCGAAGCGCACCAGCACGCCGCCATTCTCGATCCAGCCGTTGAGGCGGTCGCGCAGCTCCGGCGAGAGCGTGCCGACGTCGGCCATGATGATCATCGGCACCTTCTGATCGAGAAACTGCGTGATGATCTGCTGCGGCGCGCCGCGATCGCCGAGCCGGAGATCGGCGAACGGCGCCAGCGCGCGGGTGAGATAGTAGGTCGGCGCCAGCAGCGGCTGCGCGGTGTCGCTGGTGGCGCCGGAGACGATGCCGACGGCGCGGCGGCGCCAGCGCTTGTCGAGCAGCTGCACTGCGCCGGCGGAGCGCTCCCCCGCGATCTCGAGCCGGGTGATGTCGTTGCGCAGCTCGACCGGCAGGTCGAAGCTGGCCTCGGTGTCGTGCGCGCCCGGAGCAAAGCTGAAGGGCGCCTCGCCGAGCGGCGAGCCCTTGGCGTCGAGCGCCCGCACGAGGCCGCCGGGCACAGAGAGATCGGCCCGCAGCACCTTCACCGTCATCTTGGCGGCGGCATTGGCGGCGCCGGCCAGCGCCAGCGGCGACGGCGTGCCGCCTTCGAACACGGTCAGGCTGCGGTCGCCGATCGTCTTGGCGAGGCCGGTGACGAACTCGCTGCCGCGGCCGGGATCGACGCTGTCGGAGAACCACAGAATCTCGGCATCGCCCGTGGCCTTCAGGAAGCGGTCGAGCTGCGGCAGCACATCGGCGCGCTCGGTGGTGTAGGCCTTGGGCGCGATCTGGCGCAACGCGACGCGCGCCGCGCCCGCCGGCATCAGGGTGATGTCGCGGGTGGGCTCGGAGAGCGGCACGAGCGCGACGCCGCGGCGGTCGGTATCGGCGTTGGCGATCATCTCGTCGGCCGCCTTGATGCGGGTCTCCCAGCTTGCGGCGGCGCTCCAGCTGTCGTCCAGCAGCAGCACCAGCGGCGCCTTGCTGCCGGTGGCCTCGGTGCGCGGATTCCAGATCGGGCCGGCCGCCGCGAAGATCACCAGCGCCGCCGCCAGCAGGCGCAGCAGCGTCAGCCACCAGGGCGAGCGCGACGGCGTCTCCTCCCGGGGCGTGATGTCGAACAGCAGGCGGGTCGGCGGGAACTCGATGCGCCGGGGCCGCGGCGGCATCACCCGCAGCAGCCACCACAGCACCGGCAGGCTGACGAGCCCGGCCAGCAGCAGCGGTTCGGCGAATGACAGCGGCAGACCCATCATGCGCCAATCCCTCTCGGGCCAGCGCCCACTTTGACGTTGCCGCGGGCGCCGAGCTTGCCCGTCGTCATGCCGGCGTGCAGGAACAGCAGGAGCTCGGCCGCCGAACGGCTGGTCGTGTGCGTCGTGAACAGCCAGTCGAGCTTGCCGGTCTCGGCGCGAATCTGGTCGCGATGCAGCGCCACGCGCGCCACGTAGTCCTGCGCCCAGCTTTCGGCGCGGCCGGCGGTGATGACATCGCCGCCTTCCGGCTCGACGAATTCGACGCGGCCGGAATAGGGGAACGTTTCCTCGGCGGGATCGACGACCTGCACCATCGTGCCATGCGCGCCCGAGGCGGACAGGCCCGCGAGCACGGTGCTGATCTCGGAGATCGGCGACCAGAAGTCGGACAGCACGACGATCTCGGCCAATGCCGCCGGCACGAAGGATGGCGGCAGGCTGGGCCTTGAAGCCTCGTCATGCAGCATCGCCTGCGCGATGCGATCGATGATGTTGCGGCTCGCGGTCGGATTGACCAGGCCGGGAATGCCGACGCGCTCGCCGCCGGCGACCAGAAGCTCGGCCAGCGCAAACGTCACGATCAGCGCGCGCTCCAGCTTGCTGTCGCGTGCGCCCTTGGAGGCGAAGGCCATCGACGGCGAGCGGTCCGGCCAGATCCAGACCGTATGCGCGGCCTCCCACTCCTGCTCGCGGACATAGAGATGGTCGTCGCGCGCGGAGCGGCGCCAGTCGACACGCTGCGACGGCTCGCCGGAGACGAAGCGGCGATATTGCCAGAAGCTTTCGCCGGAGCCGGCGCGCCGCCGTCCATGCAGGCCGTGGATCACGTTGGCGGCGATCTGGCGGGCTTCCAGCACGAGCCGCGGCAGCGAGGACGCCAGCGTCCGGCTTTCGCCATCGGCACGCCGTATCGCGAGAATCTCCTTGCTGGCGTGCCCTGATGCTGTGGCCATCAACCAATCCGGCTCTTCAGCTGCCGGATCACGTCCGGAATGGTCCGCCCTTCGGCGCGGGCCGGGAAGGTCAGCGCCATGCGGTGCTTCAGCACGGGTTCGGCAAGCTCGAGCACATCGTCGATCGACGGCGCGAGGCGACCGTCCAGCAGCGCACGGGCGCGCACCGCCAGCATCAGCGACTGGCTGGCGCGCGGACCGGGTCCCCAGGCGATCAGCTTGCCGGCGTCACCCGCCTCGGGGCCGGGACGCGCCGAGCGCACCAGCGACAGGATCGCCTCCACGACGGAATCGCCAACCGGCAGGCGGCGGACCAGGCGTTGCGCCGCGATCAGTGCATCGGCGGTCATCGCGCCGCGCGCGGCACTCTCCTCGGCGCCGGTGGTCTCGAACAGGATGCGGCGCTCGGCGTCGCGGTCGGGATAGTCGACATCGATCTCCATCAGGAAGCGGTCGAGCTGCGCCTCGGGCAGGGGATAGGTTCCCTCCTGCTCCAGCGGGTTCTGCGTCGCGAGCACATGGAAGGGCTTCGGCAGATCGTGCCGCGCGCCCGCAACGGTGATGTGCTGCTCCTGCATGGCTTGCAGCAGCGCCGACTGCGTGCGCGGGCTGGCGCGGTTGATCTCGTCGGCCATCAGGAGCTGCGCGAACACCGGACCGGCGATGAAGCGGAACGAGCGCTTGCCGACCGTGCTTTCGTCGAGCACCTCGGCGCCGAGAATGTCCGACGGCATCAGGTCGGGCGTGAACTGCACGCGCTTGGCGTCGAGACCGAGCGTGACGCCGAGCGTCTCGACCAGCTTGGTCTTGGCGAGGCCGGGCACGCCGATCAGCAGCGCGTGTCCGCCGGACAGGATCGTGACCAGGGTGTTTTCCACCACCTTGTCCTGGCCGAAGATGACGCCGGAAATCGCTTCCTTCGCCGCGCGGATCTGCCCGGAGACCTGTTCGGCCGACCGGACGATCGCATCCTCGAGCTTCTCGGCACTCTCAGCCATTCCCGTCGCTCCTTTTGCCCCGCATCTTCGACCCGCCGATCCGGCCTCGCGACCGGCGTTCCGCTCCAGTTTGTCAGGACACGGCTGCCAATCTATGCGAACGCGCTGTATTCGTTGAGTTAAACAATCCCCATATTATCGGCATTCCGGGGTATTGACGGCATCACGATATGGCGACCTTACATCACGTGCACGGCCGTCAGGAACTTTTGCACAGATGACGGCGATGAAATACTGCACCAATCGTGCCAAGTCTGAAGCAAACAAGTCTCACGCAAACTCAGGTCAAACCATGGCGAAGCAAGGGCAGAGCACGGATGGCGGACTGGAGCGCCTGACTTCGGCCGCGACACAGGCCGGCAGCTCCGGACGCGGCCTGCCGCCGGTGCATTTGTGGAATCCGCCGTTCTGCGGCGATCTCGACATGCGAATCGCCGCCGATGGTAGCTGGTACTACTTGGGCACGCCAATCGGTCGGCCGGCGCTGGTGCGGCTGTTCTCCACGATCCTGAAGCGCGAGGGGGACCGCTATTTCCTGGTCACGCCTGTGGAGAAGGTCGGCATCCGCGTCGATGACGCCCCCTTCATGGCCGTAGAAATGCGGAAGGAGACGGATGCGCACGGAATGCGGCTGCATTTCCGCACCAATGTCGACGATTGGGTCGCCTGCGATGCCGAGCACCGGCTGCGCTTTGCGCGCGGCGAGGGCGGCGGGCTCACGCCCTATCTGCACGTCCGCGCCGAACTCTGGGCCAAGGTGACGCGGGCGCTCTACTATGAGCTGGTTGACATGGGCGAGGAGCGGATGATCGATGGCGAGGTCATGTTCGGGGTGGAGTCGTCAGGTGCGTTCTTCCCCATGGCCAACGCAGAAGAGGTGAGGGCGGCGCTTTGAACGAGCCCATGGCGGCGAGGCGGGCGACGGACGGGGTGAGTTCGGCCGAATTCTTCGCCCGTGGCCGGGAGCGGCTGCGCTTCGACGTGCCGAAGGCGCTGCTCGATCCCGCGGTCATTCCGACCAGCGGCGATTCCGGCACCGATCGCATGCTCGAGATCATCGCCCGCGAGCAGCCGATCCGGCCCGCGGCGGTGCTGATTCCGGTGGTCGACCATCCCGAGCCGACCGTGCTCCTGACCCAGCGCTCGCCGAACCTTTCGAGCCATGCCGGACAGATCGCGTTTCCCGGCGGCAAGATCGACGTCACCGACGCCACCCCGCTCGACGCCGCGCTGCGCGAGGCGGAGGAGGAGGTCGGCCTCGACCGCAGCTTCGTCGATCCGATCGGCTATCTCGACGTTTACGGCACCGCCTTCGGCTTCCGCATCCTGCCGACGGTCGCCCGCGTGCGGCCGGGATTTTCGCTCAAGATCAACGAAGGCGAGGTCGACGATGCCTTCGAGGTGCCGCTCGCCTTCCTGATGGACCCCGCCAATCATCAGCTGCATTCCAAGGAATTTCGCGGCATGGAGCGCTCGTATTACGCGATGCCGTTCGCCGAGCGTTACATCTGGGGCGCGACCGCGGGCATTCTTCGGGTGTTGTACGAGCGGATCTATCTGTCATGATCCGACCCGTGTTGACGGAAATCGGAATCTTCCTCATTCCTTTTGCGGTTTATGTGCTGTTCTTGGTCGCGACCCGGGAGGGGTTGTTGGTGCCGGCCAACTGGCCTCTGCATCGGGTCGCAAAATTGACGGTGGCGGCGCTGGTGTTGGTGATTGCAAGTCTGGTCCTGGTCGCCGAATTCTCCGGCGCGCCGCCGCATTCGACCTACGTGCCCGCTCACATCGAGAACGGCCGGCTCGTTCCCGGAGCCGAGAAATGACCGGCGCGCGGGTGCTGAACGCGCCCTGGCTCTCGTCCGGCCCGGCGGCGCGGGTGCTCGCCTTGCTGAATTGCGACGGCGAGGAGGCGCGCGTGGTCGGCGGCGCCGTGCGCAATGCGCTGCTCGGCATCGCCCTCGGCGACATCGACATCGCTACCACGGCGCTGCCTGCCGAGGTCATCCGCCGCGCCAGGGCCGCCTCGATCAAGAGCGTGCCGACCGGCATCGACCACGGCACGATCACGCTGGTGCTCGATGGTCATCCCTTCGAGGTCACGACCCTGCGCGAGGACACCGAGACGTTCGGCCGCAAGGCCAAGGTCGCGTTCGGCCGCGACTGGATCGGCGACGCGCATCGCCGCGACTTCACCATCAATGCGCTGTCGGTGGGGCCCGATGGCGTCGTGCACGATCATGTCGGCGGCCTCGCCGACATCGCGGCCCGGCGCGTGCGCTTCATCGGCGATCCCGCCCAGCGCATCGCCGAGGATTACCTGCGCATCCTGCGCTTCTTCCGCATCCATTCGGCGTTCGGCCATGGCGAGCCCGATCGCGCCGGCTATCTCGCCTGCATCGCCGGCCGTGGCGGGCTCGCGACCTTGTCGGCCGAGCGGGTCCGCATGGAGATGCTGAAGCTGCTCGTCACCGAGGGTGCGGTCGGCGCGGTCACCGCGATGGCCGATGGCGGCCTCTTGACGTCGATCCTGGGCGGCGTCGCCTATCTCGGTCCGTTCGCGGCGATGATCGACATCGAGCGCGAGCTTGCGCTGCCGCCGAGCGCGGTCCGCCGCCTCGCCGCGCTGGCGGTCGCCGTCACCGAGGATGCCCGCCGTCTGGGTGCGCGGCTGAAGCTCTCCAATGCCGAGACCAAGGCGCTCGACGGCATGGGCCATCGCTGGTGGCGCTTCGCCTCCGCCGACGAGGCCCGGGCGCGGCGGCTGCTGTATCGGCTCGGCGAGACCGTGTATCGCGACCGCCTGATGCTCGGCTGGGCGCGCAGCGGCTGTCATCGTGATCCGCAGCGCTGGCGCGAGCTGGCGCTGTTGCCGCAGCGCTTCACCCCGCCGAAATTGCCGTTGAAGGCGGCCGACTTCATCGCGCGCGGGGTTGCGGAGGGGCCGCTGCTCGGTCATGTGCTGACTCTCGCAGAGGATGCCTGGTTGGCCGCGGACTTTCCGCTCGACGAGGCATCGCTGACCGCGATCGCCGACCAGGCGGCGGCGCGCGTCAACCGCGACGGACGTTCATGACTTTTCTGGCCGGCTTTGCCGATATCTCGCTGCTCCAACTTCTGCTCGTCGCCGCCGTCGCGTTATTCGCTTCCATCATCGGGGGTCTCGCCGGATACGGCACCGGCGCGCTGATGCCGCTGGTGCTGGTGCCCATGGTCGGCGCCGAGCCGGTGGTGCCGATCATCGCGATCTCCGCGATCCTCACCAATCTCAGCCGCGTCGGCGCCTATTTCAGCGAGGTCGATCGCCCCCGCGCCGGCATCGTCATCGCGGCCGCGGCGCTCACCACGGCGCTCGGCGCCTATGGCTATACGCGCCTCACCAATGCCGGCGCCGCCTTCGTGATCGGCACCATGCTGATCATGAGCGTTCCCCTGCGGCGCATCCTGCGCAAGCGCGACGTGCGGATCGGCAATGGCGGGCTCGCCGCCGGCGCGGTCGGCTATGGCGTCCTCGTCGGCGGCACCTCGGGCTCGGGCGTGATCCTGCTGTCGCTCCTGATGGCGGCGGGCCTCGAAGGCGCGGCCGTCATCGCCACCGACGCGATGATCTCGGTCGCGACCGGCGTGATCAAGATTTCGGTGTTCGGCCTCGCCGGCGTGGTCACGGCGCAGGTGCTGGCCTTTGCGCTCCTGATCGGCGCCATCGCGGTGCCCGGCGCGTTTCTCGCCAAGGCGTTCGTCGCGCGCATGCCCGTGCACATCCACGCCGCGATCCTCGACGCCGCGGTGATCACCGGCGGCGGCGTGATGATGGCCTCGGCGCTGCGCAGCCTTCGGCCGGCAGTCTGGCCCTAGTATCCCGGCCGCCCAATCCGGCCCGATCCTCTGGAGGGGCAAGAGCTGCTCCGGCTAGCGGACGAAGCTCAAGTAAGAGGCGAGGGCGTCGATCTCAGCCGGGCCGAGCGAGCGGGCAACCGTCGGCATCGGCGTTCCCGTTCCCGAGTGATAGCCTTGGCTCCACTGCTCGAGCCGCATCTTCAGATAGGGAAAGGCAAGCCCGCCAAGACGGGGAATGTCCCGCACGCCTTCCGCGTTCGGTCCATGGCAGGCGTAGCAGGATGCGACATTTGCTTCCGGAATGCCTTCGAGATAGATCGTCCTTCCCCTGGCCGCCAGCTGCCTGTCGCCGTCGCTGGCAGGTTTCGGCGCAATCGACGCGAAATAGACGGCGAGGTCGCGCGCCTCCAGCGGTCCGACCGCTGCGACGGCACTCCACATATACTGCTTCGAAAATGGATTATCGCGCGTGTGCTCGCGAAAGCTCTTGATCTGACTCTCCAGATAGTCCGGGCGCTGACCGGCGAGCCGCGGCGCCACGGTGTATCCTTGTCCCGCCATGCCGTGACACCAGGTGCAGTTGCGAACCTGGGCCGGACCGTCCTCCCATGCGGAAGACGGAGCGGTCCAACCGGCGAAGGCCAGAACCAGGATCGTCAAGCCAATGCGCTTCATGTTGACACGCCTTCGCGCCCGGAATGTTCAACCGCCGCCCTGAGGGGGCATGACCTTGTCATTGCAGACGAGCGACATACGCAGCGACCGCTTCGACCTGTGATTTCGTCAGATTGTGCGACGTCGGCGCCATGATTGCCGATGTGTCGACCGCCGATCCCTGACCGCGCACCTTCGACCACCCCTCGAGCTGACCGACCGTGTAGTCGTAAAGCTGACCAGCCAGGCGCGGGATTTCGTTCTGGCCCTTGCCGTCCGCGCCGTGACAGGCCGAGCATGCCGGTACATTGGCTTCCGGGATCCCGTCTTCGTAGATTCGCTTTCCGAGCTCCGAAGAGCCATGCGGCGCGGATCCGAACGGCTTCGGATCCAGCGCCTTGAAATGGGCTGCCAGCGCCGAGATCATCGCCGGGCTCAGCACGTGGGCGACATTGGCCATGATCGGATTGGAGCGCCTGCGCTCGATGAACGCGCGCAATTGGTTCTCGAAGTATTGCGGTTGCTGCCCGGCGAGCCGCGGCATGGGAAAATACCCGCGATATCCCTGACCCGAGAGCCCGTGGCAGGTCTTGCAATATTCGAGCTTGGCCTCGACGCCGTGTCTCGCCGCAACGCCGGGCTCTTCCGCCCGCACCGCCACGGCGCAAGCCGCAGCCACAACGACCGCCTGAAGGGCAGTGCAAAGGCCGGCCCGGCGGCCAGACCATGTTCGGCTGATTGCTGGGGACTCGGCCATCACCAACCGTTCGCCCCGATATGAAAGTTCAGGCCCGCCTTGACGACCTGCATGCTCTGTCGAACGTCCACGTTGCCGAGGAAGGCATTCGCAGGGTCCGACATCGCGACCGTGCGATGTCCGAAGCCGTAGTAATCGTATTCGAGGCTGACGGACCAGTGCGGCGCAAATGCCCATTCGACTCCGCCGCCGGCCGTCCAGCCAAAGCGATTTTCGAGGCCGGTGAAGCCGAATGGCGCGCCGACGAATGATCCGGAGACGTCGTAGCGGTCGGAGGCCATGGCCGCGCCTCCCTTCGCATAGAGCAGGACATCGTCGAGCGCATAGCCGATCCGTGCCGTGACGCTCGTCAGGAAATCGGTCTTGGCGCGGACCGACGCCACATCGGGATTGCCGAGCGGGAGCCCCACATTTGTCGAGCCTTTGATCGTCGCGCCCGACGCGGCAGCTTCGATACCGGCCACCCAGGACGGCGCAAATTGGTAGTCACAACCGATCTGCCCGCCGATGACGGCGCCGGTCGGGCCGGGATTGACGCTGGTGGTCCCCGCCGTGAAGCCCGCTCCGCCAAAAGAATCCTGCACCAGCTGGACCGGATCCGTGATGTTGTTGCGCGCAATTGCCCCGCCGAGATGTCCGCCGAGATAGCAGCCGCTCCAATCGAATCTTGAGGCAAAGGGCCTCTCTGCCTTGAGCGGCATGTCGGCGGCGACGGCAGGACCGGCAAGCGCCGTGCCCAGGGCTGCGAGATTTGCGAGCAGCAATCGTCTCATTGGACAAACTCCGTCTGTGACCGAAACCGACTACATGGCGAACCAGGCGTGCAGGAACAGCGTATTGTTGTCGTGCGCACCAATCGATGTGCCGTTGAACTTGTTGTAGTAGGTGTATTGCAGGCCGATGCGGGAATTGAACCAGGGCCAGCCGATCGATTTGCTCGCGCTGAAGGGAATGTAGGCGACCTCGGCGGTCCAGCCGTTGCTATTGGGCGTCAGCGCCATCCCCGTCGTGGGATCGGTTCCGAACAGTCCAGCATCGGCGGTGCCCCAAATATTGAAGTACTGCCCTGTCAGGACAATCCGATTGTCGTTGCCGTAGGCGAACGACGCCTGAAGCTTCATGCTGTTCAGCAGATTGGTCGGGTTGGCCGCAGCCAGATTGGCGAAGCTCGCATCGAGCCTCTGAAATTCGCGAATGTAGCTGCCGCGCAAGGTGAGCCAGTAGTTGTCGCCCTGGTATTGGTACTGCGTGTCGAAGCCGACATCGGTGAACCTGTTCGACTGCGTCTGGGTCGCCGTCGTTCCTGTCGCAAAGCTGGGATCGAGCCATGGGTGGACGTCGAAATACATGCCGAACGTCCCGACCATGAGCGAATGACGGCCCCAATGCGGCTCGAGTGCAACTCGCCAATACGGCGCCACGTTGCCGAGCAGGCCGGGGCCGTCGAACGGATTCATGCCGAGTGAATTCTGCTGGCCGAAGCCGAGCGTCTTGTATGCGGTCAGCTCCAGGTAAAGCAGGTCGTTGATCGAGCTGTAGGCGCCGACGCCGCCGACGCGCGCCGCGAACGCGCCTTCGAGCATCGTGCTCGTCGCCGGCGTTCCCGCGAGCGAGGACACCGCGTAGGGGAACGACCAGGCCGGTGTCGTATTCCACAGATCCTGAACGGTCGGATTGTTGTTGGCGGTGATGCCGTAGACGACGTCGAACGGCCCGAAGCTCGCCGTGCTGGCGAAACGGACGTCGGCATTGTCCCACGACCAGGTATGCTTGAACTGGTCGGCCGGCGTACCTGACAGTGCGGACAAGGGATCTGGCGCGCTATACGTGACCTGGGCAAAGGCACCGATATGATCGGTGATCGCGCCGCCCCAAAACGCGCTGAACGGAGACAGCACCACGTTGTCGTTGGCGCGGTAGGGATCAGTCGGTGGCGCGACGGTCGCCGCCTGCGTGTGGGTGTATCCAACGATCGCCATCAGCGAGACGGGCGGGACATAGACCTTGCTGTCGTCCGGCACGGATGGATTGATCGCGTTGGCGTAGCCGCGCAGCTTGTCGAGCTCCGCCCGCGCATTGACGCCGCTGCTGGACGAGAACGGCGTCGTGCGGAATTGTCCGCCGCCGGCCGTATATCCCAACAGTTTGAAGCGGCGCCCGTAGGGCGTGAGCGACGGGAAGTCGGTATGACAGGTGCCGCAGGGTTGTCCGGTCTGGCGCGCGAAGCTCGGCAAGGCCTGTGCAGACGGGCCAAAGCCGATCGTCATCCAGAGTGTCGCACACAGGAATGCTGCTGTCGGCAGCCCTAAGCTTCGATAAGAGCGCAAGAAAACACAACGACTGGCTCGCATCGCGTCATTCCATCTGCTCGCAGCTCGCCGCTACGACGGTCATGATCAAACGAGGACGGACGTAGCTAAAACCGAACCGCAAACATCGACTGTTCAAAAAGGAACAACAAAATCGAATTGGAATGTGTGAGGCGTTTTAGCAACATGGATTAGGCGTAAATAAAGCAGCGTTGGACGCGGCGTCGTCGCGAAGGATTTGCAATTTGCTTAGCGCCACCGGCGGAGGGCAATCATGAAACTCGGTGAACTGACATCAGCGCTGCTCGCGGCTCTGGTCCTTGCTGGCGGCTCTACGGCGAGCCTCGCGCGGGACGCGAGTGCCGAGGTCTCTGCGCAGGAGCTGAAGGCCAAGACGGACTACTGCAAAACGTGCCATGGATTATCAGGTCAGGGATTTCGCGGATCCGTTCCGATGCCGCGGCTCGCGGGGCAGCAGCCGGACTATGTCAAAAATCAACTACAGGCCTTCATCGATCGACGGCGAACCAACCCCGTGATGTTCAACGTGTCGCATGTGCTGAGCCCGGCGATGCTCACGGCGCTGTCCACCTATTTCAAGGATCTTTCCCCGAAGCCGCTGGGAGGTGCACCCAAGGACTCTCTGGCTGCTGGCAAGAAGATCTATGAAGAAGGCGTCGCAGCGGCCGAAGTACCGCCATGCGCGTCCTGCCATGGACCCGATGCCAAGGGAGCCGACGCGTTTCCGCGCCTGGCCGGGCAGCTCTACGACTACATGATCCGGAAGCTCATGAACTGGGACAAGGAGCGCGGCCAGGACAAGTCAAATCCTGATAATTCCGCGGTCATGCAACCGATTGCTCATAATTTGACCGAGGCGCAGATCAGGGCCGTCGCGGCCTATCTCAGTACGCTCGACTGAGTACGCTCGGCTTAGTACGCTCGACAGAGTTCATCTCGCTGTTGGCGCTATAGGCCCAGCATGGAGGCGAGAAGGGCGACGTAGACCTCGATCTTCCGACTATGCCTGTCATAGCTGATCAACCCCTGCTCGCGAAACCTGTTCATGAAGGTGCTGATCCGCGAGCGGGTCGTGCCGACCATCTCTGCGAGCGCTTCCTGACTGAGGTTGACTTCGTTCGGAGCCCCGCTCTCGCGACCCATGTCGGCAAGAATGAGCAGGAGTCGGGCGAGTCGCCGCTCGCTCAGGTTCAACAGCTGGTCGCCCAAATCCTCCTCGAGCCTGCCGATCCGCGTCAGCAGACGTGCAATGAAGAAAGCGGAGAACTCGCGCTCGGCGCCGAGCGTTGCGAGCATGGTCTCCTTCGAGACTGAGGTGATCAGACAATCTTCCAGAGCGACGACGGCGGCCGTCCGAACACGCGTATCGCCGAGACAGGACTCGCCGAAGAACTGGCCTTGGTGAAGGATCCCGACGATGGCTTCCTTGCCGCGGTTGGAGAACGCCGTGATCTTCACGCGTCCCTTGCGGATGTAGGCGACGCTGTCGGCGTGGGCGCCTTGGGCGTGAATCTGCGCGCCAGCAGGGAATCGTTCGAGCATGACCCCGGCTGACGGCCTGGCAAGAAACGCCTTGGGGTCAAACCTTGCACGCGAGTTTTGGTCTGGCGGTGCGTCTGACATGGCAGCGGATGACCGCGAGAAGTATCGGGATAGTGAACACTGCCATCAATAGATCGGGCCTGGGCACTTTTGTTGCGGTAGGTCAATTGACTGAGTTCTGACATTGCGGGTCGGTCGCAAGTGCCTTGGGTTCCGGTCGAGGTCACCACCGCGATCCGGCTCCGCGGCGACGCTGGCGCCGACGTCCCGATCCGATGCTCTGATCGTGATCGGCGGCCTTCGACCCCGCTGGTCGAGGCGCTGCGCCATCGCCGCTGAGGCCGGCCGGCGCGCTCGGTTCACGCCACGTGCGCGCCGGTCTCCGGACCGGACGATCCGATCGGTCTGGTCTCTGCGCGCGCGACGATTGCATCGAGCGTCGCGACGGCGCGGTTGGTCATTTCGTCGATCGGCGGGACCATGCCGCCGGGGGCGAGCTCGACCCGGTTGCGGCCCTTCTGCTTGGCGCGGTACAGCGCGCCGTCAGCGACGCGCAGGATCTCCGGCAGGTCGATGCCGGCCTCGGGATAGGAGGCGACACCGACCGAGATCGTCACCCGCGGCAGCAGGCGGTCCCCATAGCTGATGTTGAGCGCCTCGACCCTGGCGCGCAGCTCCTCGGCGCGCAGCGCGGCCTCTTCGACCGTGCAATTCGGCAGCAGGACGACGAATTCCTCGCCGCCCAGGCGGCACGGCACATCGTCATCGCCGCAGGCGGCCCTGAGAATTTCGCCGATGTGACGCAGCACGGTATCGCCCGCCTCGTGGCCGTGATTGTCGTTGAATGACTTGAAGTGGTCGACGTCGAGCGTCACGACGCTGACCGGCGTGCCGGTGCGCGCGGCACGCAGCAATTCGCGCCGCGCAGTCTCGATCAAGGAGCGCCGGTTGTTCAGCCCGGTCAGCGCATCGCGCAGCGACTGGTCCCGCAGGCCCTCGCGCAGCTTCATGTTGGCGATGGCGATCGACAGATGCTCGGCGCAGGCAAGCCCGAGCCGGACGCGGTCGGCGAAGCGCGCCTTGGCTTCGTCCGGCGTTTCGGTGCTGTCGTAGGTATACTCCAGATGCAGCAGTCCGACCGTATCGCCATGGGCCAGGATCGGGATGCAGCAATAATTCTCGTTGATGTCCTTGTGGACGTGGTCGCAGTGGAATTCGATTTCGCTCGTGCCATGGACGTAGCAATGGCCGCGGCGCAAGCTCCAGCAATCCTCCGGGTGCATGCTCACCGTCCGGACATCCCCGTTCCATTGCGCGGCGACCTCGAGCACGTCGCGCGCATTGGCATAGATGTACAGGCCGCCCTTGCATTCCGGCATCAATCGCCCGAGCACCGATGAGATCATGTCGAACAGCTCGGATTCCGATTTGGCCGACTGCAGCCACTCGCTGAGCTCCGACAGCGTCCGGGTGGCCGCGTTCAACCGCTCGTTCTCGACCAGGCTCTTGCGGAATACGACGAGCGCACGCGCCATCAGCCCGAGCTCGTTGCCGTGCTCGGCATAGGGGATCTCGGTCTCGAGCTCGCCATGCGCGATCCGCTCCATGCTTTCGGTGATCCGATGGATCGGCGTCGAAACGTCCCGGACGACGAAGATCAGGGTCGCCACGCCGATCAGCAAACTGAAGCCATTCACCGCCCACAGGATGAGCGAGAAGAACCGGCTGTCGGCAATCGCCGCGTCGATGGTCTTGTCCGCCTCCTGATTGGCGAGCTTGATGCCCTGGTTGATGGTCTCGACCACGCCCTGGAAATAGGCTTCGGTCTCGACGTTGACGATGTCGGCATATTTCTCGCGATCGAGCGCGAGCTCTGGATCGACGATCCGTGGCTGGTGCCTGGTCGCATACTGGCTCCACTTCGCGGCAAAATCTTCGAAGATGATCGCGAGCGGCGTATTCGGCTGGAGGCTGGCCTTGAACGCCTCGATCTTCTCGCTGAGATCTGCATTGCGCCGGTCGAAGGTCTTGCGGACCTCGGCGCGCTGCTCCGGCGTCACCGTCAAAGCGATCCGGTAGGACGCCGATCGGACGCGCGCCAGCAGCAGATTGATCTCGCCGAGCGCACGGAGCTTCGGCAGCCGGTCGCGGCCGACGGTCTCGATGGCGGTCTCGAGCGCCGAGAGCCGGATCTTGGCCAGGATCGACACGCCGCCCAGGATCAACAGCAGCAGGAAAACCGAGGTCAGAAGCGACGTCTTGATCGAGACGCTCAGAGACTTCTCGGAGAACGGAGATGCAACGATGCCCACGGTCGACGGCCCCCTCCAAATGCTCGGCGCCGCGCATGGCGCCTTGCGACAGGCTCGATCGACTACAATTCGTGCGAATTTCGATTCAGTTTCGCAGGGCTTCGCCCTCCCGGGGAATACGGGCGACGTGCAAACGGGGTTAAGGCGCGGTAGCCAATCAACGTGAACGAACGACCCATCGTTCGTCACTCGGGAGACATGTCGTTAAGACGATCCGACCCGCCTCAGCCCGGCACCAGCTCGGTCAGCGAGCGGATGATGCGGTCTGGCTTGACGTGGGTGCCTTCGGGCAGGCCGTCGCCATGAACGTCGATCCAGATCGAATAGATGCCGAGCCGCTGCGGCGCCTCGATCTCCCATTCCAGATTGTCGCCGATCATCCAGGTGTCCTCGGGCCCGACGCCGAGCCGCTCCATCGCGTGCCAATAGGCGCGCTCCTCGGGCTTGCCGAAGCCGTGCTCGCCCTCGATCTGGATGTGGTCGAAGCGGTGCGCCAGGGCGAAGCGCTCGATCTTGGCGCGCTGCTGGCCGGCCTCACCATTGGTGACCAGCGCGAGCTTGACGCCGCGTGCCTTGAACGCGTCGATCGCCTCATGCGCGCCGGGGAAGACGAACATCTGCTCGTCGCGATAGGTCGTGAAGCGGTCGGCGATGCGGATCGCGAGCTCGATCGGCAGGGCAGGGCCGGTGCCGGTCAGCGCCGCGAAGCCGCCCTTCACCACCTCCTGCCGCGCCTGGATCAGCTTCATCCGCCATTCGGCGCCGGCGACCGACCAGAAGCTGCGCGCCGAGGTCAGGATCGCGGCGGCGACCGCCTGGGGCGTGTGCGGCGCGAGCTCGTCGGCGAACTCGGTGGCCACGATGTTCCAGGCGATCTCGGGTCGGCCATAGGCCGACAGGATGGTGTCATCCATGTCGATCAGCATGGCGCGGGGCAGGGCGGTCGTCATGGTCAATCTACGCGGTTCGGCCACGCGGGTTTCACGGCCATCTCACCTCGGGCGGCATCGAGGACAGAATGCTGTCGACATTGCCGCCGGTTTTGAGCCCAAATGTGGTGCCGCGGTCATAAAGCAGGTTGAATTCGACATAGCGGCCGCGGCGGATGAGCTGCTCCTCGCGGTCGGCGTCGGTCCACGGTGCGCTGAAATTGCGCCGGACCAGCTCCGGGTAGACCTTGAGGAAGGCGCGGCCGACGTCCTGGGTGAAGGTGAGGTCGGCCTCCCAGTCGCCGGAATCGTGGTGGTCGTAGAAGATGCCGCCGATGCCGCGCGGCTCCTTGCGGTGGGGCAAATAGAAGTACTCGTCGCACCAGCGCTTGTACTTGTCGTAGGACGCCACGGCCGCATGCGCATCGCAGGCGCCCTTCATCGCGGCGTGGAAGGCGAGAGTATCGGGGTCCTCCTGGGTGCGCCGGCGGTCCAGCACGGGGGTCAGGTCGGCGCCGCCGCCGAACCAGGCCTTGGTGGTGACGACGAAGCGGGTGTTCATGTGCACCGCCGGCACATGCGGCGACCACAGATGCGCGATCAGCGAGATGCCCGAGGCCCAGAACCGCGGATCCTCCGCGGCGCCGGGAATCTGGCTGCGGAATTCCGGCGCGAATTCGCCATGCACGGTCGAGCAGTGCACGCCCACCTTCTCGAACAGCCGGCCGTGCATCATGCTCATCACGCCGCCGCCGCCATGCCCGCCGCCATGGTCGGTGCGCTCCCACGCCGTGCGCACGAAGCGGGCGGGCGCGCGCGGGAAGAGTTCGGCCGGCGCCTCGTCCTCGAGCCGCTCGAACGCCGCGCAGATCTGGTCGCGCAGGCTTTCGAACCAGGCGCGGGCGCGGGCCTTGCGATCCTCGATGGCGGCAGTGGTCATGGACGTCCCCCCGGGCACATTGGCGTTCACCTCGCCGTCAAGAGCGCATGACAGCCGAAGGTGACAGCGCTGTTGTCGCTGCAGGTGAGGTCCTACCACAAACAATCAGTCCTGCGGACCGAAATAGGTGCAGGTCTCGCGGCAGCTGTCGCGGTGGACGCTGACCTTGGTGACGTGGCCGATGGAGCGGACACGCTCATAGATGAAGCGGGAGAGGTTCTCCAGCGTCGGCAGCCCGATCGCCTCGATCCGGTTCAGGAACTTGTGGTCGAGGGTCGCCTGGATCTCGCCCAGGCGCTGCGTCAGCAGGCCGAAATCGACCACCATGCCCGTCTTGGGGTCCGGCGTGCCGCGCACCGTCACCTCGGCGCGGAAGGAGTGGCCGTGGATCTCCTGGCTCACCTCGCCGAGCGTCGTATGCGCCAGCGCATGCGCGGCCTCGAAGGTGAACGATTTGGTCAATTCCCACATCGGTGGTCAACGGTCCCTATCTGATGCCGATCATCTTGTGCGTCTGCAGGCTGAGCCGCCATTGCGGATGATGCTGGCAGTAATCGATCGCGCGCGCCGTGTTCGCGGCCGCCTCCGGCCCGTCCATCGGCTGCAGCGAGAAGCGCGCGAAAGCGAGGTGTTCGAACTTGTCCGGCTCCGCGCCGGCCTGCGGATAGACCAGCTTCAGCTCGTGGCCCTGCCGCAGCTTCAACTCGGCGCCGGCTTTCGGGCTGACGCAGATCCAGTCGATGCCATCGGGCGGAACGAGCGTGCCGTTGGTCTCGACGCCGACGGCGAAGCCCTGGGCATGGAGCGCCGAGATCAGGTCGTCATCGACCTGCAGCAGCGGCTCGCCGCCGGTGAGGATCGTATAGCGGTCGGCCGCCCCGCCTGTCCATTGCCCGGCGATGGCCTCGGCCAGAGCGGCCGCCGTCTTGTAACGGCCGCCGAACGTCCCGTCGGTGCCGACGAAATCGGTGTCGCAGAACCGGCACGTCGCGGTTGCGCGATCGGCCTCGCGGCCGCTCCACAGGTTGCAGCCGGCGAAGCGGCAGAACACGGCGGCACGCCCCGCCTGGGCGCCTTCGCCCTGCAGGGTCATGAAGATCTCCTTCACCGCGTAGCTCACTCCGATGCTCCCTGTGCGGATTGCAATTGGACGAAATGTCCAACCTGGCGCAGCGCTTCGCCGGCGGCCATCGCGGCGGCCATTGCGACGTTCAGCGAGCGCATGCCTGACTTGAGCGGAATGCGCAGCCGCGCGTCGGCCGCCTCTGCCACCGTCGCGGGCACGCCGACGCTCTCGCGCCCGAGCAGGAGGATGTCATAGGGGCGATAGCTGACATCCAGGTAGGATGTTGCGCCCTTCGTGGTGAGCAGCAGCAGGCGATGGCCGGCCGCGGTCCGCCAGGCCTCGAACGCGCTCCAGGAATCGTGCCGGCGCCAATCGAGCTGGTCGAGATAGTCCATGCCGGCGCGGCGGAACTGCCGGTCGGAGACCGCAAAGCCCGCGGGCTCGATGATGTGCGCCGTGAGCCCGAGGCAGGCGCACAGGCGCAGAATCGTTCCGGTGTTCTGCGGAATGTCGGGCTGATAGAGCGCGATCTGCATGCGAATAGGTCTTAAGGGTGAGGCCGAAAGTCCGCTTCCGAAGCCGGAATTGGTGCATGGCGTGCTGCGGGGCCGATAGCGGGCTTGCGCTCGTATCGCAAGGGTGCCAATAGAACGATTCTGGACAGCTTGTTCTTACCGGGGCGGTAGCACGAGCTGTTTTCTGCCGCCGCGGGGGACGCGGGCGCCGGCAGGCACCTCCCGGTCACGTGATCTCCAACGCTGAGATCCGACACGTCGAGCGGGGCGTTGCGCCGGCTGCAACGAAAGAAAGGGTTGGAATCGTGACAGCGTCTACTGCGGATCATCCGACACGCCGGGATTTTCTCTTCGTCGCCACGGGCGCGACCGCAGCGGTCGGTGGCGTGGCCGCCCTGTGGCCCTTCATCTCCCAGATGAATCCCGATGCCTCGACCATCGCGGCCGGCGCGCCGATCGAGGTCGATCTCACCCCGGTCGCCGAGGGACAGGACATCAAGGTGTTCTGGCGCGGCAAGCCGATCTACATCTCCCACCGCACCAAGAAGCAGGTCGAGGAGGTCCGCGCGGTTCCGGTGTCGAGCCTGCCCGATCCGGCGACCGACCAGTCGCGCACCAAGGACGGCCACGAGCAGTGGCTGGTGGTCATCGGCATCTGCACCCATCTCGGCTGTATTCCGATTGCGCACGAGGGCAATTACGACGGCTTCTTCTGCCCGTGCCACGGCTCGCAATACGATGCCTCCGGCCGCGTCCGCCAGGGACCGGCGCCGCTGAACCTGCCCGTCCCGCCCTATCAGTTCGTTTCCGACACCAAAATCCAGATCGGCTGAGCGGACGTTACGTCCGCAAGCTCAAGCTCGATCGTGCAAGATAATTCTTTCAGGAACGCATCATGAGTGGACCTTCTACCTACCAGCCGAGCCACCCCGCCTTGAAGTGGTTCGAGCAGCGACTCCCCATCATCGGACTGGTCCACTCGTCCTTCGTTGCCTATCCGACGCCGCGGAACCTGAACTACTGGTGGACCTTCGGCGCCATCCTGTCGCTGATGCTCGGTGTTCAGATCGTCACCGGCGTCATCCTGGCGATGCACTACACGCCGCATGCCGATCTCGCGTTCAAGTCGGTCGAGCTGATCGTCCGTGACGTGAACTACGGCTGGCTGCTGCGCAACATGCACGCCTGCGGCGCCTCGATGTTCTTCCTCGCCGTCTACATCCACATGTTCCGCGGCCTCTATTACGGGTCGTACAAGGCGCCGCGCGAGGTGCTCTGGATCCTCGGCGTCATCATCTATCTGCTGATGATGGCCACGGGCTTCATGGGCTACGTGCTGCCGTGGGGCCAGATGAGCTTCTGGGGCGCGACCGTCATCACCAACCTGTTCTCGGCCGTGCCGTATTTCGGCGAGAGCATCGTGACCCTGCTGTGGGGCGGCTACTCGGTCGGCAACCCGACCCTGAACCGCTTCTTCGCGCTCCACTATCTGCTGCCGTTCCTGATCGCCGGCGTGGTCGTGCTGCACGTCTGGGCGCTGCACGTCGCCGGTCAGAACAACCCGGCCGGCGTCGAGCCGAAGACCGACAAGGACATGGTGCCGTTCACGCCCTATGCGACGATCAAGGACTTCTTCGGCGTCACCTGCTTCCTGATCTTCTATTCCTGGTTCATCTTCTACATGCCGAACTATCTCGGCGACGCCGACAACTACATCCCGGCCAACCCGGCCGTGACGCCCGCCCACATCGTGCCGGAATGGTACTACCTGCCGTTCTACGCCATCCTGCGCTCGGTGCCGAACAAGCTGGCCGGCGTCATCGCGATGTTCGCGGCGATCATCGTGCTGGTGTTCCTGCCCTGGCTCGACTCGGCCAAGACCCGTTCGAACAAGTACCGTCCGCTCGGCAAACAGTTCTTCTGGATCTTCTTCGTCGTCTGCGTCGGCCTCGGCTATCTCGGCGCGCAGCCGCCGGAGGGCGTCTATGTCGTGCTCGGCCGCATCCTGACCGTGCTGTACTTCGCCTACTTCCTGATCGTGCTGCCGCTGCTCGCCCGGATCGAGCGTCCGCGTCCGCTGCCGAACTCGATCGCCGACGACGTGCTGGCCAAGTCCGGCCGCAAAGCGGTCGCCGCCGCCGCGGTGGCCCTGGTGGCCGTCGCCTCGCTGTTCGCCGGCAGCGTCGGCGAGGCCCGCGCCAACGAAGGCACGCTGACGCCGCCGTCGCAGAGCTGGTCGTTCGCCGGCCCGTTCGGCAAGTTCGACCGCGGCGCCGTGCAGCGCGGCCTGAAGATCTACAAGGAAGTCTGCTCGAACTGCCACTCGCTGAACTATGTGGCGTTCCGCAACCTCGCCGAGCCCGGCGGTCCCGGCTATTCGCCGGCCCAGGCGGCGGCGTTCGCGGCCGAGTACAAGATCAAGGACGGTCCGAACGATTCCGGCGAGATGTTCGAGCGTCCGGGCCGTCCGGCGGACTATTTCCCGGCGCCGTTCCCGAACG
>NZ_CAFJ01000176.1 GCF_000239795.1 Bradyrhizobium sp. STM 3809 | reverse complement strand
TCTGATGTCGAGAGGGCGATCGATGAGCAAAGCTCGGACGCTGGATGCGCCGCGAGGCTGAGACGGTGTGTCGCGATGGACCGTCGATCAGATGAGTTGAGCTTCCCGGCCTCGGCTTGGACCTTGCGGCCTCATGCCGTGATCGCGTTGCCTCAACCCACGGGGATTGGATCCCCTCACCCTGAGGAGCCCGCCGCAGGCGGGCGTCTCGAAGGGCGAGGCCCGCAACCTGGGCCTCATGGTTCGAGACGGCGCTGCGCGCCTCCTCACCATGAGGGTCAACAATATCGCGGTGGAAGCAGGCCTGAACCTGCAGGCGGCCAGCCCGTCACTTCCCCGTCGGCGTATCCTGCCGCCACGCACTTCCCGCGATCTTTGCCGCGGCGATCACCGCCTGGGTCCGGCTCTCGACGCCGAGCTTTTGCAGGATGGCCGAGACATGCGCCTTGATGGTCGCTTCGGAAACACCGAGCTCGTAGGCGATCTGCTTGTTGAGCAGGCCCTGCGACAGCATCATCAAGACGCGCACCTGCTGCGGGGTCAGCGTGACCAGGCGGTCGCGCAGCTTGGTCATCTCCGGGTCGGCGCCGGCGGCGAGGTCGGTGTCGGGCGGCACCCAGACATCGCCGTCCATCACCTTCTTGATGGCGTCGCGCAGGGTGTCGACGCCGAAGCGTTTCGGGATGAAGCCGGAGGCGCCGAAATCGAGCGAGCGGCGGATCGTGGCGCCGTCGTCGCTCGCCGAGACGATGACCACGGGGATCGCCGGATATTGCGCCCGCAGGTAGATCAGGCCGGAGAAGCCCGAAATGCCGGGCATGGTGAGATCGAGCAGGACGAGGTCGACCTCGGAATCCTTTTCCAACAGCGCGGTCAGGTCCTCGAACGAGCCGGCCTCGTCGACCACGGCCTCCGCGAGCACGCTCGCCACCGCCTGCCGCAGTGCATTGCGGAACAGCGGGTGATCATCGGCGATGACGAGATGGGTGCTGGCAGCCGCCATGAATCCTGATTTGACCTTGCAATGTGACGACGCGCGCGGTGCGTGCATCGTCCGACTTTCGGAAATACTCGCTCGGCGAATGGTCGCATGCAAGCATGCAATTCCATTGGCGGGAAAGGCGGTTAATCCACGACTTGTGCGACGCAACAACGATAGCGCGACAGCCGGTCAGCGAACTTGATCCGCCGCAATGTCCCCACCTTTCCCGCGCGCGCTGGCGGGCAGGGCCGAAAGTCTTATTGGGGCGGGTTTCACTGCGATGTTATCGAAGACGCAAGGTCTCCGCGATCTCTCGCCGTCCAGGTCCGGCATGCGGAGGCGAAACCATCATAGCAACAATCTTGGGGAGCGAATGCCGATGTCGACAATGGTAGCCACACAAGCGAGATCGGGAGGCATGACGAAGGACGAACGCTTCGTCATTCTGGCCTCCTCTCTCGGCACCGTGTTCGAGTGGTACGACTTCTATCTCTACGGGTCGCTGGCCTCGATCATCGGCGCCCAGTTCTTCTCGGCCTATCCGCCGGCCACCCGCGACATCTTCGCGCTGCTCGCCTTCGCCGCCGGCTTCCTGGTGCGCCCGTTCGGCGCCATCGTGTTCGGCCGCATCGGCGACATCGTCGGCCGCAAATACACCTTCCTGGTCACGATCCTGATCATGGGCCTGTCGACCTTCATCGTCGGCCTGCTGCCGAACGCCGACACGATCGGCTTCGCCGCGCCGGTGATCCTGATCTCGCTGCGCCTGCTGCAGGGCCTCGCGCTCGGCGGCGAGTATGGCGGTGCCGCGACCTACGTCGCCGAGCACGCGCCGAACGGCAAGCGCGGCTACTACACCTCGTTCATCCAGACCACCGCGACGCTCGGCCTGTTCCTGTCGCTGCTGGTGATCCTGTTCACCCGCACCATCATCGGCGAGGCCGACTTCGCCAAATGGGGCTGGCGCGTTCCGTTCCTGGTCTCGGTGCTGCTGCTCGGCGTCTCGCTCTGGATCCGCCTGCGCCTCAACGAGTCGCCGGTGTTCCAGAAGATGAAGGAAGAGGGCAAGAGCTCCAAGGCGCCGCTGACGGAAGCGTTCGGCAACTGGAGCAACGCCAAGATCGTGCTGCTGGCGCTGATCGGCGGCACCATGGGCCAGGGCGTTGTCTGGTACACCGGCCAGTTCTACGCGCTGTTCTTCCTGCAATCGATCCTGAAGGTCGATGGCTACACCGCCAACCTGCTGATCGCCTGGTCGCTGCTGCTCGGCACCGGCTTCTTCGTGATCTTCGGCGTGCTGTCCGACAAGATCGGCCGCAAGCCGATCATCATGGGCGGCTGCCTGATCGCGGCGCTCACCTTCTTCCCGATCTTCAAGATGATCACGACCAACGCCAACCCGGCGCTGGAGAAGGCACTCGAGGCGACGAAGGTGGAAGTGGTGGCGGATCCCGCCGGCTGCGGCGACCTGTTCAACCCGGTCGGCACCCGGCAGTTCACCGCTCCCTGCGACACCGCGCGCGACTTCCTGGCCAAGTCCTCGGTCCGCTACTCGACCGTGCCTGGCCCGGCCGGCGCCGGCGTGAAGGTCACCTTCAACGGCAAGGAAGTGCCCTACGCCGATGCCAAGAGCGGCAATCCGGCGCTTGGCGCGGCCATCACCGAGGCCGGCTATCCGAAGGCGGGCGACGCCTCGATCGTGAAGATGGCGCATCCGTTCGACATCTTCCGTCCGCAGGTCGCCGCCATCATCGGCCTGCTGTTCATCCTGGTGATCTTCGTGACCATGGTCTACGGCCCGATCGCAGCGATGCTGGTCGAGTTGTTCCCGACCAAGATCCGCTACACCTCGATGTCGCTGCCCTATCACATCGGCAACGGCTGGTTCGGCGGCCTCTTGCCGGCCACCGCGTTCGCGATCGTGGCCTCGACCGGCGATATCTATGCCGGCTTGTGGTACCCGGTGTTCTTCGCCGTGATCACGGCCGTGGTCGGCTTCGTGTTCCTGCCGGAGACGAAGGACGTCAACATCCAGGACCACTGAGATCTCTGATCACGAGGCGAGCGGCTCTGCCGCTCGCCTCTGTCTCCACCGAACGGCCGCGGATCACTCCGCGGCCGTTCGGCATTTCAGGCCGATGCTTTTGTCTTTTTCCGACGTCAGACCGCCCCGATGAACTGCAGCACCACCTCACGCCGATGCGGACGCGCGCGATGCTCGATCAGATAGATCGCCTGCCAGGTGCCGAGCAGCATCCGTCCGTCTCGCACCGGCACCTGCAGCGAGACCGCGCTCAGCATGGTCTTGATGTGGGCCGGCATGTCGTCGGGCCCCTCGGTGTCGTGCACCCAGCCGGCGTCCTCCGGCGCCAGGCGCGACAGCGCGGTGGTGAGATCACGCAGCACGGTGGGATCGGCGTTCTCCTGGATCGTCAGCGACGCCGAGGTGTGACGGATAAAGGCGGTCACGACACCTTCGCGGGCCGAGATTTCGGAGAGAAAGGCCTCGACCTCGCGGGTGAGATCGATGAAGCCGCGGCCAGGCGTCGGCACCGTCAAGGCCGACGTCACGACCGTGTTGACGGCGACGGCCGACGGCGCCGTGCGCGATATCGATCTGACGGACATCTGCTCCGCCTCCTCGCCGCCCCGTCAGATCCTGCCGGAGACGTCCTTCTGCACCCGGTTCGCCATGTCGAGCAGCCGGCGCCAGGCCTGCTCCAGGAAACCCATCATGCGATCCATGTCCTGGTCGCTGGGCAACGGAATTTCCAGCTTGCGCGTTCCATCGGCCGATTTCGACTCGCCCGGCTTTTCACCGGCTTTGGACTCGGACTTCTTCAGCTGATCGGATTTGGGCAGCGCCTGGTCCTTCGGCAACGGCTCATCGATCTTGCCGGAGATGCTCTGGTCGCGCGAGGCGAGTTGCGCCTTGAGCTTCTCGTTCTCCACCTGGAGCCGGCCGATCTCGGCATCGAGCGCGGCGCGCTCGTCGGGCACGGCGTAACAGGCCCAGCCGGAACCGGCGCTGTTGTTGCAGGTCGAGACCGCACCGGTGCGTGTGTCGAGCCGGATCACGCCGTCCGCTGTCGTCGACATCGTGTAGCGCCCCTTGTCGCCGTCGGGCGCGGCGTCCTCGGCGGCCAAGGCTTCGCCTCCCAGACAGCCCAATGCGAGCAGCGCGACGAGGGGATGCCGGCAGGGCTTGGTGACACTCGTCTTCGTCACACTCATGGCGGGCTCTCCAGGGCGCATTCGCAACCGCCGTCATGCACGCCGACATTGTGTCGCGGCCATGACGTGGCCTCAGGTGCGATCACCTGTCACGGGCCGCCCTCATGGCTCGGACGTATAGGCGGAGCGGCCCGATTTCAACGCGTCGGCCAGCAGCTCGAGCCGGTCCTGCCCCCAGAACACCTCGCCATCCAGCACATAGGCGGGCGAGCCGAACACGTCCGCCGCGATCGCGTCCAGCCGGTTCTGCTCGTAGGCCGCGCCCACCGGATCGCTCGCCGCCAGCGCCACGAGATCGCGCCCGGGCAATCCCGCCGCATCGACGAGACCGGCGACGACATCGGCGTCACCGAGGTTGAGCTGCTGCTCCCAGATCGCCGCGAACGCCCGCTGCAGATACGGCTCGGGATCCAGCCCCGCCTGCAGCGCCGCGATGACGACACCGTCCGAGAGGCGCGGGTGGAACGGCCAGTTCTTCGGCTGGAGGTGGAAATCGAGCCCCCGCCGATCGCGCCAGCGCTTCAGCTCGACGATCCGGTAGCGTTGCCGGGCCGGATGGCGCTTGGCGAGCGGCAGGCCGCCGGTCTCGGCAAACAGGTCCAGCAGCATCACCGGCTTGAGGGTCACCGCGACGCCATGGCTCGCGGCGATGTCACGGAACAGACGGTGACCGATATAGGCCCATGGCGACTGCAGGGAGAAGTAATAGTCGATCTGGCGCGGCATAAGGGTTCCCGGTCTGGTGAGGGTTCACCGGCATCGGATCAGACAGCTCCGCGAGACGCAACATCGCACCTGCGCACAACGCTGTTGATGCGCCGCGGTGACAGCCGCGGCGGATCTGACGAAAAAGCCGAGAAAACGAGCAAATTCAGTCATCTAACAGTTCAACACGCAATCTTGACTTGGGGGGATGCGGTCAGTATGGTCCGCGCGGCTTTAAAGGGCGATGGGGCGCTATTTCCTGCATTTCGCGGCGACACGTCGGGTCTCCAGGCATCTCCAGATTTGGCGGATGGCACATGGCGGATGACACGAACAACAGCAGCGGACACGGAGATCGCGACAAGTCGCCCGATGAGGTTGCGCTTTCCGCAAGGCTCGGAAGTCTCGACCAGCGGTTGTCCGAAATTCGGGGCGGCCGAAAGATCGAGGCTGATCAACCTGGAAACGGCAGCGGTGACACTGCAGCCCGGGCTTCGGCCATGGCGCGTGGCCTGCGGCTGTCCTCCGAGTTGATCGCCGGGGTCCTCGTCGGTGCGGTGCTTGGCTGGGGCTTCGACCGCTTGCTGTCGACATCCCCCTTCGGATTTATCGTGTTTTTCCTGCTCGGCTTCGCCGCCGGCGTGTTGAACGTGGTCAGATCTGCAGGCATAGCTCCCGACCGGTCCCGCCGATGAGACGTCAGCGGAACACCTCGGCGCGGAAGACCAACGATTGAATTGCAAAGCGCCGGCGTGGCCGGTGAACAACTGAGACGCCACGCGGATGATCGATCCGATCGAACAATTCCATCTCAACAAGATCTTCACGATCGGCCACATCGGCAATCAGGAGATCGCCTTCACCACCTCCAGCGCCTACATGCTGCTCGCAGTCGTGCTGATCGCGGCCATGATGCTCGGCGCCGGGCGCGCGCTCGTTCCGGGCCGCTTCCAGTCGGTGGTCGAGTTGGCCTACGAATTCGTCGCCAACACCATCAGAACCAGCGCCGGCTCGCACGGCATGACGTTCTTCCCGCTGGTGTTCTCGCTGTTCATGTTCATCTTCGTCTCGAACATCGTCGGCATCATCCCCTACACCTTCACCGTCTCCAGCCACATCATCGTCACCTTCTCGCTGGCGCTTTTGGTGTTCCTGACGGTCATCATCTACGGCTTCTACAAGAACGGCCTGAAGTTCTTTAAGCTGTTCGTGCCCTCGGGCATCCCTGCGGTGATCCTGCCGCTGGTGGTCGTGATCGAAATCATCTCCTTCTTCTCCCGCCCGATCTCGCACAGCGTCCGTCTGTTCGCCAACATGCTGGCCGGCCACGTCACCTTGAAGGTGTTCGCGAGCTTCGTGACCATGCTCGGCGCGCTCGGCTTCGTCGGCAAGGTCGGCGCGCTGCTGCCGCTCGGTCTCACGGTCGCGCTGACCGGCCTCGAGCTGATGGTCGCGTTCCTCCAGGCCTACGTCTTCACCATCCTCACCTGCATCTATCTCAACGATGCTATCCATCCGGGTCACTGATCCGGCCTCTCTACCAAACCTCTCAAAGGAGTTCGTCATGGATCCGGTTGCAGCGAAGTACATTGGCGCGGGCATTGCCTGCATCGGCATGGGCGGCGCGGGTGCCGGCATCGGCATCATCTTCGGCAACTACCTGTCGGCCGCTCTGCGCAATCCGTCGGCCGCCCAGGGCCAGTTCGGCAACCTGATTTTCGGCTTCGCGGTGACCGAAGCGCTCGGCATCTTCTCGCTGCTGATCGCCCTGCTCCTGCTGTACGCCGTCTAAGACGGCCTGAGCCGGACAGGAGAAGCCCGTGGCTGAAAGTCATGGCGAGGCCAAGGGCGGCGAGGCCAAGGGCAGCGCAAACGCCCATACGGAGGCCGAAGGCGGGCATGGGTTTCCTCCCTTCCAGAAGGAAACCTTTCCCTCCCAGATCGTCTCTCTGGTGATCGCCTTCGTGGCGCTGTACGTGATCGTCTCGCGTGTGGCGCTGCCGAAGGTCGGGGCCGTCATCGACGCCCGCCAGAAGTCGATCGACGGCGATCTGGCCGACGCGCAGCGGCTCAAGGACGAATCCGAAGCCGCGATGAAGGCGTATGAGACCGAGCTGGCGACGGCTCGTGCCCGCGCCCAGGCGATCGGCGCCGAGACCCGCGACAAGCTCGCGGCGTCCTCGGAGGCCGAGCGCAAGGCGCTGGAAGACAGCCTCGCAGCCAAGCTCGCGGCGGCCGAGACGTCCATCGCCTCCACGCGCGCGACCGCGATGAGCAATGTCCGCGGCATCGCCGCGGATGCGGCCTCTGCGATCGTGCAGCAGCTCACCGGCAAGGCCCCCGCGGCCAAGACGGTCGAAGCTGCGGTCGATGCATCGTTGAAGGGAACGGCCTGATGCATTTGCTCGCAGATCCGGAAACCTGGGTTGCAATCGCGTTCGTGATCCTGATGGGCCTGTTCGCCTATCTCGGTGTCCACCGCATGGTCCTGAAGGCGCTCGACCACCGTGCCGATCGCATCAGGGACGAGCTGGCGGAGGCCAAGCGGCTCAAGGACGAGGCGGCCAAGGTGCTCGCCGACTACAAGACCCGCCGCGCCAGCGCCGAGCGTGAGGCCGAGGAGATTGTCACCAGCGCCAAGGCGGAAGCCGAGCGCATCGCGGCGGAGGCCAAGGCCAAGATGGAAGACTTCGTCTCCCGTCGCACCAAGGCCGCCGAGAGCAAGATCGCCCTCGCCGAGGCCCAGGCCCTTGCCGACGTCAGGGCTGCCGCGGCCGAAGCCGCCGTCCAGGCCGCCGCGACCGTGCTGTCGCAGTCGGTCAAGGACGGTCTCGGCGACGACCTCGTCGCCAAGGGCATCGCGGAAGTCAGCCGCAAGCTGAACTGAGCCTGCGCTCATCGATCCGACATCTTCGAAAGGCCGGCGCCAAACGCCGGCCTTTCGCTTTTCGAACGCACGCCTGGTCCCCCGCACCGCGCGCGCGATCAGCCGCAACCTCACTTCCGCTTCTTGCCCCCCCGCTCCGGCGTCAAGGCCTGCGGATCGAAGCCGATGTAGAAGACATAATTGTCGGCGTTGGTGCCGGGCGGCGGGACGGGATAGACCATGTCCTCGGCCACGATCGTGAATGGCACGCTGCCGTCGGCCGTCATCTGGACCGTCGTGCGGTACGCCTTCGTCGCGATCACCTTCTCGCCGATCCCGCCCTGCACCACCGCGATGCGCATCGGGATGTCGACGGTGGCCGGCGCGCCGGCCGGGCCGGCGACGACGCGGCCCTGGATGCCGATCTTGCCGATGATCTCGTTGCCGTTGAGATTGCACTCGCGGGCGGTCTTGGTGATCGAGGCCTGGAAGCGGACATCGTTGCCGACCGCCTGCTTGCCGGGCATCGCGACCGCGTAGGTCGAGGCGCCGGCCCGGATATTGACCGGCGGGCAGGTCAGCCCCTCGGTGGGATCGGCGGGCGGACCGCCGCTGGCCGGCAGGTTCTCCTGCTTGTCGTCCGAGCCGCCGCCGAACAGGCTCTTGAAACGGTCGGTCAGCGATTGCGCGACGGCGGGCGGCGCCATGCTCGTGGCGCTCAGGGCCGCCAGCACGACGGCCAAAGTCCCAACTCGAATCACACGCGTCTGTCGCATTCTCGAAGTCCCCGGCATCTCGCTCGCCCGGCCTGCCCCGGGGTCGCTCCGCGTGACCGCGGCGAGCTCCCGGAACGCCTGGCCAGAGGCGCTGTCCTCAGGCGTCTATACCCATTTCAGAGGCCGGAACCAGCCCTGCCCGATCACAAATCCTAGCCCCGGAAATCCTCATGCAGCAGCCCGTAGAGGTAATGGTCCTGCCAGACGCCGTTGATGCAGAGATAGCGGCGCGCCAGGCCCTCGCGGGTGAAGCCGCATTTCTCCAGCACCCGGATCGACGGCGTATTGGTCGGGATGCAGGCCGCCTCGACGCGGTGCAGGTTGAGCTCTCCGAACAAGGTCGGCAGCAGCAGCTTGAGCGCGGTCGTCATGTAGCCGCGATGCGCATGCGGCTGGCCCATCCAGTAGCCGATCGTGCCGGCCTGGACGATGCCGCGGCGGACATTGGCGAGGGTGATGCCGCCGAGCATGGCGCCGTCTGATTCGCGGAACACGATGAATGGATAAGAGCGGTCGGCCGAGATGTCCTCGGCATAGCGCCGCAGCCGTCGGCGGAAGCCGGAGCGGGTCAGGTCGTCGGACGGCCAGATCGGCTCCCACGGCGTCAGATAATCGCGGCTGAGCTCGCGCAATTGCGCCCATTGCGCGTAATCGGCCATCTGCGGCGCGCGGAGGAACAGGCCGTATCCGCGCGGGGCGAGCGCAGCCGGTCCACTGCTGGGCAAGCGAAACAGGGCCATCGGTGACGCTCTCCCTGCTCTTCAGCCCCTCGATCTGCGAGCCGAAGGTCTGACGACCGCCGACCACGAAGTCTCAGGACATTTCGGCCTCGTGCTCAATGCAGCTGAGCCTTTGATTTGGGCCCGGCAAGACCTTCGGCGAAACTCACCGCCGTGTCCAGACCTCTCCCGGTCCCCAGCGCGACCACCGCGGGCTTGCTGCGTGCGAGGAGTGCACGCGCCGCGTCCCGGGTGCTCTCGACGCTGACGGCCTCGATCTTGGCAACCATTTCCTGCAGCGTCTGTGGCCGTCCATAGGCGAGGATATGGCGCGCCAGCTGCTCGGCGCGGGCGCTGCAGCTCTCAAGCGCCATCAGCAGCCCCGCCTTCATCTGCGCCTTGGCGCGCGCAACCTCGGCCTCGCTCAGCGTCTCCACGGCATTGCCGATGATGTCGACCACGACCTCCATCATCTCGGGCGCGTCGGCGGGATCAGTGCCGGTGTAGAGCCCGAAGAAGCCGGTGTCGCTGTAGGGCGCGTGGAACGTGTAGACGGAGTAGCAGAGCCCGCGGTTCTCGCGGACCTCCTGGAACAGCCGGGACGACATGCCGCCGCCGAGGATGTTGGTGAAGACCTGCAGCGAGAACAGCGACGGGTCGGCCTGCGGCACGCCTTCGAGCGCCAGTGTGAGATGCGCCTGCTCGAGATCACGATGCACGACGCGCGAGCCGCCCTTGCCGAACGCAGCCGGCTGCGGCTTCGGTCCCTCGCCGCCGTTGAAGCTGGCGAATCGCCTGCTCACGTCCTCGACCACGCGCTGATGATCGACGGCGCCGGCGGCGGCGACCACCATGTCCGGCCCGCGATAATGCGTCGACAGATAGCCGTGCAGCTTGTCGCGGTCGAATGCCTCGAGCGTCTTGGCGGTGCCGAGCAGCGAGCGACCCATCGGCTGGTCCGGAAAGCACAGCTCGTTGAGATGCTCGAACACGACGTCGTCGGGCGTGTCCTGCGCGGCGCCGATCTCCTGCACGATGACGTTCTTCTCGCGCTCCAGCTCCTCCGGCACGAAGGACGGGTTGGCGAGGATGTCCGAGAGCACGTCGAGCGCCAGCGGCACGTCGGCCTTCAGCACGCGGGCGTAATAGGCCGTGGTCTCGGTCGAGGTGCCGGCATTGAGGTCGCCGCCGACGGCCTCGATCGCCTCGACGATCTCGCGCGCGCTGCGCGTCGTCGTGCCCTTGAACGCCATGTGCTCGAGCAGGTGCGAGATGCCGTGCTCGTCCGGCTTCTCGTCGCGGCCGCCGACCCCGGCCCAGACGCCGAGCGCCGCCGTCTCCAGGTGCGGCATCGTGTCGGTAACGACCGTCAGACCCGTCGGCAGCTTGGTGACTTCCACGCCCATCATGCCATTCCCTGCTTGGCGGCCCGGCTGACCGAGCGGATGAATTTTTCCACCTCGGCCTGGTCGTTCCGCATGATCCTCGCGTCCTCGCGCTTGCTCATCAGCCCCTCCAGCCAGACCGGCAGATGCGGACGCTGTCCGCAGGCGGCCTCGACCGCGTCGGGGAATTTGGCCGGATGCGCCGTCGCCAGCACGATGTTCGGCACCGACGTATCGGTGCCGTCGCGATCGGCCACCGCCAGCGCCACCGCCGTATGCGGATCGACGAGATCGCCGGCCTCGCGGAACGCGGCGCGGATCGCCGCCGCCGTCTCGGTCTCGTCGGCGCGGCCGGCCTCGAAACCGGCCCTGATCTCAGAGAGCATCGCATCGGGCAGCACGAAGCGGCCCGACTGCTTCAGGCTCTCCATCAGCCGGCGCACCGTGCCGGCATCGCGGCCGCCGGCTTCGAACAGCAGCCGCTCGAAATTCGACGACACCTGGATGTCCATCGACGGCGAGGCCGTGGCATGCACCTCGCGCACCTCGTAGATGCCGGTCGCCAGCGTGCGCGCCAAGATGTCGTTGACGTTGGTGGCGACGCGCAGGGTGCGCACCGGCAGACCCATGCGCTTGGCGACGTAGCCGGCGAAGATGTCGCCGAAATTCCCGGTCGGCACGGTGAAGTCGACCGCGCGATGCGGTGCACCGACGGCGACGGCCGCAGTGAAGTAATAGACGACCTGGGCGACGACGCGGGCCCAGTTGATCGAGTTGACGCCGGACAGCGACACCGAATCGCGGAAGGCGTGATGGTTGAACAGACCCTTCACGATCGCCTGGCAGTCGTCGAAATGGCCCTCGATCGCCAGCGCATGCACGTTGGCCGCGCCCGACGTCGTCATCATCCGCCGCTGCACCTCGGAGATGCGGCCATGCGGAAACAGCACGATGAGGTCGGCATTGTCGCGGCCGGCAAAGGCATCGACCGCAGCGCCGCCCGTGTCGCCTGATGTCGCGACCACGATGGTGGTCCGCTCGCCGCGCTTGGCCAGCACATGGTCCATCAGCCGCGAGATCAGCTGCATCGCCACGTCCTTGAACGCCAGGGTCGGGCCGTGGAACAGCTCAAGGACGAACTGATGCGGGGCGATCTGGTCGAGCGGCACCACCGCCGGGTGGCGGAAGGTGGCGTAGGCCTCGTTGGCCATGCGGCCGAGTTCGGCGTCCGAAATCTCGCCGGCGACGAACGGCTTGATGACCTCGACCGCGACCTCCCAATAGGGCCGGCCGAAGAAGGACGCGATGGTCGCAGCCGTCAGCTGCGGCCAGGTCTCGGGCACGTACAGGCCGCCGTCGCGGGCGAGCCCGGTCAGCATCACATCGCAGAAGGTGAGCGCGGGGGCTTCCCCGCGGGTCGAAACATAGCGCGTCAAACCGCTCTCCTGACCTGCGTCACCAGGCCATAACCCGTTGATTGAACTCGAAATCGGAACCGCCCGGCGGCAACATGGTCCGGCACCATAATGGTTTTGGGCAGGCTGCGAAACCGGTTGTTGGGCCGGGAATGGTCATCGGGACGGGTTACGGCGGGGTTACGGGACGGCATCAGCCGAGCTTGGACAACGCCAGGCCGCCCGCATCGACGCCTGATCTCGCCTCCCCCACCGCTGTCATCGCCCGGTTCAACCGGGCGATCCAGTACGCCGCGCCGCCTATGATCGACCGCTCCGCCGCGGCGTACTGGATCCCCGCTTTCGCGGGGATGACGGCGGAGGTGGTGGCGGACAGCCAGGCCTCATTCCAGATTGCTGGTTCGCAAGCACCGCTTGTTCCTCCGTCATTGCGAGCGAAGCGAAGCAGTCCAGGCTGGTGGGCGGGACTCTGGATTGCTTCGTCGCTGCGCTCCTCGCAATGACGCGGAGGGAGCCGACGACATCGCTGAGAGCCCGCCCGCAGGACCGCCTGATTCCCGTTCCGCACAGCTTCACCTTCTCGCGGCGCGATCGGCGCCCGAGCTTTGCGGAAATTCTTCCCTCCCTGACATGGAGGGCGCAGGGAAGACCGGTTGCCGGCTGGCACCCGCGGCCCCCGTGCGAACAAGAATGCACGGGGCAGGAACCACAGGTTCAGCCAGAGCGACCCGGCCTTCCCTGCGCGATGGGTTACGTCTTATACGCGCTCTCCTCGGTGCACCGGGCTTGTTGGCCACCGTTGCGCATGATGCTTCCGCATCAGCGCGTGACACCAGCGTCGGGGTATCAGGACCACGCGACTTCGCCGTCCGTGCCGGCCGCACTCGTCAGTTGCTGCCTGCCCGTCCATCGCATCCCCACCTCACGTCCGTGACGACGCGTACGCCCCTCGCTGCCGAGGCGGGATGAGCGTAGACAATCATGATTTCGGAAAATATGAAAGATGAATTTTCAGGCGGACGGCAGCAAATCGGCTGATCGTGTTGTATCTGTTGGCGAAGATAGCGTTTCGGTGCAGCCGAACTTATCAGTTCGCCGCTCTCCAAAACAACGGTTCAGATAGCCTGTCGGGCGACTCAGCCCCAAAAATAAGGGCTGCAGCCGTCGTCGCGTTCGCTGCCCGCCGCAACCTCGGTGTCGTCCCGGGCAAGTCCGACAACGCGCAAGCGTTGGCGAACGCCGACCCGGGACCCATAATCACCATCGGCGGTGGGTGGTGCGCTGTTGCTCCAGCCTGCCGCCTCACAACGGGTCGGGGTTATGGGTCCCGGGTCGGCACGCGCCGGCGCCGTCGCGCCGAAGCGCTTGCCCGGGACGACGCCGGAATTTTTTTGGGGGGCGCCGGTCAAACCCCGCTTGAGCTCAGCGACATGCAGGGCTACGCGCTCAGCCGACAAGACGCAGTCGGCAGCCGCTATTGCTGCACCATCCACAGATTGCGTCGTCGCAACGACGCCTTGCAATGACGGGGATAGAGGTCACCTTCATATGCGCGCGTTACGCTCTCGGTCTACAGTGAGACGCAGGCACGAGCGCGCTTAGCGCGTCAACTCTCTATAACACTCGCGGACTTCGTCCGGTTGATCCTCGGCGCTCGGACACGGCTCGATGCGAAAGCATGCGATCCTTTCACGCGACTTGTGAATGACGAGCCTTACGCGCTCGGTCGTGTCAGTCGATTTCCCGGCAAGCGCTATGACAAGGCCCGAATCGTCGCCCGACAGAGCCAATCCATCTGCTTCAAAGGAAACACCGGCTACGCATTCCGCCTGAATATCTGTCCAGCCTCCGCCATGCTCGA
>NZ_CAFJ01000177.1 GCF_000239795.1 Bradyrhizobium sp. STM 3809 | reverse complement strand
GCGGGAGGACATGGGCGCAAAACATCGATCGCCATATGCGATACCCCTGCCGCAGGCGGGGAGAGGTAGGTAACCGAGCCGCTGCTCGGCAAACAACCGAGAGGGAAACACCTCCGCCATGCTTCAGGAAACGTCCGACTACGACCAGCTGTACCGCGACTTCCGCTGGAACATCCCGGCGCAATTCAACATCGCCGCCGCGACCTGTGATCGCCACGCCGACGGCTCGGGCCGCCTGGCGCTGATCGTCGTCGAGGAGGATGGTGCCGCGCGCCGCGTCTCCTTCGACGAGCTGCGCGACCATTCCTGCCGCTTCGCCAACGTGCTGAAGGCCGACGGCCTCGCGCAGGGCGATCGCGTCGCGGTGTTCCTGTCGCAATCCCTCGAGCTGCCGATCGTGCACCTCGCCGCGTTCCGCGCCGGTCTCGTCTCGGTGCCGCTTTTCACGCTGTTCGGCGAGGACGCGCTGCAATTCCGGCTGCAGAACTCCGGCGCCAAGGTCGTGGTCACCGACACGGCGGGTCTCGCCAAGCTCGCGCGCATCCGCGATCGATTGCCGGAGCTGAAGACGATCTACGTCACCGACGGCGAGGGCAATGGCGCCCGGCCGTTCTGGCCGACGCTGGAGCAGGCCTCCGGTCAGTTTCCAACCGTCGCCACCTCGAGCAACGATCCTGCCATCATCATCTATACCTCGGGCACGACGGGAAATCCCAAGGGCGCATTGCACGCCCATCGCGTGCTGCTGGGGCATCTGCCCAATGTCGAGATGGTGCACGGCTTCCTGCCGAAGCCCGGCGACGTGATGTGGACGCCGGCGGACTGGGCCTGGATCGGCGGCCTGTTCGATGTGCTGTTTCCCGCCTGGTATCACGCGGTGCCCGTGGTGGGCTACCGGGCCAAGAAGTTCGTGCCGCAGGCGGCGATGCAGCTGATGGCGGACTATCAGGTGCGCAACGTCTTCCTGCCGCCGACCGCGCTGAAGCTGATGCGGCAGGCCAACGTCAAGCATGACGGGGTGAAGCTCCGCAGCATCCTCACCGGCGGCGAGTCGCTCGGCGCCGAGCTGCTCGACTGGGTGCGCGCGACCTTCGGCATCGATGCGCATGAGATCTACGGCCAGACCGAGTGCAATCTCGTCGTCGGCAACAACGCAAGTCTGTTTCCGATCCGGCCGGGCTCGATGGGCAAGGCGACGCCCGGCTTCGAGGTCGTGATCGTCAACGACAAGGGCGAGGAGCTGCCGCGGGGCGAGCGCGGCATCATCGGCGTTCGCCAGCCCAATCCCTGCACGATGATCCAATATTGGCGCAATCCCGAGGCGACACGGAAGAAGTTCGCGGGCGACGTGCTGCTGACCGGCGATCTCGGCACGCAGGATGCGGACGGCTATTTCTGGTACGCGAGCCGCGAGGACGACGTCATCACCTCGGCCGGCTATCGCATCGGCCCGGCGGAGATCGAGGACACCTTGCTTAAGCATCCCGCCGTCGCGCTCGCCGCCGTCGTCGGCATTCCCGATCCCGTGCGTACCGAGGCGGTCAAGGCCTGGATCGTGCTGCGGCCGGGCTTCGTTGCAAATGATACGCTGTCGCGGGAGATCCAGGACTTCGTCAAGGTGAAGCTCGCCGCGCATGAGTATCCGCGGCATGTCGAGTTCACCGACAGCCTGCCCATGACCGCGACGGGCAAGGTGCTCAGGCGCGAGCTGCGGTCGCGGGGGTAGGCTGTCGCGCCCGACCGTCAGCGTGTACGGCGGGCAAACCTGTTCATTTGTTACTCCGTCATGCCCGGGCTCGTCTCGCCGGCGGGGCCGAAGCCCCTTCGGCGCGGCGAAGGCCCGGGCATCGACGTCTTTCCGAGAATGCCGAACGACGTGGATTGCCGGGACAAGCCCGGCCATGACGGCGCGGAGATATGCGAGCGCAAAAGGAAGATTCGTTCCCGCCCTGCACACAAGTTGAAATTGAAATCGTAGCCCTCCCGCTGTTAGCATCGGCTCAACAAAGACAGTCAGGAGGGACCGCCGATGACCGCATCCGTTTCGGGACGCACTGATCCCGTGGTGCGCCGCATCACCACGGCCGATATTGCCGAGGCCTTGACGCAAGGCCTGCGCGATTTCCAGGCGCAGCCGCTGTTCGGGCTCGCCTTCGGCCTGATCTATGTGCTCGGCGGCGTCAGCATCGTGCTGTGCGTGACCGCCTTCGGCATGGTCTATCTCGCTTATCCCCTGGCGGCAGGCTTCGCGTTGATTGGCCCGTTCGTGGCCATCGGCCTCTACGAGATCAGCCGCCGCCGCGAACTCGGCCAGCCCGTCTCCTACGGCGCGATCTGGCGAACCATCATCTCGCGCGGCGAGATCGGCTGGATGGCGTTCGTGACATTGTTCTTCTTCGTCATCTGGATGTACCAGGTGCGCCTCTTGATCGCGCTGCTGCTCGGCCTCAACGCCTCGTTCTCCAGCTTCAAGGAATTCATGACGGTGGTGCTGACCACCAATGAGGGCCTGCTGTTCCTCGCGATTGGCAATCTCGACGGCGCGGCGCTGTCGCTGGTGCTGTTCTCGCTGACCGTTGTGTCGTTTCCGCTGCTGCTGGATCGCGATGTCGATTTCGTCACCGCGATGATCACCAGTGTCCGCGCGGTCGTGGCCAGTCCCGGACCGATGATCGGCTGGGCCGCGATCATCACCGTGCTGCTGATCGTCTCGGCGCTGCCATACTTTCTCGGGCTCCTGGTGACGGTGCCGGTGCTGGGCCATGCGACCTGGCACCTCTACCGCCGGATCGTGGCACCGGCGTAAGCGCGCCCGGCGAAAGCTGCGATGACGGCACTGGCCGTTGCCGTGCACGCTCGTTGTCCTCTGCGGATCGGCGGTCGTCGCGCCGGACCATTCGGCTAAGTGATTGACTCCGTCATGCCCGGGCTTGTCCCGCCTGCGCGGCCGTAGCAGCTTCGGCGCGGCGAAAGCCCGGCCATGACGACGCGGTGACAGACGAACTCAAAACTGCGATCGTCAAATGCGATGGCCCTGGTCGGGGAGAAGGGGAGGATCATGCCTGACAACATCGCCTTGTTCGCCACTATCATCCTGCTGCTGCCGATGTTCTATCTGCTGCTCGCCGCACCGGCGTTCCTGCTGGTGCGCCTCGACATCGTCCCGGTGACGCGGCTGCTGCGCGGCATGTTCAATTCCTACTTCGTGGCACTGGCGATCGCCGGTGGCATCGGCACGATGGCCGTCTTGGCGGACGGCCGGCCCTTGCTCGCCTTGGGGATCGGCGCTGTGGCCGGCTTTGCTTTGCTGTCCCGGCGCTGGTTCCTGCAGCGGATGGACGTGCGCATCCGCGAGCGGGATTGCGGCGATGCGACCGCCGTGCGCCGGCTGCGGTGGCTGCATTGGGGCGGCATGCTGAGCAACGCGGTCCAGGTCGGCGGCGTACTGGCCTGCATTCCGCAGATCGCTGCGGTGTCCTGAACGGGCCGCCAATTTTACGTCGCCTGGTTTTCACGCGGCCTGAGGCTTGCGGTTGTTGCCGACAATATCGGCGATCACGGCCATCATGACCAGAGCGCCCCCGGCGAGCGCGCGCCCGCTCGGCAGCTCTGAAAACGCCAGCCAGACCCAGAACGGCATCAGCGGTGTTTCCAATGTCGCGATCAGCGATGCGCGCCCGGAGGGCAGCAGCCTGACGCCGAGCGAGAACAGGGTGAGCCCGAGCGCGACCTGACAGAGGCCGAACATCGCCAGCGTGCCGACGTCGACCGCCGAGACGGCCAACAGGTCTCCTGCAAACGGGATGCTGACAGCCGATCCGAGCAGGTTGGACACGGCCGCTGCCGCGACCATCGGCGTGTCCTTGTATCGCCGCATCGCCACAGTCATGGCACCGAAGGCGAGCATCATCAGCATGGCGAGCCCGATCGCGCGCAGATCTGCAGCGGCGAGAGCTCCGCTCACCGTGACGGCGATGCCGCCGAACGCGACCAGGCTCGCCAGGATCGTTGCATTGGAAGGCTTTTCGCGGAGCCAGAACCAGGCGATCGCTGCCGTCGTAAACGGCTGGGCGGCAATGACGATCGCGACGTTGGCGGCGCTCGTCAGTTGCAGGGCGGGAATGAATGCCAGCATCGCAAGGGTCGAAAGGCAAGCAACGAGCGTCCCGCCCGTTCCGAGTCGGACGAGGTTTCGTGCTCCGCGCCCACCTTGGGCGACGACGACAAACAAGGCGATGAAGCTGCCGCCGAACAGGCCGCGCCAGAACAGGATAGTCCAGGAATCCAGATGGAGGAGCCTCGTGAAGAACGGCGCGGTGCTCCAGGCGACAGCGGCCGCAACCACGAGTGCGATGCCGGCGCGATGCTGAGAATGGACGTCCGGCATCGACATTCGACACTGAGGCTTCAAAATTTCGAGACATGCCACAGTGTCACGCGACACGTCGCTCTGACAAGACAGATCCGCAAGCCGCTCGTTACGACAGGCCGATCCCCATCGCCTTCAACGCCGCCAGCATGCGCTCCGGCGGCGCCATTTGCACGGCGAGCGGCTTGCCGGTTTCGAGCAGGCTTTTCAGGCTCGACAGGATCGCCGGCCAGCCCTGGCGTCCGCCGGACAGGATGTCGTCCGACAGCGGCCGCTCATGCGCTTCGGTCATGGTGAGACGCACGGCGGCGCCAGCCTGCTCGATCTCGTAGGTGACGAGCGTGCGGCCGAGGGCCTCGACGAGGCCGGGCCAGTTGACGTCCCAGGTGATCGTGAGCCGATGCGGCGGCTCGCAGACGATCACCTCGCCGCTGATATGCTCGGCGCCGTCGGGCGTGCGCACGATGAACGCGCCCCCGGTGCGCAGATCCGCTTCGATGGCGAAGCCGAAGAAGTATTGCCGGCTGAACTCGGCCGAGGTCAGTGCCTGCCAGACCTTCTCTGGGGTGGCGGCGATGTAGATCGTATAGACGGTCTCTGGCCTGAACGTTGCGATGTCCAATGCGGGGCCCGGCTCAGTCATCACCTTCCTCCAGTCGCTTCTTCAATTCGCCGAGCGCGACCAGCTTGGCGCGCTCGAATTTCCTGATCCAGCGTTCGCCGATCTGATGGATCGGCACGGGATTGAGGAAGTGCAGCTTCTCGCGGCCGTGCCGGATCGTCGTGACCAGATTCGCTGCTTCCAGGATCGCTAGGTGCTTGGTCACGGCCTGCCGCGTCATCGCGAGGCCGTCGCAGAGCTCGGTCAGGGTCTGGCCGTTGCGCGCATGAAGCCTGTCCAGCAGCGCCCGCCGCGAGGCGTCCGACAGGGCCTTGAAGACCGCGTCCATGGGGGTGATGTTATGCAACCAAAAGGTTGCGTGTCAAGCCGCCGAGTGGCCGGCAGCAGCCTTACGGGGTCTTACATCTCGTCAGCCGTCCAGGGCGGCGACCCACTTGAGCGTCGCAGCGAGGGCGCTGCGACCTTCCGGAAAATATTGGTGAAAGGCGTCCTCGTGCTTGTGCGGATAGCCGATCAGGTGGTTCAGGGACCCGATCATCGCCGCGAGCAGCCGGTCGGAGTTGCAGGCCGGAGACGGCCAGGCCTCGTAGATGGCTCTGACCTCCGAGCGATAGAGGCCGAACAGCGTGTGGAACTCCCACTCCGGAAAGAACGGACCCTCGACAGCGGCGCCGAGCGCGCGATGCACGATCTCGCGATCGGCTGTCGAGAGATTCCCTATCGGGATGGACATGGCGGTCTGCCGGCTCGGCGTCGCATGGCGTGGCGATATCCTTCTGGTGTATGACATGGCGTCCTTCTTCGCGAGCCTTAACCATGTCCCTGCAAGTCTATCTCGCTTTCATCGCCGCCTGCGTCGCGCTCGCGCTGCTGCCCGGTCCTGTCGTGACTTTGCTGATCGCCAACGGGTTGCGCCATGGAACCCGCGCCGCGCTGATCAACATCGCCGGCGTCCAGACGGGCCTTGCGATCGCGATCGGCATCATCGCGATGGGCCTGACGACCTTGATGGCCACGATGGGCTACTGGTTCGAATGGGTGCGCCTGATCGGCGCGGCCTATCTGGTCTGGCTCGGCATCCAGCTGATCCGCTCGCCCGTCGAAGGCATCGCCGAGGGCGAGGCGCCGCCTCCGCCGCCGCGCGGCGGCTTTTTCCTGCAGGGCCTCGTGGTGCTGCTGTCGAATCCCAAGGTGATGGTGTTCTTCGGCGCCTTCCTGCCGCAGTTCATGGACATGAGCCGGGATCACGTGCCGCAGGTCGCGCTGCTCGGCGTCACCTTCATGGTGGTCGCGGGCCTGACCGACGCCGTCTATGCCCTGCTCGCCGGCCGCGCGCGAAAAATGTTCTCGGCAAGGCGCACCCGCCTGGTCTCGCGCATCTCCGGCGGCTTCATGATCGGCGGTGGCGTCTGGCTGGCCCTGACGCGAGCGCGCTGAGACGGCGATGACCGCACAATTCGCGCTTACTCGACCAGGCGCGGCTTTGGCCGAAAGTCGAGGCCGGCATAGACCTCGCGAAGCTCGAGCGTGACCTTCAGCGTCGTCAGCTGAATGACCGCCTCGAGCCCCTTGAGCACGATATCCGTCCAAGCGCCGCTTGCAGCGCGTGAATAGAGATGGACATTGGGGCTGTCGGTGTCGACGAACAGGATGTAGTCGAGACTGGGCAGCGCCTGATACTCGGCCAGCTTGACCGTGACGTCGAAGCCACCGGTGGTCGGCGACAGCACCTCGATCAGCAGCGCTGGCTGGTCTGCCACCAGCGAATCCTCATCCGGCTTGCCGCAATCGACGCCGAGATCGGGCATGCGCCTGGTCGTGGGTGACGTGATGACGTAAGTATCACCGGTGAATGTCTGGCACGAGCCGCCCCTCGTCTGGGCGTGCAGCACCGCTGTCAGATTGACCACGATGGCGTCGTGCCGCCGGCCGGCGCCGGCCATCATCACGACCTCGCCGTCGACGAGTTCGTAACGCTCCTCCTGTGTCGTCACCCAGGAAAAGAACTGCTCGGGCGTGACCGCCGCCGGATCGACCTTGATGTTCATGCAAGAACGCCTGTTTGGTCGAAGTATAGGCGAGCCCTTCGGCTGGCGGAAGCGCAGCGAGCCGCTGCCACGCGCCTTGCGAAACGCAGGGCGCGCGACTTAAAGGTCGATCGTGCCCTTCACCACCGGGGCGACGTCGCCGCCGATCCAGATGGTCTCGCCGTCCTGGGCGACGTGAACGCGACCGGCGCGGCCGAGCGCGGTGCCCTGCGAGGCGATATATTGCTTCGGAGCAATTCCGGCGCCGATCAGCCATTGCGCCAGACTTGCATTGAGGCTGCCCGTCACCGGGTCCTCGGCGCCGCTCCAGGTGAAGGCGCGGACCTCGTAATGCGCATCGCGTCCGTCCGTCGCGGGATCCCATGGCGCCACGATGCCGACCGGTTGCTGCGACAGCGCCAGCACGTTGAACCTGATGTTCAGCAGATCCTGGCGCGAGTCCAGGAGCACGCCGATCCAGCCCGGACCGTTGTCGGCCCACTGCACCGCGCGCATCGCATCCGTCCTGATGCCGAGCGCCGCTGCAATCCTGGCCGTGAGCTCCGCATCGACGGCGCCGGTCCTGCGCAGCGGCGGTGCCGCGAAGGCGAGCCGGTCGCCGGCGCGCTTGATGCGCACGAGGCCCGCACCGCATTCCTGCACCACGTGCTCGCCCTTCGGCCGGCCGCCGAGGGCCAGCCAGACATGGGCCGAGCCAAGCGTCGGATGACCGGCAAACGGCAGCTCGCGCTGTGGCGTGAAGATGCGCACGCGGTAATCAGCGCCTGGATCCTGGGCACGCGACAGGAAGGTCGTCTCGGACAGATTGGTCCAATTGGCGATCGCCTGCATCGCCGCATCGTCGAGGCCGTCGGCCTCGGCGATCACGGCCAGCGGGTTGCCTTTGAAAGCAACCTTGGAGAACACGTCGACTTGGTGAAACGGAAGCGTCGGCATCGCTGTGTCCTCCGCGGTGTCGTCGTCAGTCGCGCCAGAACGGCTTGTTGGCCTCGTCGTGGACCACCGTCGGATCGAGCCCGCAGTCGCGCATCTGCTCGGCATCGAGCAGCGCGAGCTCGGAGCGCCAGAACAGACGCTGCAGCCAGAGCTGGGGGACCTGGAGCAAATTGCTCTTTCCGTGAGCAACTTGCGGAGTTGCCCAACGCTGCGCCAGGGAATATGCCATGAGTCACCTATTGGTCTTCGATTGCATTGTTCGAAGAGCAATCGCGCAGTACATACCTCGGTGCAATCGAAACATTGCTCTCGGTGCAATATAGCATGAATGCTTCGTATACGACCCTTGTGGACGACATCGCCGAGGACATCGCGCAGGGCCGGCTGAAGGCCGGGGACCGGCTGCCGCCGCAGCGCCAGTTCGCGTATGAGCGGGGAATTGCCGCATCTACGGCAGCCCGCGTCTATGCCGAATTGTTGCGCAGGGGCCTCGTCGTCGGCGAGGTCGGCCGCGGCACCTTCGTCGCGGGCGAGCCCGTGCCGGTGCCGCCCTCGCTGCGGCTGGAGCCGTTCGACGGCCGCATCGATCTCGAGTTCAATTTTCCGACGCTGCCCGATCAGGCGGCATTGATCGCGAAGTCGCTGGCCGTCTGGCAGCGGCCGGAGAAGCTGGCGCCGGTGCTGGCGCCGATCACGCAGCGCCGGCTGGTCGAGGCCGGGCGCACGGCGGCCGCGTTCTTCGCCGGCGAGCGCTGGCGGCCGCGCGCGGAGAATTTCGTGTTCGCCGGCAGCGGGCGGCAGTCGCTCGCGGCGGCGATCTCAGCGCTGGTGCCGGTCGGCGGCCGGCTCGGCGTCGAGGCCGTGACCTATCCGATGATCAAGGGCATCGCCGCGCGGCTCGGCGTCACGCTGGTGCCGCTCGCGATGGACGGCGAAGGCGTCCGCGGCGATGCGCTGACCAAGGCGCATCGGGCGCACGCGCTCAACGCGATCTACATCCAGCCCGTGATGCAGAATCCGCTCGGGCTCACCATGAGCGAAGCGCGGCGCGAGGAGATCGTGAGGCTGGTGCGCAAGCATGAGCTGATGATCATCGAGGATCTCGTCTACGGCTTCCTGAGCGACCAGGTCTCGCTCGCCGCGCAGGCCGAGGAGCGCGTCATCGTGGTCGACAGCCTCGCCAAACGGCTCGCGCCGGGCATTGCGGTCGGCTTCCTCTACGTGCCGTCGCATCTGCGCGAAAAGTTCGCCGCCACCGTCCGCACCGGCGCGTGGTCGGTGACCTCGCTCGCCTTGGCCGCCGGCATGGGCCTGCTCGCCGACGGCACCGCGGCCGAGATCACAAGACGCAAGCGCGCCGATGCGCTGGTCCGGCAGGCGATCGTGGCCGAGTGCCTCGCCGGCTATCGGATCGAAGCAGATCCGCGCTCCTATCACGTCTGGCTGCATCTGCCCGAAGGCTGGCGCGCCGAGGCGCTGACCGCCGCGGCGGCGCGGGCAGGGATCGCGATCACGCCAGCGAGCGCATTCGCAGTGGCGCACGGCCACTCGCCCAATGCGGTGCGGCTCGCGTTGGGGCTGCCAAGTCACGACGATCTCAGGACGGCGCTGTGGCGGCTCGCCGGCCTCCTGTCGCATCACGACGCCTCCGACATGACGGAGTGAGGCTTGGGGCCTCCTGGTTCGAGATGCGCGCCAGGGGGCGCGCTCCTCACCATGAGGGTCAAGACCCCAGGGCGGCACCGCACCGGGTCATGAACACGCTCACAGGCGTGCTCACGAGTGGATAGAGATCGCGCCGTGAGGAAACAGCGCCACACACTCCGCCCTCGTCCTGAGGAGCCCGCCGGAGGCGGGCGTCTCGAAGGACTGTGAAGGGCAGGCGACCCGCTCCAGGCAAGTGTCGCGAGCGATGCTCGGAGTTCGTTAGGCGAGCCCCCGGCTGCGCAGCTCGTTCTCAATCTCGCCGAGGATGCGGATCAGCCGCTCGGCCCAGATCGTCTGGCCTTCGGGTTCGGCGATCTCGTTCTGGCGGATCTCGATGCCCGACGTGATCAGCCCGCGACCTTCGCCGTGTACGGGGATGGTGTAGTCGGTGTTGTCACCGACCGCATATGGCTGATTGTCGCCGACGACCAGATCCGGTTCGGCGCGCAGCGCCTTCAAGAGCAGCGGCGGCAGCACCTTGTCGTGCTGATACAGCGTGCCGATGTGCCAGGGCCGCGCGATCCCCGCATAGACAGGCGTGAAGCTGTGCAGCGAGACCAGGATGGTCGGCCGCCCCGCCGCCTGCCGCGCGTCGAGCACGGCGGTGATGCGGTCGTGATAGGGATCGAAGATCGCGCGGCGCCTGAGCTCGGCGTCCTCATGCGTCAGTCCCTCATTGCCGGGGATGGTGGTGCGCTCGCTGATCATCGGGATCGAGTTTGGCGCCTTCGGCGAGCGGTTGCAGTCGATCACCAGCCGCGAATAGCGCTGCGCCAGCAGATGCGCATCGAGCGCGCGCGACACCTGCTCGGCGACGCCGGCGATGCCGATGTCCCAGGCGATGTGCCGCTCCAATTCGCTTTCGGGCAAACCGAGGTCGCCGAGCGCGCGCGGCAGCAGGCGGCCGTAGTGATCGCAGGTGAAGAGCAGCGCCGAGCTACCGTCCGCGTTCTGCTCATGGACCGGCGGAACTTCGTCGCTTTGAAGGAGTCGTGTTGGTGCGGTCGTGCTCGGCTGCGTCATGATCAGGTCGTTGCTCATTCGGGCGCCACGGCGAACGACGATTGAGCAGAGGTCAATCTGGATCGGACCGTCGAAAACCACGATGATGATTCGATGACGATGCCGATCCCGGCGGTCGATCACAAGGCCTGATGTTGCCGAGCCTGTGCACAGGCGGAGGAGGGGACGGATGCAGATCAAGGTCGGATTCGAGATCGCTTACGCGGCGCCGGCGGCGACGCCAATGGTGATCATGCTGTCGATCCATCCCTCGCGCCGGCAGGACATCATCGGCGCCGAGACCATCGCCGCCGAGCCGGCGGTGCCGATCAGCTTCTACCACGACAGCTTCGGCAACATCTGCGGCCGCCTGGTGGCGCCGTCCGGCGGCGTGACGTTCCACGGCAGCGCCATCGTGCGCGACAGCGGACTGCCCGATGCCGTCGAGCCGGCCGCGCAGCAGCTGCCGATCGACCAGCTGCCGGACGATCTCCTGCTGTATCTGATGCCGAGCCGCTATTGCGAGACCGACAAGCTGACCGATATCGCCTGGTCGATGTTCGGCAGTGCGCCGGCGGGATGGGCGCGGGTGCAGGCGATCTGCGACTTCGTCCATCAGCATGTCAGCTTCGGCTATGAGCACGCCCATCACATGAAGTCGGCGCACGACGTCTATCAGTCGCGCACCGGCGTCTGCCGCGACTTCGCGCATCTGGCGCTGACCTTGTGCCGCTGCATGGGTATCCCGGCGCGCTACTGCACCGGCTACATGGGCGACATCGGCATTCCCGCGGAGCCCTATCCGATGGACTTCTCCGGCTGGTTTCAGGCCTATCTCTCCGGCCGGTGGTACACGTTCGATGCCCGCCACAACACCCCGCGCATGGGCCGCATCCTGATGGCGACCGGCCGCGATGCCGCCGACGTCGCGCTGTCGACCTCGTTCGGCCGGATGACCTTGACCAAATTCCACGTCGTCAGCGACGAGATCCTGCCGGCGCGCGGCGCGGCGTGAGCTGGCCTTGCCGCGCCGGGGCGGCTATGCAGGCGGCATGAGTTCCGATCCGACCCCTGACCTGCTGTTCGTCTACGGCACCCTGATGCGTGGCTTCGACCATCCGATGGCGCGGCTGTTGTCGGCCAATGCCGATTTCGTCGCGGAGGCCCACTGCCGCGGCCGGCTCTATCGCATCCAGCATTATCCCGGCCTCGTGCTGTCCGAGAACGCGGCCGATGTCGTCCATGGCGAACTGTTCCGGCTGCACCAGCCCGAACCGATGCTGCGCGAGTTCGACATGTACGAGGCCTGCGGCGAGGGCTTTGCCCAGCCAACCGAATATCTCCGCCAGCGCCTGGGCGTCACCTTGGCCGACGGCTCGGCGCGCGAGGCCTGGACCTATGTCTACAACTGGCCCGTCGACGAGACCGCCCGCATCGCCTCCGGCCGCTTCCTGGCGCCTTAGCCGAGAGAGCGCGGCCTGTGAATAGCCCGGACAAGGCCGAGGAAGTTCACATTTCGTACACGGCTGCCTATATGCGTAAGTCCACAGCACAGGACCGCCACGCCGCCCATGGCCCGCTTCACGCCCGAATTCCTCGATGAGCTGCGCGCCCGGCTTCCGGTCTCGGATGTCGTCGGCAAGCGCGTCAAGCTCAAGAAGGCGGGGCGGGAGTGGAAGGGGCTGTCGCCGTTTCAGCAGGAGAAGACGCCGTCCTTCTACGTCAACGACCAGAAGGGCTTCTATCACGACTTCTCCTCCGGCAAGCACGGCAACATCTTCGACTTCGTGATGGAGACCGAGGGCTGCTCGTTCCCCGAGGCCGTGGAGCGGCTGGCGGGGCTCGCCGGCCTGGCGCTGCCGGTGGCGACGCCGGATGCGGCGCGCCAGGAGCGCCAGCGCAAGACGCTGTATGACGTGATGGAGCTGGCGGCGAAATTCTTCGCCGACACGCTGGCCTCGCGGCACGGCGCGAGAGCGCGGGGCTATCTCGCCGATCGCGCGATCCTGCCGCAGACGCAACTGCAGTTCCGGCTCGGCTACGCGCCGCCGGACCGCTTCGCGTTGAAGGAATATCTCGGTGCGCAGGGCGTGCCGGTGAACGACATGGTCGAGGCCGGCCTGCTGGTCGGCGGCGACGATATCCCCGTGCCGTATGATCGCTTCCGCGACCGCGTGATGTTCCCGATCACCGATCTGCGGGGACGCGTCATCGCCTTCGGCGGCCGCGCGATGCAGAAGGACGTGCCGGCGAAATATCTCAACTCGCCGGAGACGCCGCTCTTCCACAAGGGCGACAACCTCTACAACCTCGCCAGCGCCCGCCAGGCCGCGCATAACGGCGCGCCGATGATCGTGGTCGAGGGCTATGTCGACGTCATCGCGCTGGTCGCGGCCGGCTTCGCCGGCGCGGTGGCGCCGCTCGGCACGGCGCTCACCGAAGGCCAGTTGTCGCTGATCTGGAAGATGGTCGACGAGCCGATCCTGTGCTTCGACGGCGACCGCGCCGGCCAGAAGGCGGCCCATCGCGCCGCCGACCTGGCGCTGCCGCTGCTCAAGCCGGGAAAAAGCCTGCGCTTCGCGCTGCTGCCCGAGGGTCAGGACCCCGACGACCTCGTCCGCTCCGGCGGCCGCGGCGCGGTCGAGGAGGTGCTGAAGATCGCCAAACCGCTGGCCGAGGTGATCTGGTCGCGCGAGATCGAGGGCGGCAGCTTCAACACTCCGGAGCGCCGCGCCGCGCTGGAGGCGCGGATCGGCCAGCTCACCGGCGGCATCGCCGACGAGGTGGTACGTCGATACTACAAGCAGGACCTCAGCAACCGGCTGTACCAGGCCTTCGCCCCCGATGGCGGCCGGGGTTTCGGCCGCGGCTATGGTGCCGAATCAGGACGCCGGTTCGGCCCCCGGAGTCCCGGTTCCGGACAGCAGGGGCGGTTATCCACAGGGGGCGGCCGCCGCGGCGGCGCGCCATCCACAGGCCCGGCGATGGCCCGCGGCCCCTATATGGCGGCGAGCCCGCAGCTCGCGATGAGCCCGATCATGCGCGGCCAGCGCTCGGCGATCTCGCGCCGCGAGGCCCTGATCCTGCAATGCCTGATCAACCATCCCTGGCTGCTGCACGACCACCTCGAGGAGGTGGCCGCGCTGGAGCTCGCCCACCCCGAGGCCCACAAGCTCAGGGCCGCCATCATCGCCGCCTTCGCCCACGATCACCACCATTCGCCGGATCCGGACGAGCAGGCCGAGAAGATGCGCGCCGACCTCGAGAAGTCAGGCTTTTCCGAGCTTCTTCAACGGGTTGAGCGGGCGATCACGACCGCCGCGGTGTGGGCCGCCAAGCCCGGCGCGGCGCGCGATGACGTTCTTGCGACCTGGCACCAGCTCGTTGCCTTGCATCGGCAATGGCACTCCTTACTTAGGGAATTGAAGGATGCCGAGCTTGCCTTGGGCGAGGAGCCGAGCGAGCCGAACATGGGCTGGTT
>NZ_CAFJ01000178.1 GCF_000239795.1 Bradyrhizobium sp. STM 3809 | reverse complement strand
CCTGCATCAATGTCACGATGTCGTGGCCGGCCGCGAGGTAAACGAACGGTCAAGGGCGGGCTTCGGCGTTTACTGTTCCGGCCGCCGGAACGAAGCAGCCTCAAATGTCGGCCGCGCGCGATCGCGCTGTCAGGTTGAACCGTAATCGCCCTGCTTGTGCAGAACGCGTCTTCGCTTGCTCGTCGCGACAGACTCACCTTACATCGGTGTCGTTCGAGGCGCGGAGATCCGCGCACCCGGCATCCCCGCAACTCACGAATCGACGTCGGCTCGCAATGCTCAAGTCTGCCCAAGAGAAGTCTGTCCACAACAAGCCTGCTCAAGACAAATCCGGCAACGACCTTCCGCTGACCGGCTATGCGGTCGTCGTCGATGGCCAGATCAAGACCGAATTCAAGACCAAGGACGGCGCGCATAACGGCGCGCATGACCTCAAGCGCCGCTTCCCGATGTTGCAGATCAAGGTGTACGACGCCGAGACCAAGCAGACCCACGACATCGAGCTGGCGCGCGCATAGCATCGACTGGCGGGAGCCTTGCCGCCATGCGGGCGAGGCTCCTGCACCGGACCGGGCGTGGCGCGTGAACGTAAGCTCGGAACAACGTAAGCTCGGAACGTAGTTGCAGGCGCGATGGTCATGCGCCTCTGATGTGCGGCAGCGATTGATGCAGCCGTTGCATTTTTCATGGCGCCCTTGCCGTCAAGCACGTTGCATTTTCTGCGCCGGTTTCGTTTGATCGCAACCTGTCGCGCGCTGGACGGCCGGCAATGGCGCCGGTGACGCTGGTCGCGCGCAGATTGGAGATCGCCGTGAGTCGTATCTTTCGCGCCGCCGCTGCCCAGATGGGCCCGACGCAACGGGCCGACAGCCGCGCGCACACGCTCGCGCGGATGATTGCGCTGCTGGAGGGCGCGGCCGCGCAGGGTGCGACGCTGGTGGTGTTTCCGGAACTCGCCTTCACCACGTTCTTTCCGCGCTGGATCCTGGAGGGCGATGCGCTCGACAGCTATTTCGAGAGGTCGATGCCCAACCCTTCGGTGGCTGCGCTGTTCGACCGCGCGCGCGAACTGCGCGTTGGCTTCTATGTCGGCTATGCCGAGCTGACGCCGGACGGTCGGCGTTTCAACAGCGCCGTCCTGGTCGATGCCGACGGCCAGATCATCAGCAAGTACCGCAAGGTCCATCTGCCGGGCTCGGTCGAGCCGCGCGAAGGAGCCAAATATCAGCAGCTCGAAAAGCGCTATTTCGGCTATGGCGATCTCGGCTTTCCGGCGGTGCGGGCCGGTCCCGAATGGGGCGGTGCGATCATGGGCATGATGATCTGCAACGACAGGCGCTGGCCGGAATCCTGGCGCGTGCTCGGGATGCAAGGCGTTGAGCTGGTCTGCGTCGGCTACAACTCCGCGGCCTATGATCCGAACGGCGGCAACACTGAGGATGCGTCGTTGCGCACGTTCCACTCGACGCTGGTGGCGCAGGCCAATGCCTATATGAACGCGACCTGGGCGATCGCCGTGGCCAAGGCGGGCGACGAGGACGGCAGCGGACTGATCGGCGGCTCCTGCATCGTCGATCCCAATGGCTGCATCGTCGCGCAGGCGACGACGCTCGCGGACGAGGTCCTGGTCGCCGACATCGATCTCGATGCGTGCCGGCAGGGCAAGGACAAGATGTTCAACTTCGCGGCGCATCGCCGCCCCGATCAGTACAAGGTCATCACCGAGCGGGCCGGCGTCGTCGAGCCGGTGGCGGTGGATTAGCGGCCTGCGATGCACGAAGCCAGGCTGCGGGCGGCTCGAGCTGGAAAAACGCGGCGCGCTGCTGTGCTGCTTCGGTGCCAGCGAGAACGTCTATCCCTCGGGAATGCAGCGTGACATGGGACCGGCGACCCTGGCCTACAAGATGCGTCTCGGCGAGCCGGGCCGGATGAAAGACATGGTCAACATCTTCCAAGCCGACGAGACCGTGGTGCCAGCCACGGTCGAGCAGCAGGCGCGGTTTCATCGGCGGTGGGCCGATGGGTTTGGGAAGCGATGATCGACAGCATGGGGCCTCATGGTTCGAGACGCGTCGCAAGGGCGACGCTCCTCACCATGAGGGTTGCGAGCGATGCCCCGGCAGCAGTTCAATTCGATCCGCGAACTCGACCTCATCCTGAGGAGCATCGCGTAAGCGATGCGTCTCGAAGGATGGGCCGCAACATTGACCGACAGCCTTACCGCGTGCCATACGCCCGGTCGCCCGCGTCGCCGAGGCCGGGAACGATGAAGGCGTCGTCGTCGAGGCCATCATCGATGGCGGCGGTCCACAAGGTGACGTCGGGGTGCAGGCCGCGGACGCGTTCGACGCCTTCGGGGGCGGCGATCATGCAGACCATGCGGATGTCCTTGGCGCCGCGCTCCTTGAGCCGGTCGACGGCGGCAACCGCGCTGTTGCCGGTTGCCAGCACCGGCGTCACCACGACGGCGAGGCGCTCCTGCAGATCGGACGGGGCCTTGAAGAAGTACTCCACGGCGGTGAAGGTGTGCGGCTCACGGTAGAGGCCGATATGGGCGACGCGGGCGGTCGGCACCAGGTCGAGCATGCCGTCGACGAAGGTGACGCCGGCGCGCAGCACCGGCACGAACACCAGCTTCTTGCCGGCGATCTTGGCCGACTGCATCCGCGCCAGCGGCGTCTCGACCTCGACCTCCGTCAGCGGCAGGTCGCGCGTGACCTCGTAGCACAGCAGCATGCCGATCTCCTTCAGGAGCTCGCGGAACGACTTGGTCGAGATCGACTTGTCGCGGATCAGGGTCAGCTTGTGCTGCACCAGCGGATGATCGACGACCGTGACGCCTTCCATGGCTTTGTTCTCCGTAGGGTGGGCAAGGCGCCACGCGCCGTGCCCACCGCGATCCTAGCTCAGATGGCAGTGGTGGGCACGCTGCGCTTTGCCCACCCTACGTGCAACTGATCAGTTTCGTCATTGCGAGGAGCCAACGGGTCCGCGCAAAGCGCGGCCCGATGACAAGCTCCGCGACGACGCAATCCAGACTTTCTTTTTCGCCCCTGGATTGCTTCGCTTCGCTCGCAATGACGTAGCTGCGAGTAGGCGATTGTGACTCAAACCCCTTAAAACACCGTGCCGTCGCTGATGATGGTGAGCGGCGGCGAGCCGTCGGGGCGGCGGGCGAAGGCGAGCTTGCGCCCCGTTGCCCAGGTACCGCCTTCGAGGATGCGCGCCAAGGGCAGTTGCTCTGCGGTCTGGCCGGTGTGCTGGCGGATCAGGGCGGCGAGGCGATCGAGCAGGGCGACGGTGAGCGCGCGCCATTCCACCACCAGCGGCGAGTCCACCGCGTGCGCCCGCGCGGCATCGGCGGGATCGCGCAAAATCAGCACGCCGCCGTCGACGAACAGGCCGCCATTGCGGTATTCGGCGAGGCCGGTCAGACCGTCAATGTCGTCGACCACGAGGCCAGCGCGCTGCAGCGGTTCGATCAGCGAATAGCTCAGCCATTGCGACAGCTTGTGCAGCGGGACGAGGCCGGTGGTGGCATCTGCGGTGACCAGGGCGGCATGCCGCCAGCAGTCGCCGAGCGCGATGCCCTGCAAGGTCAGCCGCGATGGCCAGATCGGGCCGAGCTGCAGCAGCACCTGCTGCAGGATGTCGGCGGCCGGGAGACGGCCACCGGTCGCCGTAGCGGCGAGCTGATCGAACAGGCCGCCGGGACGCGGGCCATCCTTGGTTCCGAACACCTCCGGCTTTGCCGCCGTGACCTCGCCGAGCCGGCGCAGCAGCGCTACGCGGCCGTCCAGCCCGACCAGGGGATTGTCAGCGCTCACCTGAAAGCCGCGTTCGAGATCGGCGACGGTGAGCTCTCGCAGCTTCGCCGCATCGGCGCGCAGTGGATTGCCGGCGTCGGCGGAGAACGCGCCGCTGGCAAACATGTCGAGGCTCGCCAGCGCCAGCCCCTCGGAGCGGCCGATGCGCGTACCGGTCACGGCGTCCTGATAGCGCCAAGCCGCACCGGCGCCGGCATCGAGCAGCACGCTGGTGATCGCAAGGTCGAACTCGGCCCGCGCTCGCGCGGCTGCATCCGGCCAGGGCGCCTTCGCCGCGATCGCAGCCCAGCGGTCGACGCCGCCGACCACGAAGTGCCGCCAGCGCGAGTGGAACGGCACCTCGCCGCTCGGATACGCCGTGTTGGTCACGTCGCGCACGAGATCGGCGATGGCATCGAGCTTGGCGAGATCGATGCGGAAATGCGGCAGCCTGCCGTCGAGGCCGAGCGCAAGCAGTTGATGCGCCCGCTCGCGCACGGCGCGGGCGGACAGGAGATAGGAGACATCCGTCATGATCGGCCGCTGCGCTCAGTACTTCTCGAGCGGGCGGCCGACGGTGTCGCCAAGCTCCTGCGGCTTCTGCGGCTCCAGCGAGAAATAGCCGGCGGCCTTCTTCGCCGCGATCTCGACATGGGCGTCGGCCGGGATCAGCTCGTCGGGGATCGGCACGCGCTCGACGATGTCGACGCCCTGGCCGACCAGCGCATCGTGTTTCATGTCGCTCATCGAGATGAAGCGGTCGATCCGCTTGATGCCGAGCCAGTGGATGACATCAGGCATCAGCTGCTGGAAACGCGCATCCTGCACGCCGGCGACGCATTCGGTGCGCTCGAAGTAAGCGGCCGCGGCGTCGCCGTCCTCCTGGCGCTTGCGCGCATTGTAGACGAGGAACTTGGTGACCTCGCCGAGCGCGCGGCCTTCCTTGCGGTTGTAGACGATGATGCCGAGGCCGCCGTTCTGGCCCGCGGCAACGCATTCCTCGATGCCGTGGATCAGATAGGGGCGGCAGGTGCAGATGTCCGAGCCGAACACGTCGGAGCCGTTGCACTCGTCATGCACGCGACATGTGATCTTGGTCCTGGAATCATTCAGCTTGGTGACGTCGCCGAACAGATAGACCGTGGTGCCGCCGATCGGCGGCAGGAAGACCTGCAGGTCCGGCCGCGTCACCAGCTCCGGATACATGCCGCCGGTCTGCTCGAACAGGCCACGACGCAGATTGGTCTCGCTGGTGCCGAAGCGCGCGGCGACACCCGGCAGGTACCACACCGGGTCGATCGCGATCTTGACCACCGACACGCTGCCATTGGCATGCACGACGTTGCCGTCATGGACGAGGCGCTTCGCGGCGAGCGCGGCATGCAGCTCCGGCAGCTCGATGCGCGCCTTGGTCACCGCGATGGTCGGCCGGATGTCGATGCCTTCGGCGATCTCGCCGCCGAAATTTTCCGCGACCAGGTGGCCCCAGGGATCGAGCGCGACGATCTTGGCTGGATCGCGCCACTGGTCGAACGGGCCGATGGTGGCGGCGGGATGGGTGTTGGTGAGGTCCGGGCGGCGGATCGGATCGAGCGCGCCGGAGGAGACCGCGAGCGCGCGGTAGACCGTGTAGGAGCCGCCATGGCTGCCGATGACGTTGCGATCCTGCGGCCGCGACACCGTGCCGATCACCGGGCCGCGCTCGCGCGCGCTTGCCGCGCCCCAGTGGAGCGGGAAGTTATGCTTGGCGCCTGGCACCGGGTGCGAGGTCAGGCGGATGTGATCCGTGCGGTTGGAGCGAGTCATCGGACAGCCACCCCCAAAACGGCAACGGCCCGCCTTGACGACGGGCCTGAGCAGAACGAGTTCACGTTTTCCATGCATCAATATAGCAGTTTTTCCGCAGCAAACAAGGGTGTCCCCGGCGGCATCTATTTGTAAACGAATGGTGACGGCGGCCGGCTTGCAATGCAGCGCAGTCCGGCCTGCTGGCATGCCGCTTGCCTTTTGGACGCGACGCCGCCAGCTTGGCGGGGGTGGAGTCACCGGTGGCAAGGACGGCATGGACCTGATCATTCGCAACGCAATGCTGGCGGGGCAGGGCGAACTGCGCCATGCCGATATCGGAATTTCCAAAGGCCGCATCGTGGCCATCGAAGCGGCGCTGCCGGCGGACGGCGAGGTGCGCAACGCGGAGAATTGCCTCGTCGTGCCCGGCTTCATCGAGACGCATATCCATCTCGACAAGACCTGCATCCTCGACCGCTGCACGATCAAGGAAGGCACGGTGGCCGAGGCCGTGCGCGAGACGGCGGCCGCGAAGCGCAACTTCACCGCCCAGGATGTCCATGCGAGGGCGAAGCAGACGGTGGAGCGCTGCGTCAGCCACGGCACGATGCGGATGCGCACCCATGTCGAGCTCGATCCCGGCATCGGCTTCACTGCGTTCGAGGCGATCCGAGAGCTTGCGCGCGACTATGCCTGGGCGCTCGATCTCGAGATCTGCGTGTTTCCGCAGGAGGGCCTGACGAACTATCCGGGCACCGAGGAACTGCTGATCGAGGGCCTGCGCCGCGGCGCGCGTACGATCGGCGCCGCGCCCTATTTCGACTCCGATCCGCCGGCGCAGATCGACCGCATCTTCGCGATCGCGCGCGAGTTCGACGTCGACATCGACATGCATCTCGATCTCGCCGAGACGCTCGACCACATGCAGATCGAATATGTCTGCCGCAAGACGGAAGAATATGGCTGGGGCGGCCGCGTCGCGGTCGGCCATGTCACGCAGCTGTCGCTGCTGCCGCCGGACCGATTCAACACGATCGCAACGCAGCTCGCCAACGCCGGCGTCGCCGTCACCGTGCTGCCGTCGACCGACCTGCACCTGATGGGTCGCCGACAGGATCATGCCATCCCGCGCGGCGTCGTGCCGCTGCAGCCGCTCCGCGACAAGGGCGTGACCTGCTCGCTGTCGACCAACAATGTGCTCAACCCGTTCACGCCCTATGGCGACGGCTCGCTGATCCGCATGGCCAATCTGTACGCCAATGTCTGCCATGTCTCGCGGCCGGACCATCTCGCCGGCTGCTTGGACATGGTGACGCATGACGCGGCCAGGCTGATGCGGCTGGATGACTACGGCGTGAAGGTTGGCGCGCCGGCTGATCTCGTCTGCATCGATGCCCGCGATTCGACCGAGGCGGTGGCAACGCTGGCGCAGCCGCTGTGGGGCCTCAAGCGCGGCCGTCCGTCGTTCTCGCGCGCGCGCCCCGTGCTGCATCGGCCGGAATGATGATGGGATCCGTAGGGTGGGCAAAGGCGCGTACGACCATGGTGCGGCATTCACAGCTCGATTGCGCGCCGTGCCCACCATCTCGAACCGCGGTGCTCGACCACGGTGGGCACGCTTCTGCCGTCGCTTGTCGGTGTACCGAGCAAGCCGCCGCTTTGCCCACCCTACGGACTGAGCGGTTGGGATCAAGGTCATTCAACACCCGTCATTGCGAGGAGCGCAGCGACGAAGCAATCCAGGGTCCTCGCGCGGCCCTGGATTGCTTCGCTTCGCTCGCAATGACGGCGGGGTAATTATGGGAGCTACACCATGCGTGTCATCAATGTTGCTGCCGCCCAGATGGGGCCGATCCAGCGCGCCGACAGCCGCGAGGCGGTCGTCGCGCGCATGATCGCGCTGCTGGACGAGGCCAAGCGCAAGGGGGCCGACCTCATCGTCTATCCCGAGCTGGCGCTGACCACGTTTTTTCCGCGCTGGTACATGGAGGATCAGGACGAGGTCGATGCGTGGTTCGAAAAGACGATGCCAAACGCTGCCGTGCAGCCGCTGTTCGACCGCGCGGCTGAACATGGCATCGCGATGTATCTCGGCTATGCCGAGCTGACACCGGACGGGCATCACTACAACACCGCCATCCTGACCGATCGCGCGAGCCGTATCGTCGGCAAGTACCGCAAGGTGCATCTGCCGGGGCACGAAGAGTTCGAGCCGGAGCGTAGCCACCAGCATCTCGAGAAGCGCTATTTCGAGCCGGGCGATCTCGGCTTTCCGGTCTGGCGCAATCTCGGCGGCATCATGGGCATGGCGATCTGCAACGACCGCCGCTGGCCTGAGACCTATCGCGTGATGGGGCTGCAGGACGTCGAACTGGTGCTGATCGGCTACAACACGCCGTCGGTGAACTCGCTGAAATCAGCGGAGGGCCTGCAGCAGCGGCTGTTCCACAACCGTCTCTCGGCGCAGGCCGGCGCCTATCAGAACTCGTGCTGGGTGGTGTCGGTCGCCAAGGCCGGGTTGGAAGATGGCCATCATCTGATCGGCGGCAGCCTGATCGTCAATCCCGACGGCGAGATCGTCGCGGAGGCGGCGACCGAAGGCGACGAGGTGCTGGTGGCGGCGTGCGATATGGATGCGACGAGGTTCGGCAAGCAGACGATCTTCGACTTCGCGAGGCACCGGCGGGTGGAGCATTACGGACTGATCACCAGCCGGACGGGCGCCGTGCCGCCGGAGTAGGGCGGCGAGGGAGCCGAGCGAGCGTGAGCAACTGTGAGGCACGCATGCAGCGACACCAACGGTGTCGTTCCGGCGAACGCCGGGACCCATGCCGCGGAGTCTACCGAGGGACGTCGCTGGTAGTCGCCTGCCTCATCACGGCCGGTGGTTATGGGTCCCGGCTCAAGGCCGGGACGACGGCGGAGGGTGGGGTGGCAGACGGGCAGGTCCATGCAAGCGAGCGCGCCGGTGCAAATTCGGTGTCGTCCCGGCGAAAGCCGGGACCCATACCGCGGAATCTATCGAGGAACGTCACTGCTAGTTGCCTGCCTCACCGCGGCCGGTGGTTATGGGTCCCGGCTCAAGGCCGGGACGACGGCGGTGGGTGAGGCGGTCAGCCGGGTAGATCGACGCAGCGTCGGTCGCGAGATCAGCAAGTCCTGTGATCATCCTGCAAACGCCACAGCACCCAGCGCCATTGTCACCGCGGCCTGAGTCGGATCGATCACCGGAATCCCCAGCGCGTCCTCCAAATTCTTGCGATGCCGCGCCATGCCGGCGCAGCCCATGACGATAGCGCCGGCGCCGTCCTCGTCCTTCAGCGCGCGGCCGACCGTGATCATCTTGGCCAGCGTGCCTTCGCCCGACGCCGTCTCCGCCACCGTCATGTCGAGCGGCCGCTCGGCCGCCAGCCGGTCCATGAGGCCCATTTGGCGGAGGTAGCGGATGTGGCGGCGGATCGAGCGCTGCGCGATCGCGAGCACGCCGAACGTATCGGCGCGGGTCAGCGCGGTCAGCACGCCGCATTCGGCGATGCCGAGCACCGGCCGCGCCGTCGCCTCGCGGCAGACATGCAGGCCCGGATCGCTGTAGCAGGCGATGACGAAGGCGCTGGACGCATTGTCGCCCTCGACGAAACGCCGCAGCGGCAGGGTGACGCTGTCGGCATCCTTCTGGCTCTCGATGCCGTAGGGGCCTTCCTTCAAGGTCTCGCAGACGATCTCCGGCCCCTCCGCGAACATCAGCGGCTTGAGCGCCGCCGCGAGGCCGTCGGTCACCACCTGGTTGGAGTTCGGGTTGATCACGGTGATGCGCGGGCGGGACATGGGAGGGGCCTGCTTCTTCGCTGTTGACGTCGCCCGACAGGCAACCACTATGCCGTGGCGGACGCAAGCAGGCCGACGCGGCTTCGCGCGTCCACGGCGTTCCATCTGGCAGAACTCAGGAGATCGCGATGACCGAGCCGGCCTATGACCTGATCATCCGGGGAGGGCGCGTCGCCACCACGACCGATACGTTCGACGCCGATGTCGCCATCTCCGGCGAGACCATCGCGGCGATCGGCCGCGGGCTGGGTCCCGCGAAGCGCGAGATCGACGCGCGCGGCAAGTATGTGCTGCCGGGCGGCGTCGACAGCCACTGCCATATCGAGCAGCTCTCGGCGGCCGGCATCGTCAATGCCGACACGTTCGAGAGCGCGACGACATCAGCGGCGTTCGGCGGCACCACGTCAGTCATCTCCTTTGCCGCACAGCATGTCGGGATGCAGCTGCCGCAGGTGCTGGAGGACTATCACGCGCTGGCGCGCAAGGGCGCGGTCATCGACTACGCGTTCCACATGATCATCGCCGATCCCACCAAGGAGACCTTGGAGCGCGATCTTCCCGCGCTGATCCGGCAGGGCCACGGCTCGATCAAGATCTTCATGACCTACGACCGGCTCAAGATCGACGACGAGCCGCTGCTCGACATTCTCGTCGCCGCGCGCGAGGGCGGCGCGATGCTGTGCGCGCATGCCGAGAACCACGGCATCATCTCCTGGATGGTGAAGCGGCTGCTGGCGCGCGGCTATACCGCGCCGAAATATCACGCCATCAGCCACGCGCGCTTCTCCGAGGCCGAGGCGTTCAACCGGCTGATCGGCATGGCGGCGCTGGTCGATCAGCCGATCATGATCTTCCACGTCTCGACCGCGGAAGGCGCCAAGGTCATCCGCGATGCGCGCGGGCAGGGGCTGAAGGTGTTCGCGGAGACCTGTCCGCAATATCTGTTCATGACGGCCGACGATCTCGACAAGCCCGGCATCGAGGGCGCGAAGTGGATGTGCAGCCCGCCGCCGCGCCGCGCACCCGACCAGGAGGCGCTGTGGCAGGCGCTGTCGCTCGGCGATCTGCAGACCATCTCGTCGGACCACGCGCCGTATCGCTTCGACGAGACCGGCAAGCTGCGCGCCGGACCTAATCCCAATTTCAAGCAGATCGCCAATGGCCTGCCGGGTCTGGAGCTGCGGCTGCCGCTGCTGTTCGATGCGATGGTGTCCAAGGGCCGGCTCGGCCTCAACAAGTTCGTCGAGCTCACTGCGACGGCGCCGGCCAAGATCTACAATCTGCATCCCAAGAAGGGCGCGATCGCGATCGGCGCCGATGCCGACATCGCGCTGTGGAACCCGGACAAGCGCGTGACGATCACCGATGAGATGATGCACGACCTCGCCGGCTACACGCCGTTCGCCGGCCGCAGCGTCCAGGGCTGGCCGGTCACCGTGCTGTCGCGCGGCCGCGTCATCGTCGACGATGGCAAACTGTCGGTGCAGCCCGGCTCCGGCCAGTTCCTCGCCCGCAGCGGCGGCGAGGCGGCGAAGCCGACCGGGCGGCTGGTGGCGGACATGGACCCCGAGCAGAACTTTGGGGCGAAGCTGCTGTGAGCGGGATGATGACAGCGTGGCCTCCTGCTTCGAGACGGGCGCTTCGCGCCCTCCTCAGCACGAGGGGAAAGAGCGAGACGCGCGGCATTGTCGCTGCTCACCCTCATGGTGAGGGGGCTGCGCCAGCAGCCGTCTCGAACCATGCGGCCCCGACGGAGAGGCGTCTCGCATGCATGTCCTGATCTTCGGCGGAGCCGGCTTCGTCGGGCTGAACATCGCGCAGGGTCTGCTGGAGCGTGGCCATGCCGTGACGATCTTCGACGCGGCGGCTCCGCCCGATGCGGCGCAGCGCGCCTTCGCGCCGTATCGCGAGCGGCTGCACCTCGTGCAGGGCGACGTCACCGATCCGAACGCCGTTGCGGCCGCGATCGGCAACGGCTGCGATGCCGTCGTGATGGGCGCGGCGATCACCGCCGGCCCCGAGCGCGATGCCGCCGATCCAGAACGCATCCTCGCGGTGAACCTGCTGGCGCAGGTGCCGATCCTGCAGGCGGCGCGGCGCAGCGGCATTCGCCGCGTCGTCAATCTGTCCTCGGCGGCGTCCTACGGCGCCAGCGGCCAGCGCTATCAGGTGCTGGAGGAGACCACGCCGTGCGAGCCGGTGTCGCTGTATGCGATCACCAAATTCGCCTCCGAGCGCGTCGCCGCGCGGCTGTCGGACCTCTGGAGCACCGATGTCATCAGCGTGCGGCTGTCGGCCGTGTTCGGCCCGTTCGAGCGCGGCGGCGGCGTGCGCGATACGCCCTCGCCGCAGGCGCTGATCGCGGCCTGCTGCGCGCGCGGCGAGGCGGCGCTGCTGACCGAGCCCGGCGACAAGGACTGGATCTATGCGGTCGACGTCGCCGACGCGGTGTGCCTGCTGCTGGAAGCCGGGAAGCCGCAGCATTCGCTCTACAACATCTCCAATGCGGCGACGTTCACGGCCGAGGCCTGGGGCGATGCCTTCGCGCAAGCGCGGCCCGGCTTCGTCTGCCGCCTGGCGCGGGATGACGAGACGCCGACCGTGCCGGTGTTCGCGCCGATTCGCGGCCGGCTGTCGACGAATCGGCTCGCCGACGAATTCGGCTGGCGCGCGCGGTTCGATTGCGCGGCCTCCGCGGAGCATTTCGGCCGCTGGTTCGATCAATACGGGAGAGATTGACGATGAGGCTCGCAGGCAAGGTCGCGATCATCACCGGCGGCGGCTCCGGCATCGGCCGCGCCAGCGCCGTGATGTTTGCGCGCGAGGGCGCGAACGTGGCGCTGGTCGATCGTGATGCCGCGGGAGCGGAGGAGACCTTGCTGCTCATGGCCAAGGCCGGCGGCCAGGGCAGCGTGCATGTTGGCGATGTCGGCGATGCCGATTTCGCCACGGCGACGGTCGAGCGCGTCACGGCGGCGCGCGGCCGGCTCGACGTGCTGATGCTTGCGGCCGGTTTCTCCTGCGGCGGCACCGTGGTCACGACCGATCCGGCCGACTGGGACGCGGTGTTCCGCGCCAATGTCGGCGGCACCTGGCTGTGGGCCAAGGCCGCGGTGCCGATCATGCAGGCGCAGCAGGCAGGGTCGATCATCACCGTGGCGTCGCAGCTCGCGGTCGCCGGCGGCAAGGGCAACAGCGCCTATATCGCGGCCAAGGGCGCGATCATCAGCCTGACCCGCACCATGGCGGTCGACTTCGCCACCGACGGGATCCGCGTCAACGCGCTGGCGCCGGGCGCGATCGACACGCCGCTGCTGCGCCGGAGCTTTGCCCGCCACGCCGATCCCGAGCCGGTGCGCGAAGCCTCGCGGCAGCGCCATGCGATGAAGCGGTTCGGCGAGGCCGACGAGGTCGCCGCGGCGGCGCTGTTTCTCGCCAGCGAAGAGGCGTCGTTCACGACCGGCGTCGTGCTGCCGGTGGATGGCGGATGGCTGGCGGCTTAGGAGCGGCGCGAGGTTTCAGACGAGCCGTCGACGCGGCCTGATCTTTAGTTTGAAGCGAAGCCGTCGCCACGACGGCGGTCGGCTCCTATCGCATTTGGCCAATCTGAGTGTGTCGCGAAGCCGTTTCCACATCGTCATGCCCGGGCCCGTCCCGGGCATCCACGTCGTTCTCAGCACGCCGGACGACGTGGATGGCCGGGACAAGCCCGGCCATGACGACGCGGAGGGAGATTGGCGCAAAACATCGATCGCCATATGCGATAGCCCTGCCCCTTGCGGGGAGGGGAGCTCACTGTTTGCGCGGAGAGAGGTCGAATTCCAACGGACGGAAGCGGTCAGCGCTTCCCCGCCGTCCCCTTCCGATCTCGTCCTCGCAAAATATCGGCAAGCGCTGCGGCATTCCGTGACAGTGGTTCGAATCTTGGCGTCAACAAATACGCCCGCATCGGCGTCTTCGGCGCGAGCGGGCGCGCCACGAGGTCGGGCCAGGCGCGGCCGCGCAGCACGAATTCGTCGACCACGGCAAGGCCGGCGCCGGCGCGGACCATGGCGCAGGCGTCGGGCGTGTAGCGCACGATCGTCGTGGGCTCCGGGCCGCCAGCCAAGGCTGACGTGACGATGTGGCCGTAGGGCGTCTGCGGACCGAAGCCGACTAGCGGGTAGGGCAGCATGTCCCTCGGCCGGATGCTGCGCAGCTTCGCGAGCGCGTGGTCCGACGGCATGATGACGTGCAGCGCGCCTTCCGCGATCGTGTCCACGGCGACCGTCGGCTCGTCGACCGGCAGCACGGTGACGCCGAGATCGGCGCGCGCGGTGCCGACGCGGTTGACGATCTCCCGAAGCGTCAGCGACTCGAACTCGACGCGCAGGTCCGGAAAGCGGCTCCGCAGCCGCGCCAGTGCGTCCGGCACCATGCCGTGTCCCGCGCTCGGGCTCGCGACCACGCGGATGGTTCCGGTGCCGCCGGCGCGCAGCTCATCGGCGAGATCGTTGATGCGCGCGACGCCGCGATGGATGTGCTCGACCTCGGCGAACAGCCGCTTGGCCTCGGGCGTCGGCTGCACCCGGCCGCTGATCCGCTCGAACAGCTTCAGCTTGAGACCATCCTCGGTATAGGCCAGCAGCCGGCTGATCGCCGGCTGCGAGACCGACAGCAGCCTGGCGGCACCGCTGATCGAGCCGGTGATCATGATCGCGCGGAACACCTCGATCTGGCGCAGATTGAGCGGCATGCGACCTCTTGTCTCGCTGCGGACGATGGCGGACCTTAGCGGCCGGAGCCCGCCCATAACAAGCTGTTATGGGCGGCGGACAAATCGGTATGGTCGATGCGAGAGGTGCTTTGCTAAGCTTTGCGCGCCGGGTGACCTGACGAATGGAGAGAGCGTGAGCGACAGCAAGCGTGTCGATCGCGGTTGCGCGTGTCAATTCCGGGGCCCGGCATGAGCGACGGCCTTGCCGCGCTGAGCGCCCGGGTGCGCAGCGATCTTGCCAGGATCGCCCATCCCAGCATGCCATGGCTGACGCCCGTCACCGGCCCCGACGGCCGGCCCGCGCTCGACGTGCTGATCGTCGGCGGCGGCCAGTCGGGCCTTGCGACCGCGTTCGCGCTGCTGCGCTCGCGGGTCGGCAACATCCTCGTGCTCGACAAGGCGGACGCGGGGAGCGAAGGGCCATGGCTCAGCTACGCGCGCATGCCCACGCTGCGCAGCCCGAAGGATTTCACCGGACCCGATCTCGACATTCCCTGCCTGACCTATCAGTCGTGGCACGAGGCGAAGTTCGGCGAGCAGAGCTGGCGCGATCTTAACCTGATCCCGCGCGAATATTGGGCAGATTATCTCGTCTGGTATCGCGAGGTGCTCGACCTTCCCGTCCGCAATGGTTGCGAGGTCATCGACATCGCGCCCGCTGCCGGCGGACTGCTGCAGGCGACCGTCCGCAGCACGGACGGCGAGACGACGATCCATGCCCGCAAGATCGTGCTGGCGACCGGGCAGGAGGGCATGGGTGACTGGAACATTCCGGAGCCGCTGCGGCATCTGCCGCCGTCGCGCTGCGTCCATTCCGGCGCGGAGATCGACATCGCGACGCTGCGCGGCCGCCGTGTCGCCGTGATCGGCGCCGGCGCCTCGGCGTTCGACAACGCCGCCGTCGCGCTGGAGACCGGTGCGGCGCGGGTGGACCTGCTGTGCCGTCGCGCGGAAATCCAGCTGATCCAGCCGTATCGCTGGCTCACCTTCCGCGGCTTTCTGCGGCACTTCTCCGAGCTGGACGACGCGTGGCGCTGGCGCTTCATGCGCGCCGTGCTCGAGCTGCGCGAAGGCTTTCCGCAGCACACCTATGATCGCTGCGCCGTTCATGCCGCGTTTCATCTGCATGAGGGCGCGCCGATCGTGGCCGCGCGCGAGACCGCCGATGGCGTTGTGCTGCAGACCGCGCAAGGCGAGATCACCGCCGACTTCGTCATCAGCGCCACCGGCATCACGATGGATTTTGCGCGGCGACCGGAGCTGAAGCGCTTTGCCGGCAACATCGCGCGCTGGTCCGACCGCTATAGGCCCGATCCGAGCGAGCGCAACGACCGGCTTGGCGCGTTTCCCTATCTCGCCGACGACTATGCGCTGTGCGAGCGGACGCCCGGCGAGACGCCGTGGATCCGCGACATTCACGTCTTCGCCATCGCGTCCACGATGAGCTTCGGCGCTTCGGGATCGTCGATCAACGCGATGACGACGGCCGTGCCGAAGCTGGCGCATGGCCTGACGCGTGGGCTGTTCACCGCCGATATCGACAAGCACTGGGCGAGCTTCCAGGCCTATGATGTGAGACAGGCGGACGTCCGTCGCGGTGCGGCTGGTCGGCAGGCATGAGCGATCGTGCTGATCCGCGTGCTGCGCCGCATCGATCAGGATTTGCTCGTCATCTGCAATGGCACATGATTTGCTGCTGCGCTGGCGGCGTCGGTGACCGCTGGCGGACTGTCTTCAGTCCCGGAATTTGAGACTAACAAGGGAACAGGGGCGATGAGTTTCGAGATGTCCAAACGTTCGTTGTTCGCGGCGACCGCCTTGCTCGCAGTGACCTTGGCGGCGCCATCGGCGCATGCCCAGAGCAGGGCCGAGACCTTGCGCTACGTCACCGGCGCTACCGTCAACACGCTCGATCCGAACATTCCGGGCTCGACGCGCGAGGCCTTCGCGCTATCGATGTCGAGCTACGACCGGCTGGTGTCGTTCGGCCGCAAGCAGCTCAACGGTAAGTGGGTGTTCGATCTGGACACGATCACCGGCGAGCTCGCCGAATCCTATTCCGTCAGCCCCGACGGCCTGAAGATCACCTTTAAGCTGCGCCCCGATGCCAAGTTCCAGGACGGCTCGCCGGTGACCGCCGACGACGTCAAATGGTCGCTCGACCGCTGCGTCACCGCGCCGATCCTCGGCAAGGCGCAACTGCTGACGGGATCGCTGACCTCGGCCGATCAGTTCAAGGTGATCGATCCCTTGACGATCGAGGTCACCTTGCCGAAGCCGGACAAACTGGCGCTGCCGAACCTCGCGACCGTCTACCCGATCATCATCAACTCCAAGCTCGCCAAGGCACACGCGACTGCCGACGATCCCTGGGCGCTGAACTGGACGAAGGAGAACGCGGCCGGCAGCGGCGCGTATATCGTCGAGACCTTCAAGCCCGGCGAGCAGGTGATCGCCAAGCGCAACGAGGCCTGGAACCGCGGCACGCCCGACAAGCCGGCGGCGTTCAAGCGGTTGATCATCCAGTCGGTGCCGGAGCCGGCGACGCGCGCCAATCTGGTCGAGCGGGGCGACGCCGATCTCGTGATCGACCTGCAGGCCAGCGACGTGCAGTCGCTCGAAGGCAAGGGCAAGCTCAAGGTGATCTCGACGCCGCAATACAATGCGGTGACCTTCATCTCGATGAACAACACCATCGCCCCGTTCGACAACGTCAATGTCCGTCGCGCGATCGCGTATGCGCTGCCCTACGACGACATGTTCAAGGCGGCATTGTTCGGCCGCGGCGCGCCGCTGTTCGGCGCGACCTGGGCCGACGGCAAGCCGCCGAGCGGCGGCTATCCGATTCCGCAGCCGATCAAGCTCGATCTGGACAAGGCCAAGGCCTATCTGAAGGACGCCGGCATGCCCGACGGCTTCTCGATCACGTTCAGCTTCAACGTCGGCCAGGCGGCGACCGCCGAGCCGATGGCGGCGCTGGTGAAGGAGTCGCTCGGCAAGATCGGCATCAAGGTCGATATCCAGAAGCTGCCGGATGCGCAGATGTCGACCGCGATCAACGAGAAGAAGCTGCCGTTCTTCATCGAGGGCATCGTCGCCTGGCTGCCGTCGACCGACTACTTCTACCGCAACTTCTACACCGGCAAGCAGCGCTGGAACTACTCCTCGACCGACAACGCCGAACTGGAGAAGATCGCGCAGGAGGCGCGCTTCGAGGCCGACAAGGCGAAGTACGAGGAGGAGGGCAAGGCGCTGAACGCGATCCATTTCGACCAGATGTTCCAGATCCCGATCTGGCAGGCGGCGCAGGACGCCGTCATGCAGCCGACGGTGGACGGCTATGTCTACCAGTTCACCCGGCAGGTCGATTATCGTAACCTGAGCCGGAAGTAGGGCCATCACGGGTGGAGCGCAGCCGCGTAGCGGCGCTCCACCTCGCTGTCGTTGGGAGAGGAATCCTCTTCTGACGTTGGGCTGAAGCTCGTGCCGCGCTGCAGCTGCGCTCCCTCTCCCCGTTCTTACGGGGGAAAGGGTCGGGGTAAGGGGCATACGCACGGGCAGTGCACGTGGTGAGACCTGTA
>NZ_CAFJ01000179.1 GCF_000239795.1 Bradyrhizobium sp. STM 3809 | reverse complement strand
AAATGGATCGAAACTTTTCCCATTCCGGCCATGACCGGAACCAGTTTTGGACCGCTTTCCCTCGCTTCTTGACTTGCATTCGCAACTGGCGCGGCCGGTTGCGGCGTTCAGCGGACCTCGCGGTTCCCCTGGGGAACCGCGGGTTCCAACGGACCCAAGTCTCCAGTGCGTAGTGAAAATGGGGTGGTCGAGTATGGGTAAGGCAGTCTTTCCGAGGAGCTTGCGTGCAGCAGGCTGGCATGACGGGGAACCGTCCGCCGACATGACGGGCGCGAAGGTTTCGGCGGTCGCGAGCCTGATCGCCGTCGCGTCGTTCTCCAGTGCCGAAGCCCAGCAGGCCCCGCTTCCGTCCGTCACCGTCGAAGCACCGGTGGCGCGCCCGAAGCCGCAGGCGTCGCGCCCGACCGCCGACCAGATCCGCGCCCGCGACGCGATGCGCCGCGCCGCACGGCAGCAACAACAGCAGCAGCAGGCCGCGGCCCCGAAGAACAGTCTGCCGCCGGACCGCAACCCCTATTCGAGCCCTGCCTCGGACTACAAGGGCGAGCGCCTGCAGGCCTCCGGCAAGTTCCCGGAGAAGCTGCTGAACACGCCGAAGACGGTGACCGTGCTCAGCAAGGAGATCCTGGCGGACAAGAACTCCACCAGCCTGAAATCCGCCGTGCTCTCGACCGCGGGCGTGACGCTCGGCACCGGCGAAGGCGGCAACGCATTCGGCGACCGCTTCTTCATCCGCGGCTTCGATGCCCGCAACGACGTGTTCATCGACGGCGTGCGCGACGCCGGCGTCTCGGTGCGCGAGAACTTCTTCACCGAGCAGGTCGAGATCCTGCGCGGCCCGGCGTCGTCCTTTGCCGGCCGCGGCACCACCGGCGGCGCGATCAACATCGTGACCAAGCAGGCCACGACCGAAAACAGCTTCTACAACATGGACACGACGCTCGGCACCGACCAGACCAAGCGCGTGGTGATCGACGTCAACCAGAAGGTCACGCCGACCTTCGCCGCGCGCGTCGGCGGCCTGTTCCAGGATGCCGGCGTGGCCGGCCGCGACTACGTCACCGACAACCGCAACGGCGGCTTCATCGCGACCAAGTGGACGCCGCTCGACACCGTGACGCTCGCGACCAACTACATCCACACCGAGGTCTCGGGCCGCCCGGACTTCGGCGTGCCGTACTACCGGCCGAACAATCTCGTGGCCGGCGCGCCGTTCCCCGAGGTCGGCGCGCCGCGCAATGCCTGGTACGGCTTCGTCAACCGCGACTTCCAGCGCATCGGCCAGGACATCGGCACGATCAATGCCGAGGTGAAGGTCACCCCCGACCTGACGATCTCCGACAAGATCCGGGTGTCGCGTTCTGTCCTGAACTACATCGGCACGCTGCCGGAAGGCGCCACGATCACCAATCCGATCGAGAATTCGGTGATCCGCGCCAACCCGCAGAGCCGGTTCCAGCAGACCGACGTGCTCGCCAATCAGCTCGACGCGACCTACAAGTTCAACACCGGCCCGTTCAGGCACACCGTCGTCGCCGGCCTCGAAGTCTCGCAGGAAAAGGCTCTCATCAACAGCTATACCGGCCTGACCTCCGAACAGCAGGGCCTTGCCTTCTCCGGCTCCGGCTCGCTGTCGGGCGTGAGCGTGTTCAACCCGCAGTTCACCAATCTGCCGTTCGGCATTCCCTCGCTGAGCCAATTCCCCACCAACCTCAAGATCGATACCGCCAGCGTCTACGCGCTCGACAGCGTCAACTATCGCGATCTCGTGATCCTGAACGGCGGCGTCCGCTACGACAAATACGACGTCCGCGTGGATGGCTTCGGCACCGTCAACGGCATTGCCAACACGCCGGGATCGACCGCCGCATCCAGCGGCCTGCCGAACTTCAATCTCGGCCTGACCCTGAAGCCGGTGCCCTATGCCAGCATCTATGCGGCCTATGCGACGTCGTCGAACCCGGTCGGCGCCGAGTTCGACGGTCTCAGCGCCGCCTATGGCGGCCTGACGGCGGTCACCAATGGCGGCGCCAACCAGGTGTTCGGGCCGGAGAAGAACACCTCGATCGAGATCGGCACCAAATGGGAGCTGCTCGACGGCCGGCTGCTGGTCACCGGCGCGCTGTTCCAGACCGAGAAGGAGAATGCCCGCGAGTCCTTCAACGTCACCAGCGCCAAGAATGCGACGGCGGCCTGCCCCTACACGGCCACGACCGGCTCCGTGCCATGCATCTCGGCCGGCGCCGCCTACCGCATCCGCGGCATCGACCTGCAGGCCGGCGGCAAGCTGACCGACAAATGGAGTATCTTCGGCGGCCTGGTGCTGATGCAGTCGGAGGTCACCAAGTCGAACATCCCGCCGGCCAATACGGCGCTGTTCACCAGCAATGTCGGCCTGCAGCTCGCCAACACCGCGCACCAGTCGTTCAGCCTGCTGACGAAGTACGAGATCAACGACACCTGGGAGATCGGCGGGCAGGCGGTGTACCGCTCCAAGATCTACGGCGGCACCTGGCTCGCGGCGAACCAGGGCACCGAGCTGCCGAGCTACTGGCGCTTCGATGCCTTCGCGGAAGCCAAGATCAACAAGAACTGGACCGCGAAGCTGTTCGTCGCCAACATCTTCGACAAGCTCTACTACGACGCCTTCTACCAGAGCGCCACGCCGTTCACGTTCGTCGGTCCGGGTCGAAGCGCATCGATCGTCGTCTCGGGCCGGTTCTGATCGCCGGCGCGCGCTCCGGGGCCGCCAGCCGGCGGGCCGATATCGAGTGATGAGTTCATGCTGACCTGTGTCCCCGGAATTCTGAGCAAGGACGATGTGGCGGAGTTCCGCCGCATCATGGACCAAAGCGACTGGGAGGACGGCCGTTCGACGGCCGGCGCCCAGTCGGCCATGGTGAAGCGCAACGAGCAGCTGCCGCCCGACAGCGATGTGGCGCGCAAGCTCGGCCATCGCATCATCTCGGCACTGACCGCCAACCCGCGCTTCCTCGCAGCCGCCATTCCGCAGCAGATCTTCCCGCCGCTGTTCAACCGCTACAGCGCCGAGTCGGGACATCATTTCGGCATTCACGTCGACAACGCCGTGCGCGGCGACAAGCTGACGGGCCTGCGCATCCGCACCGACCTGTCGGTCACGCTGTTTCTTTCCGAGCCGGACGCGTATGACGGCGGCGAGCTCGTCATCGAGGACCTCTACGGCTCGCACGAGATCAAGCTGCCGGCCGGCGACCTCGTGCTGTATCCGTCCTCCAGCCTGCACATGGTCACGCCGGTGACGCGCGGCGTCCGCGCCGCCTCGTTCTTCTGGCTGCAGAGCATGATCCGCGATCCGCTCGCGCGCAGCATGATCTTCGATCTCGACACCACGATCCAGGGCCTGTCGCAGCGACTCGGGCGCGATGATCCGGAGATGGTCCGGCTGACCGGCCTCTACCACAACCTGATCCGCTACTGGGCCGAGGTCTGAACATCCGATCGGGGCGTGTGCCGCACGCCAGCGCTGCGACACAAGCCCGCATCCAACGGCGCTCGCGCCAGTGCCGTTCGAGCCGGGCCGGCGAGAGGCCGGCCAGTGCCACGAGGTGCGCACCGGCCTGCCTGCGTCTGCCTCCTCGTAATCGCCCATGTGGACCATGATGGCGCGACGTCACGCCCGGCCTCCGTCACGACTCCTCGATGCTTCGCCAGCATGACATCGGCATCGCGGACGTCGAATCACATGGGAGACATCCGGGAGCCGTCGACGCGACGCTTGTCGTCCAGCTCGGTGACAATCTGCGGCGGCAACTAATTAGAATTGATGAAAGTCCGATCGGCGGCATTTGCGTGACCGATGCGGCGTGACCGCGTGGCATTGACGGCATCCCATCGGCGCATTCCAAGGCTTTCAGATAGTTAGCGCGCGACCGCTGCGTCGCCATCGTGCAACGCCAGCTGAGCGAGCGCATCTGCTCTCATCGTATCGCGCGCAGCGATGTGATCGCCGGACATCGATGTTCCCGGTTTGAGTCGACGCACCGTCTCAAATCAGCCCGGTTGAGACGAGAAGCATGACGGGCAAGTCAACTACCAAGGGGTCTGCAGCAACATGTTCAGGAAAGTTCTTTGCTTGGGAGCGGTGATCGCAGCCGTCTCGGCCGGTGCCCTGGCGCATGCCGAACAGTCGGCCAGTTCGCCGAGACCTGGGCAGGCTGCTCCCGCGCCGCAGAGTGCCGCAACCAATCCCGCAGCCGCGGCCGCAGCGAGAGGCGTACAAATCCCGGCAACCGCGCCGACCGCCACGTCTGCAAACGCGGCTCTGGCGCCCGCCGCAGCCACACTGCCGAAGCCGGCGACCGCTGGTCAGGCAACGACGTCGAACGTCGCTCAGGCTGCGCAGGCGGTCAGCGCCCCTCCCACGGCCAACAATCCAGCGTCTGCGGCTCCGGCCCAAACCGCCGCCACACCGAGCACACTGCCGGCCAATACAAATCAGGCCGCCGCCTCCACCGATGCGCACACCTCCATCGCGGCAGAAGCCGAGACCGAGGTCAGTGCCGCCGACAAGGCGAAAGACGGAGCGGAAAAGCCGGTACAAGGCGGAGCGCAGGCCGCCTCGCGCGTGCCGCACGACCTGTCTCCATGGTCGATGTTCCTGGCCGCCGACATCCTGGTGAAGTCGGTGATGATCGGGCTCGCGCTGGCTTCGCTCGCCACCTGGACCGTGTTCATTGCCAAGACCGTCGAGTTCGCCATTCTCCGCCGCAAGCTCAAAAGCGCGCTGCGCAAGGTCGACGACGTGCGATGGCTGTCGGAAGCCAAGCTCGCTCTGGGCTCACGGCAGAACGTGCTGACGGCGCTGATCGACGCGGCCATGCATGAGATCAGGATGTCGTCCGAGCTGCCGCCGCACGGCGTCAACGAGCGTGCGGCCTCCAGTTTCGCCGAGATCGTGCGCGCCGAAGGCCGGCGCTGCCGCACCGGCATGGGTCTGCTCGCGACGATCGGTTCGATCTCGCCCTTCGTCGGCCTGTTCGGCACCGTCTGGGGCATCATGAACAGCTTCATCGGCATCTCGAAGTCGCAGACAACGAACCTCGCCGTCGTCGCGCCGGGCATCGCCGAAGCGCTGCTCGCCACCGCCATCGGCCTCGTCGCCGCGATCCCCGCCGTGATCATCTACAATCATTTCACCCGCGTGACCAAAGGCTACATGGAGCTCGTCAGCCGCTCGTCCGGCGCCACCGCCCGCATGCTGTCGCGCGATCTCGATCGCGGCCAGAGCCACCACGCGCCGCAGGGCCGCGGCTTCGAGCCGATCCACGTCCACGAGGCGCCGCCGATGGCGCTGGCCGCGGAGTAAGCCATGGCCGTCTCTCTCTCGGAAGCCGATGGCGACGACGATCTCGGCGAGTCCGCCGACATCAACGTCACGCCCTTCATCGACGTGATCCTGGTGCTGCTGATCATCTTCATGGTGGCGGCGCCGCTCTCGACGGTCGACGTGCCGGTCGACCTGCCGACCTCGACCGCGACGCCGCAGAAGAAACCGGACAAGCCGATCTATGTCAGCATCAAGCCGGACCTCACGCTGTATGTCGGTGAGGAGCAGGTGAAGCGGGCCAATCTCGTCAGCGCGCTGGAGCACATCCCCGACGTCGCCAAGGACAAGTTCATCTTCCTCCGCGCCGACCGCGGCGTGGCCTATGGCGAGCTGATGGACGTGATGGAGCTGCTGCGCACCGGCGGTTATCCGAAGATCAAGCTCGTCACGGTCGAAGGCGTCCCGCAGGCTGCCGCACCGGCAGCCCACTGAAACCAGTGAACCGACGGAAACCAGGAATGGTCGAACACAAATATCAAGGAGCGACCCGCCGCCTGTGGATCTCGGCCGCGATCGGGGCGGTGATGCTGCATGGGGGCGGCGCGGCGCTCGCGGTGGCGCATCTCAGCGACACCGACGTCGACGGCGGCCTCGGGGCCGCCGGCGCCGAGTTCGCGGTCGAGATGGCATCGCCGCAGGTCGAGGATAACGATCTTCCGCCCGGTCCCGACAGCGATGCCGCGGAAGCCGCGCCGGAGCAGATGCAGCAGACCGCCGAGGTGAAGGAGTCGGATGCCGTCAAGGACAAGCCGACCGAGACCGAGGAGGAAGCAGACCGCGTCGTCACCCAGAACGAACCCAAGGAACCCGAGAAGGAAGAGCAGCAGCAGGCGGTCCAGCAGGCCGAGGCCTCGGTGGCGTCGGCCGCGCAGCAGGAATCCGCACGCAAGGCGCTCGACGAAGCCGCGCCGCCGGCGGAGACGGCCAAGGCGCCGAATGTCGGGCTCGGCAAGGACAGGCAGAAGCTCACGGAGAACTGGGGCCGCAAGATCAGCGCCTATTTCGAGCTGCACAAGCGCTATCCCGATGGCAAGAAGCACAACGGCACCGTCAAGGTCGCGCTGGTGCTGAGCCGCGCCGGCAAGGTGATGTCGGCCTCGGTGATGCAGTCGTGCGGCGATCCGATGTTCGACGACGCGGCCCTGGCGATGATCCGCCGCTCCGATCCGGTGCCGGCGCCGCCGGCCGGCCTGACCGACGATCAGTTCAGCTTCAGTCTCGACGTGAACTTCAACCAGAAGAAATAGCTCGCGATCCAACGCGTACCTGGATCCGCAGACTGGCAGCGCTCGCACACCGGCGGGCGCTGCTTTGTCATGGCAGGCGGCTACGGCGTGCCTTTGCGGGCTGCGGGAATATCTTTGACGCTCTCCCTTAGCATCTCGCTGCAGACGGGCGTCTCGAGGGCGAGGCCACCGGCGGAGCCTCATGGTTCGAGACGCGCCGCGCGCGAAGATCCTGCCCGGCAGCAACCCGACCGGCGCGGCGCTCCTCACCATGAGGGTCGAGCACCGTGGGCGGCGCTACAGATTATCCATGAGCCGCGTACTCATGAAGAGGATCGGGCGCAGAGCGCGGCGCTACGCACTGCAACAGCGCCGAGAGCGAGTTCATGCAACGCAGCCTGCTGCGATCGCATTCTCCCTCGCCATGCACGAGCTCCACACCCTCACCCTGAGGAGCCCGCCGCAGGCGGGCGTCTCGAAGGGCGAGGCCACCGGCGGGGCCTCATGGTTCGAGACGCGCCGCGCGCGAAGATCCTGCCCGGCAGCGACCCGACCGGCGCGGCGCTCCTCACCATGAGGGT
>NZ_CAFJ01000180.1 GCF_000239795.1 Bradyrhizobium sp. STM 3809 | reverse complement strand
CACGATGCGGCGGTAGTGATGGATCAGCAGGATCCGGGCGGTGAAGGCCTGGCCGTCGGAGAGCGCCTCGCCGCGTTCGATGCTGGCCTTGAGCGGCGCGAAGGAGGCGCTGAACCTGCGGTAGGCGTCCGCCGTCCGCTCCAGCGCCCAGCTCTCCTGGACCAGCCGCCGCGCCATGTCGGAGCCGGCCGAGGCCTGCAGCCGGATGGCCCCCTCCACCGCGTCCGGCACGGCGATGCTCGAGGGCGCGACGAACACGCCGGGCAGCGGACTGCCGAACCCGGCATCGCGCAGCGCGGTCCGCGCCTGCTCGCGGTCGTCGGCGCTGCCGATCAGCAGCAGTTCGAAGCTGCCGTTCCACTCCGCAGGCGGCGAATCGTAGATGTGCCGGGTGGCGCCGGCAAAGGTCTGCTCGCCGCGCCGGGTCAGGCGATAAAAGCTGTTGCGGCCGCTCCTGGTGCGCTCGAACCAGCCCTCCGCCGTGAGCCGCGACATCGCGGTGCGCACGACGCTGCCGTCGATGGCCAGCCCCTCGAAGAAGGCGAGCAAGGTGCCGAGCCAGACGCTGCCGCCACGCGGCACGATGGCGTCGCCGAACACGGTGATGATCAGCGATCCCGTGCGCGACGGCTCGCTCTTGAGCTGGTTGACGATGCGGGACAGCGGCTGCGGCATGCGCAAGGCTTTAGCCGGTTTCGCCAGATCGCAAAAGAAAAGGCCCGCCGGAAGCGGGCCTCGCAGAGATGATCGACTGAGGCGCGAGACGCGATCAGGCGGTCTTGTTGTAGGCCTTGGCCATGTTCTCCTGGGCGAGCTTGGCGCCCTCGGTGACGAGCTTGCCGACATACTCGCTGGTCGACTTGGCGCGGGCGACGAGCGCCTCGCCTCGGGCACGGGCCAGCTCACCCTGGATCTGAACGGCTTCGCTGATCGACTTGGCGGAGGCCAGGCGATCGATGCCGTCGAAGAACGCCTCGGTGTCCTGGTACAGCGCCTGCTGGATGTTGCGGGTGATCTTGCCGGCCTCGGTCACGCCGTCGAACACGGCGGTCTCAATCGCCGAGGTCACCTTCTCGGAGCCGGCGAGGGCCTCCGCAGCGCGCTCCTTGGCGGTCGACGCGGTCTTCTTGACGAACTCCCGCGCGGACTCGGGCACTTCCATGGTCTGCAGGTTCTTCAGCGCGTCCGTCATCGGCGCAAAGGCGTCCTTCACGGTGTCGAACACGGTATTGGTCTCGGTGGTCATGGTCGTCTCCATCCTCAATGTGTCTGAGCTATGGGCTCGCTCCGTCCCTGTGAAACCGGAGTAACTCAGCTATATCAGCTCGAATGGTGCGTTGCAACATCAATGTTGCAATGCACCAGATGGAAAATTGAGGGAGGAAGTCCAGCGGGCTCGAGAGCCGTTCAGCCGCCCGACGGCCCCTCGCCCGGGCGCGGGCTCGCAGCGGGCATGCCGCCGTGCCTCTTGTTGCGCTTCCCCTGGCGGACCGGCTCGGCCGCCCGGGGGGGAGCCTCGACAGCGCTGGGCTCGGGCTCGACGGGCTGCAGCCCCGGTTCGCTGGCCACGGCAGGCGCCGGAGCGGGCGCCTGCGCAGCCTCGAGCAGCTGAGCGAGCAAAGCCTTGATCTCGCTCAACGCGGGCGAGACATCGGGAGCGGGTTGCGGAACCTTGGACGCGGCGACAAGGCCGCCGAGCAAGGTCTTGATCTCGTTGAGCTCCAGCGTGGGATCGACGGGCGTTGGCGCAACCGGCGGCGCCTTGGACGCGGCGACAAGCGCCTCCAGCATCCCCTTGATATCGTTCAACGTCGCGGTTGGATCGACAACCGGAGCCGGCGCCGCGGGGGCGGCCAGCACCTGCTTGAGCAGCGCCCGCGTCTCGGCGAGTTCGCCTTCGATCGACGTCAACCGCTCGTTCAGCGCGGTGAGCTGACCACGGCTCGGCACGTTCATGCCGGCGAAGTAGTTTTCCATGAGATCGGCCATGGGCTTCTGTCCGTTTCCAGAAGTTGCGGGATCATCGGAGGCGCGGGTCGACGCGCCCATCGGGCGCAACCGCGTGAAGGCCGTGAAGCTCTTCTGCATCTCCCCGACCATCTGCTGCCAGAATGCGATCGGGTCGCCGGCTTTGTTCGTCATCGGCACGCTCCTTCAGGCCAACACAAGACTCAAAACACAACCTATCATAGCACGATCTTGCTGCGATGCGGGAGAACCAAGCGACCGCTTCTCTCGATCGGCGGAACCATGCCATAGAGGATCCGTTGGCCTTGAACGAGGGATCGCCGTGCCTGCCATTGCCCATCAGCCGCCGCAGACCGTCCGCGCCAACGGTATCGACATCTGCTACGAGATCTTCGGTGACCCCGCCGCGCCGCCTCTGCTGCTGATCATGGGCCTCGGCGGGCAGATGATCATCTGGGACGACGAGTTCTGCGAGCAGCTCGCGGCCCGCGGCTTCCGCGTCATCCGCTTCGACAATCGCGACATCGGCCAATCCAGCAAGCTGCATGGCGGGCGCCGGCTGACGCCGTTCGAGCTGCTGAAGCTGCGCTTCTTCAACATCCCGGTCGCGGCCCCCTACAAGATCATCGACATGGCCAAGGACACGGTCGGGCTGATGGACGCGCTCGACATCCCGTCGGCGCATCTGGTCGGCGCCTCGATGGGCGGCATGATCGCCCAGGAGGTCGCGATCAGCTTCCCGCATCGCGTGCGCTCGCTGACCTCGATCATGTCGACCACCGGCAATCCCCGCCTGCCGCCGCCCAAGCGCGAGATCGCGATGCTGCTGATGGCGCCGCCGCCCAAGACCCGCGAGGAGTACATCACGCGCTTCCAGAAGACCTGGCGCGCGCTGCGCGCCGGCTCCTTCCCCGAGGACGAGGCGCGCGACGTGGCGCTCGCCGAGCGCTGCTTTGCGCGCGGCCTCAACCCGGCCGGCGTCGGCCGGCAGCTGCGCGCGATCCTGGCCTCCGGCAGCCGCAAGCCGCGGCTGCACCAGGTGACGGCGCCGACCTTGGTGATCCACGGCAAGCTCGACCCGCTGGTCCATCATGCCGCCGGCACGGACACCGCTGAGTCGATCCCCAATGCCAAGCTGTTGATGATCGAGCGCATGGGCCACGCCATCCCGATCCCGACCTGGGCGCAGATCATCGCCGCGATCGCCGACCACGCCCACGGCGCGAACGCGCAGGCGGCTTGAGACGACCGCCGACCGCCGCCACGTCTGCCTGGAGGCCTCATGGTTCGAGACGCGCCTGCGACGCTCCTCACCATGAGGGTCAACAGGATTGGCCCCTTCCGGCACGATCGTTGCGGAACGGCGGCCTCTCGCCCCTCACCCCGAGGAGCTCGCCTCAGGCGGCGTCTCGAAGGGTGAGGCCCGGATCTCAGCCGGGCCCTCCGAGAACCTCCACCGCCGCCGTTCAGCTTGGCGCTGACCTCGTCCGGATCCAGTAGCAGCCGGCCTCAGTTCCGCGCGGCGAAATCCGCGGTTGCGGCGCGCGGCCGTCAGGCCGACTTCTTGTCACTCGAGCTCGAGCGGCTGCTGCCGAGGCCGGTCATGGTCAGCATCAGATCCTGGAACCGTTCCGCCAGCCGTGGATCGAAGGAGAACCAGCTCTGCATGATGGCTTCGGGGGCCAGCTTGTCGATGTTGCTGGTCATCTGATGCTGCAGCCGGTCCATGACTGCGGTCTGCATCGGACCGAGGTCGGGAAGTCCGAAAAACTGCCGCGCCTCGAGCGGTGTGCAATCGATCTCGATGTTGACTTTCATGTCCGCTCCGCGCTGTTCAAACCATCCCCACACCGATCCAGTCGGGCGCCCCTGCCACGGGACTCCTATCCCGAAGCCCGTTGGAGAGCGCCCAGTATCGCCGCGCCGCCCCCTCTCTAGCAAGCGGCGCGTTGCTGCAGGTGCGCAATTCCCGGGACATGGTCAATCCTGATCCAGCGGACCGGTCGCATCGTTCGATCACGGCGCGTGCACTGCACATCGAGAGCCCCCGGGGGATAACCATATCGTTTAGGCTTAAACAAAGTGCCCTTGTGTGCCGCCGCTGAACTCTGGCAACATATTCGTCATCGACGTGCCGCGGTCCCACAGAAGCTGGGGATCAGTTCGTTCCAGCACGGCATCAGACTTGCAAGCACATCGCCCGGCGTCTTGTTGCTTCTTGAAGTTCGTGCAAGAGGCGCTGCAGACATCACGAACTTCGAAGCAAGGCAGGCCGGTTGAAAACGCGCCTGCCACCAAAACAAGCGTCAAACGCGGAGAATTTGGACATATGTCGGGACGCAAATCCCTGCTCATCGCCGCAGCGGTCGCCTTCGGCCTCGCAATCATGCCGGCTTCGGCGCAGACCCTGCGCTATGCCAACCAGGGCACACTGAAGTCGCTCGATCCCTATACCTTCAAGGAATCGACCACGATTGCGCATCACGCTCACGTCTATGAGGGACTGACCGCGCGCGACAAGGATCTCAAGATCATCCCGGCGCTGGCCGAGAGCTGGGAGACGCCCGAGCCGACCCGCTGGCGCTTCCACCTGCGCAAGGGCGTCAAGTTCCACAATGGTGAACCGTTCACCGCCGACGACGTGATCTTCTCCGCCGACCGCGTCCGCGCCACCGGCTCGAATTTCCTGTCGAACGTTCCGCCGGATGCAAAATTCATCAAGGTCGACGACTACACCGTCGACGTGAAGCTCGATGCGCCCAATCCCATCCTGATCTCGCAGTGGGATACGTGGTTCATCATGAGCAAGAAGTGGTGCGAGGACAACAACGCCGTCGCGCCGACCCCGGTCTCCGCCACCACGCCGAGCTACGCCTCGCTGCACGAGAACGGCACCGGCCCCTTCATCATCGAGAGCCACCAGCCCGGCGTGAAGACCGTGTTCAAGGTCAATCCGAACTGGTGGGGCAAGCCCGAGCATAATCTCAAGGAGATCGTGTTCACGACCATCTCCTCGGATGCCACGCGCGTCGCCGCGCTGCTGTCCGGCGAGGTCGACATCATCGAGCCGGTTCCGGTGCAGGACATCGGCCGCGTCGATTCCAGCCCGAATGCCCAGGTCCTCAAGGGGCCCGAGCTGCGCACGATCTTCCTCGGCATGGACGAGTCCCGCGACGAGCTGCTCTACTCGAACGTCAAGGGCAAGAACCCGTTCAAGGACGTTCGCGTCCGCGAGGCGTTCTACAAGGCGATCGACGTCGAGCTGATCAAGACCCGCGTCATGCGCGGCCTGTCGACGCCGTCGGCGCTGATGATCGCACCTGAGCTGTTCCCGCTGTCGAAGGAGTTCACGCGGCCGAAATACGATCCGGACGCCGCCAAGAAGCTCCTGACCGAGGCCGGCTACCCCGACGGCTTCGAGGTCGGCATGGACTGCCCGAACGACCGCTACGTCAACGACGCAGCGATCTGCCAGGCCGTGGTCGGCATGCTCGCCCGCATCGGCGTCAAGGTGAACCTGAACGCGCAGCCGAAGGCGCAGTACTTCGCCAAGGTGCTGAAGCCCGGCGGCTACAACACCTCGTTCTTCCTGCTCGGCTGGACGCCCTCGTCGATGGACGCGCACAACGTGATGCACGACATCATGGGCTGCCGCGAGGATCCGAAGGACCCGACCCGCGGTGAAGCCAACCTCGGCAACTACTGCAACAAGGATTTCGACGCCCTGACCGACAAGGTCCTGGTCGAGACCGACACCGCCAAGCGCAACCAGCTGATCAAGCAGGCCTTCGAGATCGGCATCAAGGATTACGGCTACATCCCGCTGCACCAGCAGGCCGTCGCCTGGGGCGTGTCGAAGAAGGTCAAGATCCCGCTGCGCGCCGACAACGCCGTGCTGATGTTCTGGGCCAACAAGACCGAGTAGTTCGCCCGACGACCAGGAGTCCCGGAAAGCAGAACTGCTTTTCGGGACTTTTCATTTTCCGCGGCAGGTGCTACCCGCCGCGCGATCGAAGGACTGAAAGGACCAGATGCTCGCCTTCACGCTTCGCCGAGCAATTCAGGCCATCGGCGTCATGATCGCCGTCGGGATCATCGCGTTCGCGATGTTCCGCTTCGCCGGCGACCCCGTCAGCCAGCTCGTGCCGATCGACGCATCGGCCGCGGAACGCGCCCAGATCCGCCAGTCCCTCGGCCTCGACGATCCCTTCATCGTGCAGTTCGGCCGCTATCTGTTCGACGCCGCGCAGTTCAAGTTCGGCGTCTCCTACCAGTTCCGCCAGCCCGTCTCCGATCTCTTGAAGGAGCGCATGCCCGCCACGCTCGAGCTCGCGGTCTGCGCCACGATCCTCGCGCTGGTCTTCGGCATCCTGATGGGCGTGTTCTCCGCGCTGCGGCGAGACTCGCTGCTGGCAAAACTGTTCCAGATGGTGTCTCTGATCGGCATCTCGCTGCCGACCTTCCTGATCGGCATCCTCCTGATCTATCTGTTCTCGGTCACGCTCGGCTGGCTGCCCTCGTTCGGCCGCGGCGACGTCGTCAAGCTCGGCTGGTGGAGCAGCGGCCTGTTCACGCTGTCCGGCTGGAAGGCGCTGATCATGCCCTCGATCACGCTCGGCCTGTTCCAGATGACGCTGATCATGCGGCTCGTCCGCGCCGAGATGCTCGAGGTGCTGCGCACCGACTACATCCGCTTCGCCCGCGCCCGGGGCCTGACCACGCGCGCCATCCATTTCGGCCATGCGCTGCGCAACACGCTGGTGCCGGTCATCACCGTGGTCGGCCTGCAGTTCGGCTCGGTGATCGCCTTCTCGATCATCACCGAGCAGGTGTTCCAATGGCCGGGCATGGGCCTCTTGTTCGTGCAGGCGGTGCAGAACGTCGACATCCCGATCATGGCGGCCTATCTGATGATGGTGTCGCTGATCTTCGTCACCATCAATCTCGTGGTTGATATCCTCTACACCGTGGTCGATCCGCGCCTGCGCGCGACCATCAGCCGTCCGGCCTGATCATGAGCGACGCAGCCCTGCCCCACCCCACCCCGGTCGACGCGCCGCGCAAAGCGGCCGATGGCTGGCTGAAGCGCGCCCTGGCGAGCGACCTGTTCTATTCGTTCCGCCGCTCCAAGCTGACGGTCGTCGCCGCGATCGTGACGCTCTTGTTCTTCCTCGTCGCGATTTTCGCGCCGCTGCTGTCGCCGCAGAACCCGTTCGATCCGGCGCAGCTGCAGCTCCTGAACTCCCGCATCGCTCCGCTGTGGACCGCCGACGGCCAGAGCCCGTTCCTGCTCGGCACCGACGAGCAGGGCCGCGACGTGCTTTCCGCCATTCTCTACGGCCTGCGGATCTCGCTCCTGGTCGGTATTCTCGGCGTCGTGTTCTCCGGCGCGCTCGGCATCGGCCTCGGCCTGATCGCGGGCTATTTCGGCGGCCGCGTCGACACGGTGATCATGCGAATCGCCGACGTGCAGCTCACCTTCCCGCCGATCCTGATCGCGCTGCTGGTCAACGGCATCGCCAAATCGGTCTCCGGCAATCGCCTGGACTGGCTCAGCATGCTGGGCGTGCTGGTGCTCGCGATCGGCCTGTCGTTCTGGGTGCAATATGCGCGCACGGTGCGCAGCTCGGTGCTGGTCGAGAAGAACAAGGACTATGTCGCCGCAGCGCAGCTGATCGGCCTGCCGGCCCCCGTCATCATGCTGCGCCACGTGCTGCCCAACACCACCGGGCCGGTGCTGGTCATCGCCACCATCAACCTGGCGCTCGCGATCATCACCGAGGCGACGTTGTCGTTCCTCGGCTCCGGCATGCCGGAGACGATGCCCTCGCTCGGCACCCTGATCCGGATCGGCAACAACTATCTGTTCGCCGGCGAATGGTGGATCGTCGCCTTCCCCGGCATCGCGCTGGCCGGCCTGATCCTGGCGATCAACCTGCTCGGCGACTGGCTGCGCGACGCACTCAACCCGAAACTGCGATGACCCTGCTCCTGCGTATGAAGGTCTCCCCCTCATGACCGCCCCCGTTCTGTCCGTGCGCAACCTGCAGGTCGAGTTCGAGACGCGGCGCGGCACCTTGCGCGCCATCGACGGCGTCTCTTACGACATCGCCAAGGGCGAGGTGCTCGGCGTCGTCGGCGAATCCGGCGCCGGCAAGTCCGTCACCGGCTTGGCCGTGATCGGCCTGATCGATCGTCCCGGCCGCATCTCCGGCGGCGAGATCCTGCTGTCCGGCCTGCGCATCGACAACCTCCCGCCGGAGGAGATGCGCAAGGTGCGCGGCAAGCGCATCGGCATGATCTTCCAGGATCCGCTGACCTCGCTGAATCCGCTGTACCGGGTCGGCGACCAGATCATCGAGACCATCAAGACCCACACCAGCCTCACCGACCAGCAGGCGCGCAAGCGCGCCATCGACCTGCTCGCCGAGGTCGGCATCCCCGCGCCCGAGAAGCGTATCGACGGCTATCCGCACGAATTCTCCGGCGGCATGCGCCAGCGCGTCGTGATCGCGCTCGCTTTGTGCGCCGAGCCGGAGCTGATCATCGCCGACGAGCCGACCACTGCGCTCGATGTCTCGGTGCAGGCGCAGATCATCTCGCTGATCAAGCGGCTCGGCCGCGATCACGGCACCGCCGTGATGCTGGTGACCCACGACATGGGCGTGATCGCCGAGACCTGCGACCGCGTCGCGGTGATGTATGCCGGCCGCGTCGCCGAGATCGGCCCGGTGCAGGAGGTGATCAAGAACCCGCTGCATCCCTACGCCAAGGGCCTGATGGGCGCGATCCCGACGCTCGCGGGCGAGGACAAGCGCCTGGTGCAGATTCCCGGCGCGATGCCGCGGCTGTCGGCGATCCCCGCGGGCTGCTCGTTCAACCCGCGCTGCGGCTCTGCCTTCGACCGCTGCCGCGTCGACCGGCCCGATCCGCTGCAGCGGGGCACGCAGGCGGTCGCCTGCCATCTCTACGATCGCGCGACGGAGACCGCGGCATGAGCGATTTCGTCGAGGTCAAGGATCTGCGCCGGGTGTTCGACGTGTCGAAACCCTGGCTCAACCGCGTGATCGAGCGCCAGCCGCAGGAGTTCCTGAAGGCGGTCGACGGCGTCAGCTTCGGCATCCGCAAGGGCGAGACCTTCGCGCTGGTCGGCGAGTCCGGCTCGGGCAAGACGACGGTGGCGCGCATGGTGGTCGGCCTGCTCGGGCCGACCTCGGGCGACGTCATCATCGACGGCGTGTCGATGACCGATCCGCGCCAGGGCCAGGCGCGGCGCAAGCTGCGCCGGCGCATCCAGATGGTGTTCCAGGACCCTTACGCCAGCCTCAACCCGCGCTTCCGTGTGGACTCGATCATCGCCGAGCCGATCCGCGCCTTCAACGTCATCGAGGGCGAGCGCCAGATCAGGGACCGCGTCGGCGAGCTCCTGACCCTGGTCGGACTGCATCCCGATGACGGCCAGAAGTTTCCCCACGAGTTCTCCGGCGGCCAGCGCCAGCGCATCGCGATCGCCCGCGCGCTCGCCTCCGAGGCCGACTTCATCGT
>NZ_CAFJ01000181.1 GCF_000239795.1 Bradyrhizobium sp. STM 3809 | reverse complement strand
TTGACGGTTGTGCACGGCGATAGAACGAGACGATCCTCCATGAATTCTTTACTCGTGTTCATGGTCGGTGTGCAGCACGGTGCGTGCTGCCAGCTCATGGTGAGGAGCGCCGCAGGCGCGTCTCGAACCATGAGGCCACGATCGGGGCCTCGCCCTTCGAGACGCCCGCCTCTGGCGGGCTCCTCAGGGTGAGGGTTGAGGTGCGTAGGACGGATTGGCGCAGCGTAATCCGCCGTGCTGGCAGCAGCGACATCACGCACGACGTTGCTTGCGCGCTGGCTGTAACTGGGGCCTGGGTGGCGGATTGCGCTTCGCTGATCCGCCCTACGCTCTGTGAGCTGTCAATCGCCAGAGTTCAGTCATTACGCTCGCATTCGTCCTGCTGCTGCGCTCGCCATAGAGCCACGTAAGACCAGAGGAAGATGACCAGCGAGATGCAGGCACAGGCCAGACTGATCTCCCGGCTGAAGGTCCATTTCTCCAGCCAAACGACGTCGCCGTTGGGATTTGCAAGAATGCTCTCGGCCCGATCGAGATGGTATGGCGTGGAGATGGCGAGGTAGCGCCACGTCGCGACCAGAAAGCTGACGAACGAAATTCCGGTGAAGACTGCCGAAATGCGCATCGGCGCTTGACCTAGTTTGCCTTGGACAGCGCTGGGCTGCGTGCCGCCACGCAGGGCACCTTCGCAAACCCGCGAAACCTCACCCGTCCGCCGCGCACCGGCTCCCCGTCCAGCTGATAGTCCGGAAAACGCGCCACGAACCGTCCGATCGCCACCGCGCCCTCCAGCCGCGCCAGCGCCATGCCCGCGCATTGATGCGCGCCGGTGCCGAAAGCCAGGTGGCGGTTGGCGAGGCGGGTGATGTCGAAGCGTTCGGGATCGTCGAACTGGGCGGGGTCGCGGTTGGCGGCGCCGATGCACAGGGTGACGGAGGTGCCGGGCGCCAGCGTGAGGCCGCCGAGCTCGACGGCTTCCGTGGTCATGCGGTTGCCGAGCTGGTTGGAGCTTTCGTAGCGCAGGATCTCCTCGACGGCGGTGCGGATCAAGGCGGGGGCCTCGATCAGCTTCTTGCGCTCGGCCGGATGCTGGCACAGCAGCACCAGGCCGTTGCCGATCAGGTTGGTGGTGGTCTCGTGCCCGGCGTTGAGCAGGAAGATGCAGTTGTGCAAGAGCTCCTTCTCGCTGAGCCGCTCGCCATTGGACTCGCCTTGGATCAGCCGCGTCAGCACGTCGCGCTCGGGATTGCCGGGCGCGGCGCGGCGGCGCGCGACCAGCGTCTGCAGATAGTCCAGGAAGTCGCCGACGGCCTGGTTGCCGCGGGCAAGCTGCTCTGCTGTCAGCACCGGCTCCAGCGCGCCGAGAATGGCGAGCGACCAGTCGCGCAAGGGCCCGCGCTCCTCATGCGGCACGCCGAGCAGATTGCCGATCACCTCGATCGGAATCGCCGCGGCAAAATCCTCGATCAGCTCGAAGCGCTGCTTTGCGGCGATGCGATCCAGCAGGCCGTCGACCAGCGCGATCAGCGCCGGCTCCATCTCCGCGATCGCGCGCGGCGACAGCGCGCCCATGATCAGGCGGCGGACGCGCGTATGCGACGGCGGATCGTTGAACACGAGGCTCGTGGTGTGGTGCTCGTAGAGCAGCGAAGCGCCGTATTTCGGCGCGAACTCGCGCGTCTTGTCCGACGAGAACGCCTTCGTCGTCTTGTAGGCGGTGACGAGATCGTCGTATCGCGTCAGAAAATAGGAGCCGTTGCGCATCCGCTTGACCGGCGCATGCTGGCGCAGCGCGCGATAGGTCGGGTAGGGGTCGGCGTAGAAGCCGGGCGTCAGGCGCTCGAGATCGAACTCCTCGGCGAGCGCTGCGGCGTCGGTCATCTCTGGTCCTCCCGGTCGAGTCTTCGTGGTTGCCGCGAGCGTGGCACGGTCCGCGACGGAAGAAAATGCGCCGGCTGGTGTCCACCCGCGCCGGCACCACCCCAGCGTGCCGCAGAACCGCCTTGTTGCTGCGGTACAAAATTGCGGTCGGCGCTGCCGCTCGCTCTCCAGCATTATCAAGGACTTGGTCGCCAGACGCCGCTGCGTTGCGGCATATTTCTTGACATGGATCAAGTGAGTATTTACTCACGGGCGATGTCCAGTTTGCGCATGACAAGCGATCTCCGGAGGCAGCTGATCCTCGGAGCGGCCAAGCGCTGCTTCGCGCGTCACGGCTATGCCGGTACGACGACCAAGAGCGTGGCCGCGGCGGCCGCGATCTCGGAAGCGCTGCTGTTCAAGCATTTCCCGTCGAAGGCGGCGCTCTACGCCGAGATCCTCACCGAGCAATGCGAGGCCGATCCGGATTTCGAGCTGCTGCTCGGCCAGGAACCTTCGACCGCGACGCTGGTCAAGATGATGGCCGGCATGGTCCGGCATTTCCTCGGCATCGCCGACGGGCCCGATGACGAGGAAGAGCAGCGGCTGCGGCTGATGGCGTCGAGCCATCTCGATGATGGCGAGTTCGCGCGGCTGCTCTACGCGAAGATCGATGATCTGATCGGCGCCAAGTTCGTTAACTGCCTGGAGAGCGCAGTGGCTGCCGGTGATGCCGTGCCCCTCGCGGCGGCGCCGCGCGATCTGTTCTGGTTCGCGCATCACACCGTGCTGATGGCCGCGCTGACGCGGCTTCCCGCGACGCCCTGCGTGTCCTATGGAACCGCAACGCGCCTGGAGCACCAGCTCAGCGAGTTCATCCTGCGCGGCATCGGACTGACCGACGCCGCGATTGCGTGCTATCTCGACCACGAATTGTCGCAACCCCCGGCCCGGCCGGCGACGGCAGAAAGTGCATGACATGAACATTGCGACGGAACCCAAGCTCTCCGGAAAGCCGATCGACGACAAGCCGCGCAAGCGCACCCGCCCGGTGCTCTGGTTCATCGTGGTCGGCCTGCTGCTCGCGGGGCTCGTCGGCGGCCTCGTGTGGTTCAACATGTTCCGCGACAAGATGATCGCGCAGTTCTTCGCCAACATGAAGCCGCCGCCGCTCAACGTCAGCATTGCGACCGCGACGGCGGAAACCGTGCCGAACCTGTTGACCGCGGTCGGCGATCTCGCGGCCGTGCATCAGGTCAACGTGACCGCGGACGCCTCGGGCCGCATCACCGACATCATGTTCACGCCGGGCACGACGGTGAAGCAGGGCACGCCGCTGGTGCAGCTCTATGACGCGCCGGAGCAGGGCGACCTCGCGAACTTTAAGGCCCAGGTCACCGTGGCGCAGCTGTCGCTCGACCGCGCCAAGCAGCTCGCCTCGCGCCAGTTCGGTCCGCAGGCGACCGTCGACCAGGCCCAGGCCGCCTACGACCAGGCCCAGGCCGGCGTCGCCAAGACCGAGGCGCTGATCGCGCAGAAACTGGTGCGCGCGCCGTTCGACGGCGAACTCGGCGTCCGCAAGGTCGATCTCGGCCAGTATCTCTCGGCCGGCACGCAGATCGTGTCGCTGACCGATCTCTCGCAGCTGTGGGTCAACTTCACGGTGACGGAGAAGGATTCGGGCCAGCTCAAGGTCGGGCAGGTCGTGCGCGTCACCGTCGACGCCTATCCGGGCAAGACCTTCGAGGGCAAGATCACGACGATCGAGCCGCAGATCGCGACCGACACCCGCAACATCCGCGTGCAGGGCACGATCGCCAATCCCGAGCATATCCTCAAGCCGGGCATGTTCGCCACGACCACCGTGGTGCTGCCGGACAAGCCGCCGGTGCTGACCGTGCCGGAGACGGCGGTCGACTACACGCTGTATGGCGACTCGGTGTTCGTCATCAACGAAAAGAAGACCGACGACGGCAAGACGACGCTGGTGGCGGACCGCACCTACGTCCAGACCGGCGATCGCGTCAACGGCCGTGCTGAGATCCTGAAGGGCCTGAAGGAAGGCGACCGGGTCGTCGCCGTCGGTCAGTTGAAAATCCAGTCGGGCGCCGCGGTCGCGATCTCGACCGATCCGCCGCCTCCGGTGCCGGCGAAGCCGCCGCGCTACTAAGCGATCCTCTGAGCCAACACGGGCCGCCCTCCCGGCGGCCCGTCCGGACCTCATCTGCCTCCTGCTGACGGGACTGCCGCGATGCGTTTCACCGATATCTTCATCAAGCGCCCGGTGCTGTCGGTCGTGGTCAGCATGCTCATCCTGCTGCTCGGCCTGCGCGCGGCGTTCGTGCTGCCGATCCGGCAATATCCGAAGCTGTCGAACACGGTCGTCAACGTCACGACGGTCTATCCCGGCGCCTCCGCCGACCTGATCCAGGGCTTCATCACGACGCCGCTGGAGCAGGCGGTCGCCTCGGCCGAGGGCGTCGACTACATCACCTCGTCCTCGGTGCAGGGCACCAGCACGATCCAGGTGTTCATCAAGCTCAATTTCGATCCAAGCCAGGCGCTCACCGAGGTGCTCGCCAAGGTGAACTCGGTCCGCTACCTCATCCCGAAGGAGTCCAACGACCCGATCGTCACCAAGACCACCGGCCAGACCACGTCGGTGATGTATCTCGGCTTCTCCAGCGAGGAGCTATCGGGCTCGGCGATCTCGGACTATCTCACGCGCGTGGTGCAGCCGGTGCTGTCGACGGTGGACGGCGTTGCCGCCGCCAACATCCTCGGCGGCCAGACCTTCGCGATGCGGATCTGGCTCAATCCGGAGAAGATGGCCGGCCGCAACGTCTCGCCGACCGACGTCGCATCCGCGATCGCGGCCAACAACTTCCAGTCCGCGGCCGGCCAGGCCAAGGGCTATTTCATCGTCTCCAACGTCACGACCAACACCGGCCTGACCGACGTCAATCAGTTCAAGCGGATGATCGTCAAGGCCAAGGACGGCGGCTTCGTGCGCATGGAGGACATCGCCACCGTCGAGCTCGCCGCGCAGAGCACCGATGCCAGCGTCGCCTTCAACGGCGAGCGCGCCATCTTCATCGGCGTCGACGCGACGCCGCAGGGCAACCCGCTCAACATCGTCAAGGGCGTGCGCGCGCTGTTCCCCGACCTCGAGCGCAATCTGCCGCCGTCGATGAAGATGAAGGTGGCCTATGATTCCACCAAGTTCATCCAGTCGTCGATCGACGAGGTCGAGCACACGCTCGGCGAAGCCGTGCTGATCGTCATCGTCGTGATCTTCCTGTTCCTGGCGTCGCTGCGCTCGGTCATCATTCCCGTGGTGACGATCCCGCTGTCGCTGATCGGCGTCTGCACCATGATGCTGGCGTTCGGCTTCTCCATCAACCTGCTGACCTTGCTGGCGATGGTGCTGGCGATCGGCCTCGTGGTCGACGACGCCATCGTCGTGGTGGAGAACATCCACCGCCACCTGGAGGAGGGCAAGGCGCCGGTCCAGGCCGCGCTGCAGGGTGCGCGCGAGATCGTCGGCCCGGTCATCTCGATGACCATCACCCTGGCCGCCGTGTATGCGCCGATCGGATTCCAGAGCGGCCTGACCGGCTCGCTGTTTCGCGAGTTCGCCTTCACGCTGGCCGGCTCCGTGATCGTCTCGGGCGTCATCGCGCTGACGCTGTCGCCGATGATGTGCTCGGTGCTGCTGCGCAGCGCGGAGGAGGGCCGCTTCGCGCGGCTCGTGAACCGGGTGTTCGGCGCGATGACGCGCTGGTATGGCCGAAAGCTCGACCGCTCGCTCGACTACCGCCCGGTGACGGCACTGTTCGCGGTGACCATGCTCGGCCTGTCGGCCTTCCTCTGGCTGCATACGGCGGCCGAGCTCGCGCCGGAGGAGGATCAGGGCATCGTGTTCTCGATCACCAAGGCGCCGAAATACGCCAACATCGACTACATCAATTTCTACACCGACAAGCTCGACAAGGCGTTCCAGAAGTTCCCCGAGACCGACCTGCGCTTCGTGCTGAACGGCATCAACGGCCCGCAGGGCGGCTTCGCCGGCATGCTGCTCAAGCCCTGGGACGAGCGCACGCGCTCGTCGATCAAGCTGAAGCCGCTGGTGCAGGCGGAGCTTTCGAAGATCGAGGGCATCAACGCCTTCGCCTTCAACCTGCCGGCGCTGCCGGGCGGTCCCGGCGGCCTGCCGGTGCAGATGGTGATCAGCTCGACCAACGGCTTCCAGGCGGTCTATGACCAGATGGCCAAGCTGAAGGCGGCGGCGCGCAAGAGCGGCATGTTCATCGTCTCCGACAGCGACCTCGAGTTCAACCAGCCGGTGGTGAAGGTCTGGATCAACCGCAGCAAGGCGAGCGATCTCGGCATCAACATGCAGTCGATCGGCAACACGCTCGCGGTGCTGCTCGGCGGCAACTACATCAACCGCTTCAACCTCGAGGGCCGCTCCTACCAGGTGATCCCGCAGGTGCCGCGCGACAAGCGGCTGTCGCCGGATTCGCTCGCCGGCTACTACGTCGCCACCGCCGCCGGCCAGCAGGTGCCGTTGTCGACCGTGGTGAGCATCGAGACCGCGACCGACCCGAACTCGCTGACGCATTACAACCAGCTCAACTCGGCGACGTTCTCGGCCGTGCCGATGCCCGGCGTCACCGTCGGTCAGGCGGTCGACTTCCTGGAGAAAGAGGCCAAGAACCTGCCGTCGGGCTTCAGCCACGACTATCTCGCCGATGCCCGGCAATACGTCCAGGAGGGCAATCAGCTCACCGTCACCTTCGCTTTCGCGCTGATCATCATCTTCCTGGTGCTGGCGGCGCAATTCGAGAGCCTGCGCGATCCCTTCGTCATCATGGTCAGCGTGCCCATGGCGATCGTCGGCGCGCTGATCCCGCTGTTCTTCGGGCTCGCGACCATGAACATCTACACCAAGGTCGGCCTGCTCACCCTGGTCGGGCTGATCACCAAGCACGGCATCCTGATGGTGGAGTTCGCCAACGAGCTGCAGCAGAAGGAGGGGCTCGACCGGCGCACCGCGATCGCGCAGGCCGCGCGCATCCGCCTGCGGCCGATCCTGATGACGACGGCGGCGATGGTCACCGGTCTGATTCCGCTCTTGACCGCGTCCGGCGCCGGCGCCGCCAGCCGGTTCTCGATCGGCCTCGTCGTCGTCGCCGGCATGTCGATCGGCACGCTGTTCACGCTGTTCGTGCTGCCCGCCGTCTACACCGTCATCGCCACCGACCACCAGGCCGCCGCCAAGTCCAGGCGCGCCCAGGAGATCGCGGCGTTCGACGCCGAGACGGAGCACGCGCTGAAGCCGACGTGAGCGGGCGCTCGGTTGACAAATCAACGGCGGCTGCCTCGGTAGCCGCCGTTTTGTTTTGAGCTGTGCTTCAACACCCCGCGCTGTCGTCCCGGCCTTGAGCCGGGACCCATAGCCACAGGCCGTGATTTGAGGCAGGCGCGGAGTGACCTTCTCGCGCAACAACGACCGACGGTGGTTATGGGTCCCGGCTCGGAGGCCGGGACGACAGCGGAGGGTGGGGCGCCGCGCAACGCCTCACTCCTCCTGCTGTGGGTCCAGCGCGTCGCGCAGGCCGTCGCCCAGCAGATTGAGCGACAGCACGACCAGGAAGATCGCCAGCCCCGGCCAGATCGCCATCCACGGCGCGTTGGTGAGGAAGCGCTGGGCGGCGTTGAGCATGCTGCCCCAGGACGGCGCCGGCGGCTGCTGGCCCAACCCCAGGAACGACAGCGCGGCCTCGGCGATGATGGCGGCGGCGACCGACAGGGTCGCCTGCACCAGCAGCGCCGGCATGATGTTCGGCAGGATGTGCCGGACCGCGATCTGCAGGTCGGTGTCGCCGACGCTGCGCGCGGCCTCGACATACTCCTCGACCTTGACGCTCAGAACCTCGCCGCGCGTCAGCCGGACGAAGATGGGCGTCGCCGAGATGCCGATCGCGATCATCGCGTTGCCGAGGCTCGGCCCGAGGAACGCAGCGAGCGCAATCGCGAGTATCAGGAACGGGCAGGCCAGCATCGCATCGGTGATGCGGCTGATCAGGGCATCGATGAAGCCGCCGCGATAGCCCGCGAGCATGCCGATGGGAACGCCGATCGACAGCGCGATCACGACCGAGATCGCGCCGGCCAGCAGCGAGGCGCGCGCGCCATAGATGACGCGGGCCAGCACGTCGCGGCCGAGATCGTCGGTGCCGAACCAATGCGCCGCCGAGGGCGCCTTGCGCACCAGCGTCCAGCTCGTCTTGATCGGATCGTAGGGCGCCACCAGCGGCGCTGATACGGCGAGCAGGATGAAGATTGTGATCAGGCCGAGCCCGACCATCGCGCCCCTGCGCCTGACCAGGCGGCGCCAGGTGCGCTGCATCGGCCGTTCGAGCGGGGCGAGGGTGCGGATGCCTGATGCTGACAGCGTCGTCTCGGCCATGTCAGCTCCTCAAGCGCGGATTGACGAGCACATAAGCGAGATCGGCGATCAGGTTGAGCAGGATGTAGACGGTGGCGGTGACCAGCACGACGCCCTGCACGACCGCGTAGTCGCGGTTGAACACGGCATCGACGATCAGCTTGCCGAAGCCGGGGATGGAGAAGATCTGCTCGGTCAGCACCGCGCCCGAGAGCAGCGTGCCGAGCTCGAGCGCGCCCAGCGTGATGACGGGCGTCAAGGCATTGCGCAGTGCGTGGCGCAGGATGACCTGCCGCTCGGAAATGCCCTTCGCGCGCGCGGTGCGGATGTAATCGCTGCTCAGCACCTGCAGCATGGCGCTGCGGGTGTGACGCATCAGGATCGCGGCGATGGCGTTGCCGAGCACGAAGGCCGGCATGATGGTCGCGGCGAGGCTGGCGCGCCAGTCCTCGGCCAGCGAGACATAGCCGGAGGGGGGCAGCCAGCCGAGCTGGATCGAGAACACGAAGATCAGCATGATGCCGAGCCAGAAGTTCGGCGTCGATATGCCCCACAGCGCGAACAGATTTGCGGCGTAGTCCCATCCTGTGCCGCGCTTCACCGCGGAGACGATGCCGGCGGGAATGCCGATCAGGAACGCGATGACGATCGCCATCGATGCGAGCTGCAAGGTCACAGGAAGCTTCTGCAGGATGAGGTCGCGCACCGGCATCTTGATGCGCAGGGACTCGCCGAAATCGCCCGACAGCACGCCCTTGATCCAGTAGCCGTATTGCACGGGCAGCGGCTGGTCGAGGCGATACTGCTTGCGGATCTGCTCGATGACCGCGGGATCACGCTCCTCGCCGGCCATCACGAGGGCAGGGTCGCCGGGCAAGAGCTGCTGCAGCGAGAAGATCAGGATCGAGACGAAGATCAGGGTCGGGATGATCTGCGCGAGCCGGCGCGCGAGGAAGGTCAGCATGGTGTGCTCGCCTGTCTCCTGGTCGTCATGGCCGGGCTTGTCCCGGCCATCCACGTCGTTCGGCGTCCGGGGCACGACGTGGATGCCCGGGACGAGCCCGGGCATGACGGCGTCACTAACTGCCAGGATCCTTCGCTGTGACGGCTCTGCATCTTGGTATGACAGCGAGGTCGGAGTGCGTGGCGCCCCTCTCCCCAACCCTCCCCCACAAGGGCAGGGCTATCGAATATGACGGTCGCAGCTTTGTGCCCGTCTCTTTCCACGTCGTCATGGCCGGGCTTGTCCCGGCCATCCACGTCGGCCGGCATGCTGAGAACGACGTGGATGCCCGGGACGAGCCCGGGCATGACGGAGTAACATAATCGGCAGGATCGCTCGTTGTGAGAGCTCGCATCCCCATATGCGATTCCCCTGCCCACAAGGGGGGAGGGAGCGCAGCGCGCGCGGGGCGTCGCTGTCGCGTCCCAACAGGCAGGGGCCACGTCAGCGCTCACTTCAGCTTCAGTCCCACAACGCGCAGCAGGCCGTCCGGCATCGGCTTGAAGCCTTCCAGCTTCGTGGTCTGCGCAAACAGGAACTTGCGGTGATAGAGATACAGGATCGGCTCATCGGCCTGCTGCTCGCGCACCAGCGTCTCGTAGATCGCCTTTCGCTTGGCCGGGTCGGTGACGAGGCGCGCGTCCTCCAGCGCCTTGTCGGCGGCAGCGTTGCTCCAGGCGCTGTAGTTGAGCGCCGCGCCCGAGTGCAGATGGTTGTAGGTGTTGCCGTCGGGATCGCTGCGGCCGCTCCATTCCAGCATGTAGGCCTGGTACTCGCCGGCCTCGGCCTGCTTCAGGGAGGTGGCGAACTCGGTGATGCGGATCTTCAGGTCGAAGCCGGCTTCTGCCGCCATCGCCTGCAGCACCTGCGCGGCGGCCTCGCTCTCGCTCTCCTTCGGCACCATGAAGTCGACGGTGACGGGCGGCGTCACGCCGGCTTCCTTCAAGAGCGCCTTGGCCTTCTCGACGTCGCGGCCGCGCACCGGGAAGGCGGACTGATAATAGGGATTCTCGGGATTGACGAACTGATTGCCCGGCTTGAACTCGCCGTTGAAGACCACCTGGTTGAGCGCCTCGCGGTCGATCGACAGATCCAGCGCCTGCCGCACCTTGGCCGACTGGCTGAGCGGGCCCTTCGTCTTGTCCTTGCCGATATTCAGCGTCATGCCGCGATAGCCGAGGCTCGTCGCGGTCGAAAGCTTCAGGCGCTTGTCGCTGGTGACGTCCTTGATGTCGGTGGCGAGCAGCCGCTCGATCATGTCGAGGCTGCCGGACTTGAGGTTCGCCAGCCGCACCGTGGCGTCGACGATCGGCTGATACACGATCTTGTCGATGAAGACGTTGTCCTTGTTCCAGTAGTCGGCGAACTTCTCGAACACGATGCGGTCCTGCTGGACGCGCTCGACGAATTTGTAGGGGCCTGCGCAGACCGGGTGCAGGCCGAACTTGTCGCCGGCCTCCTTGGCCGCCTTCGGCGACACCATCATGCCGGCGCGGTCGGTGAGCTGGGCAATCAGCGGCGAGAACGGCGCCTTCAGCACCAGCTTGATCGTCAGGGGATCGACGATGTCGACGTGATCGACTGAGGCGAGCTCGGGCTTGCGGAACGAGCCGGGAAAGGTGAGGTGGCGGTCGATCGAGAACTTCGCCGCCTCGGCGTCGAACGGCTCGCCGTCGTGAAACTTGACGCCGGGCCGCAGCTTGATCGTGACCTCCTTGCCGTCGGCCGAGGTCTCGTGAGACAGCGCGAGCTGCGGCACGATGTTAAGCTTCTCGTCGATGTCGAACAGCTTGTCACAGGTTGCGGCGAAGACGATGCGGCCGACATAGGTGCGGGCCATGGTCGGGTCGAGTACGTCGGGATCCTCGGCGAGGCCGATGCGCAACGTGGTCTGCGCCTGGGCGGCCGTCCCGCAAGCGCCCATGACGACGGCCGCGACCGCGGCGAAGCACCAGATCTTCCTCAGCATACCAAGTCCCCTACGTCGATTCAGCCTGCGTTATTGCACTATCCGTACCAACACCGCTCATCTCCGGTCCTTCCGCGGGTCATGTCGGGTTCGCCTGCGCCGCGGCGATGCCGGCGTCGATGGTGGCGCGGTCAGTCACCCCGGCGGGATTGTCGCGCGTCGGCATGAACTGCCGGAACACCGCCCAATGCCTGCGGCTCACGCTCTCCAGCCGTTCCAGTTCGGCAAGCGGATCGGCGTGGTCGTCGACGCGCAGATCGAGCTCGGACCATTCCTCCTTGCCGTGGACGAGGAGGGCGGCCGACTGCCGGCCGCGCTTGTCGCCGCCGGCGGCCTCGCCGGCCTTCATCGCCGCGATCAGCCGCTGGGCGAGGGGCAGGCCGCTGCCGGCGAGAAAGGCATTGGCGGTCTCGTTCAGCACCTGCGGGCCGGCCAGCATGTTGCCGGCGATCGAAAACCCCTGGCCTTCGAGATGACCGCACCAGTCGATACAGTCGCGGCCGGTATGCGCTGCGATCTGGCCGTTGCGGTCGAGGATGTGGATCTGCCGGCTCTCGCGCCCGGGATCGGCTGATGTGAGCAGCTGCACGATGTCGTGCGGGTGCCGGCCGTCGCGCAGCAGCGTCGCGCCGTCGATGCCGTAATAGGGATTGACCAGCGCCTGGGTGGCGATGCCGCCCTGGCCCGCCACGATGAACGGCACGCGCGCGCCGACGGCGAAGAAGCGCGTGGCGACGGCGATGCCGATCTGGCCGGTTGAATCGTCCTTGGCAATGATCGACCAGGTCATCGGCTTGCTCTCAGCGTCCCGCGGCGTAGCCCTGCATGCCCCGGGGATTGGCGGCGGCGCGGCGGCGGCGGCCGACCCGCGAGGCGGCCGTGAGGCGCCCCTCCGACCAGTCGGGGCCGACCTCGACGATATGGCCGCGGCGGCGCAGTTCCTCGATGGTCGCCTTGGGGACGCGGCCCTCCACGACGAGCACGCCGGGGCGCGCGGTGCGCGGCCAGAACGAGATCGGGAAATGCTCGGAGTGCCAGGCCGGAGCATCGATCGATTCCTGCAGGTTCATGCCGGAATGGACGTGGCGCAGGAAGAACTGCGTGTTCCACTGGTCCTGCTGGTCGCCGCCGGGCGAGCCCCAGGCGACGTAAGGTTCGCCGTCGCGCAGCGCCATGGTCGGCGACAAGGTCGTGCGCGGCCGCTTGCCCGGCACCAGCGCCGCCGGATGATCCTCCTCCAGCCAGAACATCTGCGCGCGTGTGCCCAGGCAGAAGCCGAGCTCGGGAATGACCGGCGAGGATTGCAGCCAGCCGCCGGAGGGCGTTGCCGAGATCATGTTGCCGTCGCGGTCGATGATGTCGAAATGCACGGTGTCGCCGCGCACCTCGCCGAAGCGGCCGACGGTCGGCTCGCCCGAGCCCATCGCGCCGACGGCCTCGCGGCCGCCTTTCGCCTCGCGCAGCTTCACCTTGGCGCCGTAGCCGTCGAGCGTGCCGGGGCACAGCTCCAGCGAGGCCTTGTCCGTGATCAGCTTGCGGCGCTCATCATTGTAGGCATCCGACAGCAGCGTCTCGATCGGGATGTCGGCAAAATTCGGATCGCCGTAGAACGCCTCGCGATCGGCGAAGGCGAGCTTGGCGGCCTCGATCTGCCAATGGATGAAATCGGGGCCGGTCGGATCGAGGCCGTCGAGCGCAAAGCCCTTCAGCAGCGCGAGCTGTTGCAGCAGCACAGGGCCCTGGCTCCAGACGCCGGCCTTGCAGACGGTGTAGCGGCCATACTGATAGGTCAGCGGCGCCTCGATGGTCGGCTGCCAGCGCGCCATGTCGTCGGCCGTAAGCACGCCCTTGTGACGCGTGCCGGAGACGTCCATCACCTCCTGCGTCCGGCAGAAGCGGTCGATCGCCTCCGCAACGAAGCCCTGCGACCACGCCTTGCGGGCGCGCTCGATCTGCGCGTCGCGATTCTCCCCGGCGCTCTCGGCCTCGCTCAGGATTCGCGCGTAGGTCTCGGCGAGCTTGGGATTGGTGAACAGCGTGCCGGGTTTCGGCACGGCGCCGTTCGGCAGATAGAGCGCGGCCGAGGTCGGCCAATGCGTCTTGAACAGCTGCTCGACGGTCTGGATGGTCGCTGAGATGCGCTCGACCAGCGGATAGCCGTCGCGCGCGTAGGCGATCGCCGGCTCCAGCACGTCGCGCAGCCGCATCGTGCCGTAGTCGCGCAGCAGCAGCATCCAGGAGTCGAAGGTGCCGGGGACGCAAGCCGCGAGCAGTCCGGTGCCGGGCACCATCTCGAGCCCCTCGCGCTTGTAATGCGCGATGGTCGCGCCGGCCGGAGCCGGGCCCTGGCCGCAGATCACCTCGGTGCGGCCGCGCTTGACGTCGTGCAGGATGATCGGCACGTCGCCGCCGGGGCCGTTGAGATGCGGCTCGACGACCTGCAAGGTGAAGGCCGCCGCGACGCCGGCATCGAACGCGTTGCCGCCGCGCTCCAGCATCGCCATGCCGACGGCGGTGGCGAGCCAGTGCGTCGAGGTGACGACGCCGAACGTGCCGTCGATCTCGGGGCGGGTGGTGAAGGGATCGGGGTTGATGAAGCTCATGGCGCCCTTTGATCTGCGTAATCAGTTGCCGTCATTGCGAGCGATAACGAAGCAATCCAGGGCCCAGGATGCCGCCCCTGGATTGCTTCGTCGCTTCGCTCCTCGCAATGACGACCTCGTTCAAGATTATGCCGCGCGGCCTTCACGCAACCGATGCGGTCGGAACGGCCGCGCTTGCCGGCTGGTTCACTGCATGGCACGCAACGCCGCCGATCAACTCAGGTGATTTCTGCCGGCACAGATCGAACGCCAACGGACAGCGCGGGTTGAAGGTGCAGCCCGACGGCGGATTGATGGGGTTGGGGATCTCGCCCTTGACCGGAATGCGCTGGCGGCCGGACATCGACAAATCCGGCACCGCGCCGAGCAGCATCTTGGTGTAGGGCATGCGCGGATCGTTGAAGAGCTGGCGTCCCTCCGCGATCTCGACGATGCGGCCGAGATACATCACGCCGATGCGGCTCGCCATGTGGCGCACGACCGCGAGATTGTGGCTGATGAACAGATAGGTCA
>NZ_CAFJ01000182.1 GCF_000239795.1 Bradyrhizobium sp. STM 3809 | reverse complement strand
AGCAGGATGAGCCCGATCTGGACGTACAGATTGTTGTCGATCCGGAGCGCCGTCAGCACCGCCATCGGCCCGAGCAGCGACAGCGGCACCGCGAGGATGACCGAGACCGGCGCGTACCAGCTCTCATACTGGCCGGCGAGCACGAGATAGACGAGGAGGAGCGCGAGGCCGAAGGTGAGATAGATCTGATTGGAGACGACCTTCTCCTGATACGACATCGCCGTCCATTCATAACCCGCGCCGGGCGGCAGCGTCTGTTGGGCGATCTGCTCCATCAGCTTGAGCGATTGCCCGGAGGAGTAGCCCTGGGCCGGCAGGCCGACGACCGTGGAGGAGGGGTAGAGGTTGTAGAGGCTGATCAGCGACGGCCCCACCGAGGGCCTGACCGTTGCCACCGTGCCGAGCGGGATCATGTCGCCGCTCTGGTTGCGCACCATCAGGGCCTCGATCTGCCGGGCGGTGAGCCGTGCATTGGAGTCGGCCTGAACATAGACCTGGAACACGCGGCCGAACTTGTTGAACTGGTTGACATAGGAGGCGCCGAGGTAGGACGAAAGCGCCGAAAACACCTGGTCGGTGGTGACGTGCAGGGTCTGCGTCTTGACCCGGTCGATCTCGACGTCGAACTGCGGTACCGTCGCCCGGAACGGCGACTGCACGCGCTGCAGCGCGCTCTGGCTCTGCGCGCCGGCGACGAGCGCGGACGTCATCGCCTGCAGCTTGGCGTAGTCGCTGTTGCCGTCGCGCAGCTCGACCTGCATGGCGAAGCCGGCCGCGTTGCCGATGCCCTGGATCGGCGGTGGCGGCAAGACGAGACTGCGGGCCTCGATGACGTCCGTCATCTTGTCGTTGAGGCCATAGACGAGCGAGCGCAGGTCCTCGCCCTTGCCGCGCGCCTCCCAGTCCTTGAGGATGATGTAGGCGACGCCGGCATTGGCAAGGCTGGCGCTGTTGTCGAGCGCGGAGATGCCGGCGATGGTGATGACCTGGGCGACGCCCGGCGTGCTTTTCGCAATGGCGCCGACCTTGTCGAGCGCCTTCTGCGTCCGCTCGAGCGAAGCGCCGTCGGGCAGTTGCACGGCAGCGATCAGGTAACCCTGGTCCTCGATCGGCAGGAAGCCGGTCGGCACCCGCGACAGCCCGTAGCCGCCGGCCGCGATCAGGATCAGTGCGACGATCACGGAGGCTGTGCTGTTCCTGACAAGGCGCCCGATGAGATTGGTGTAGCGCCGCTCCAGCCGCGCATAGAGATTGTTGAAGATCCGATACAGCGCATTGCGCCGTTCCAGCGGCACCGGCGGCCGCAGCCACAGCGCGCATTGCGTCGGCTTCAAGGTCGCGGCGTTGATCGCCGAGAGCAGGGCGGTGGCGGCGATGACCAGCGCGAACTGTGCGTAGATGCGTCCCGTGAGGCCGGGCAGGAAAGCGGCCGGCAGGAACACCGCGATCAGCACCAGGGTGATGCCGACGATCGGCGCGAACAGCTGGTCCATGGCGCGGATCGCCGCGTCGTGGCCGGTCATGCCGCGCTCGATGTTGTGTGCGGCGCCCTCGACCACGACGATGGCATCGTCCACCACGATGCCGATCGCCAGCACGATCGCGAACAGCGTCGACAGGTTGATGGTGAAGCCGAGCGCCGCCATCGCCGCGAAGGCGCCGATGATGGTCACCGGCACCGTCGTGGTCGGCACCAGCATGGCGCGCCAGTCCTGCAGGAAGATCAGGATGACGACCAGCACCAGCACGCCGGCCTCGATCAGCGTCTTGTAGACCTCGTGGATCGAAGCATTGACGAACTTGGTTGTATCGAACGGCGTGTCGTACTGAATGCCCTGCGGGAACGTCTTCGCCAGCTGCGCCATCTTGGCCTCGACGGCCTTTTCGACCTCCAGCGCATTGGCGCCGGGCGACTGGAAGACGCCGATGCCGACGGCGGGCTGGCCGTTGAGCGAGAACATCTGGCCGTAGGTCTGCGCACCGAGCTCGACCGAGCCGACGTCGCGCACCCGCGTGACGTCGCCGTTGCTGCCGGTCTTGACGATGATGTCCTCGAACTGACTGGTGTCATCGAGCCGGCCCGCGACGTTCAGCGTATATTGGAATGCCTGGCCCGACGGTGCCGGCGGCGCGCCGATCTGTCCGGCGGCGACCTGCTGGCTTTGCTGCTGAATGGCCTGGATCACGTCCTGCGGCACCAGGTTGCGGACCTGCAGCTTACTCGGGTCGAGCCATATCCGCATCGAATATTGCCCGGCGCCGAACACCGTAACGTTGCCGACCCCGGGCAGGCGCGCGAGCTCGTCCTTCAGATTGATCGTCGCGTAGTTGCTGAGATAGAGGCTGTCGTACCTGGCGTCGGGCGACGTCAGCGTCACGAACAGGAGGATCGAGGTCGACCGCTTCTGCACGGTGACGCCCTGGTTCTGCACCGACTGCGGCAGTTGCGCCAGCGCGCTGGAGACGCGGTTCTGCACCAGCACCTGCGCGAAGTTCAGGTCGGTACCGATCTTGAACGTCACGGTCAGCGAATAGCTGCCGTCGGCGCCGCTGTACGACTGCATGTACAACATGCCCTCGACGCCGTTGACCTGCTGCTCGATCGGCAGCGCGACGGTGTCGATGACGGTCTTGGCGCTGGCGCCGGGATACCGCGTGGTGACCTGCACGGTCGGCGGGACGACGTCAGGGTACTGCGCGATGGCGAGATTGAACAGCGCGACCCCGCCGATCAGCATCATCAGGATCGCGATGACGTTGGAAAGGACCGGACGCTCTATGAAGAACTTGGAGATCACGGCCGGTCCTCACTTGCTGGCGGAAGCCGGCGACTCGATCGCCTTCGGCTGCGGATCGACCTTCTGTCCGGGGATGGCACGCAGAAGGCCGGCCACCACGACGCGGTCGTCGGCTTTCAGGCCGCCATCGATGACGCGCAATCCGCCGTCGAGCGGACCGACCTTCACCTTGCGCTGCTCGACGACATTGTCGCTGTTGACGACCAGCACGTAGCGTCCGCTCTGGTCGCTGCCGAGCGCGGTGTCCGGCACCAGCAGCGCGTTCTCGGAACGGTCGACCGGCACGCGGATGCGGACGAAATAGCCCGGCAGCAGCGCGTGATCGGGGTTCGGTACGATGCCGCGGACGGCGAGCGTGCCGGTCGCGGCGTTGATCGTGGGTGCGGCATAGTCGAGCTTGCCCTGATGCGGATAGCCCTCCTCGGTCTGCAGGCCCAGTTCGGTCGGGAACTGCTTGAGGTCGGAGGCCGTCAGGCCGCGGCGCCGGGCCTCGGCACGGATACGCAGCACGTCCTGTTCGTTGATGGTGAAGTTCACATAGACCGGATCGAGCGCAACGATGGTGGCGAGCTGGGTCGGCGAAGCCACGCCGACGAGCTCGCCGACGGAGACCTGGTGCGCGCTGACGACTCCGTCGAACGGCGCGGCTACATTGGTGTAGCCGTAATTGACCTTGGCGATCTTGGTGTTGACCTGAGCCTGCTGCAGACTCGCCTGCGCGTTGTCGCGGGTCGTTGCCGCATTGTCGAGCGCGACCTGCGAGGCGGCCTGGCGGGCGACGAGGTCGGACTGCCGCTTGTAGTCGGCTTCCGCCTGCTTGAACGAGGCCTGCGCGCCGGCTTCCGCTGCCTGCGCCTGATCGAGCTTGAGCTTGTAGGTCTCCGGCTCGATCGTGAACAGCGTCGTGCCTTCCTTGACCGTGTCGCCGTCCTTGTAGTCGATCGACTGCAGGAAGCCCTGGACGCGCGCGACGAGGTCGACGTTCTTCACGGGGGCGATCGTGCCGGTCGCCTCCAGATAGCGCGTCACTGCGCGCTGCAGCGGCTGGGCGACTTCGACCTTCGGCGGCGGCGGCGGTTGATAACTGTTCTGCTCGCAGCCGGCGAGGAGCAGGGCGGCAAGGCCGGCCAAAATCGGAAACAGCGCCATCTGCGCGCCCGTCGGGGAGTTCGGCTTTGGAGGAAAGGCTGTCGAGCAAGGCCGTCGTGGATCACCGGACTTCGTCATTCTGCTTTCCGTGTGCAATGACTCTCGAGACAATGGCAGTTGCGAGCAACAAACAACGACGATGCCGTCTCCATAACAACAATTGTGCGACGGAGAAACCCGCCTGCGAGGCCAGCCGCACGAAGAAATTTGCGGTTGCTGCAGATGCACCCAAATTTTCCCACTTGCCAAGCCGCGAGCGGCGGCGCAGCTTCCGCGACCATTCCGAGCGGGCGCTCCTGGACGGCTCCGCGCGCGCCAGGGCGATGCACGTTTTCGTGCTGATACTGACAAGTTCTTATCGTCGCCGTGACAGCTGCCTGGCGACAACAAATAGAAGCTCAAACTGATTGAGGATCGACGATGATCAATCGTAGCAATTGGACTGTTCTGCTCGCCATGATGTTGGGGGCGAGCCTCGTTGCGACGCAAGCTCCGGCGCAGACCGATGCTCAGCGCAACGCCATCAAATCGGCCTGCCGGTCGGACTACATGGCGAAATGCTCCACGGTGCCGCCCGGCGGCGCTCCGGCGTTTCAGTGCCTGCAGAAGAACATGGCCAGCCTGTCGTCGTCATGTCAGACGGCGGTGAAGGCACTCGAACCCGCAGGCGAGACCAAGCCGGCGGCGGCCGAGGCGAAGCCTGCCGCTCCGGCCGCGAAGCCAGAAGTCACCGAAGCGAGCAAGCCCGCAGAGGCACCGAAGGCGCCGGCGGCACCTCCGGCTCAGCAGGCAGTCGCGGCGAAACCCGAGCCCGCGAAACCGGCAACAGCCGCGCCGACGGCCAAGCCCAGCGATGCGCAGGTGGCGGCGATCCGCAATGCGTGCAGCGCGGATTACCGCAAGGTCTGCAGCAGCGTGCCGCCGGGCGGATCTGCCGCTCTGCAATGCCTTGAGCAGAACAAGACGAAGGTGTCTGCGTCCTGCGCGCAGGCGGTCGCGGCGGCGAGCGGCGGTGGCGCGGCACCGAAAGCGGCCGCGACGACGGCCGCAGCTCCTGCAACGACGGCCACGGTCGCCCCCGCTCCGGCCGAGCCGGCCATGGTGCTGCGTCCGCTCCGGCCGCTCGAGGAGTTGCGGATCGTACGAGCGGCCTGCGGCTCGGATGCGCGTGCGTTCTGCGGCGGCGTCGAGCCGGGCGGTGGTCGGGTGGTGCAGTGTCTCGCCGCCAATGCGGGGGCGCTGTCGCCGGCGTGCAAGGGCATGCTCGCCGAGTTCGCCGCCAGCCGGTAGCGGGAGCGGCCATCAATGCACGGCATGGTGCAACGGTGCCGATCCAAGTCGATGCGACACCTCGTTCCACCCAAATTGTCACAGTTGTCAGGCGGCGAGATCAGCGGCAGATTTCGGACAGGGTGGATATTTC
>NZ_CAFJ01000183.1 GCF_000239795.1 Bradyrhizobium sp. STM 3809 | reverse complement strand
CAAGACGACAACCGACGCCAGATCGGATAAAGCAATAATGGAAACGTCCTCGCTCTTCTGCGGAATCATCTCCGGCGAACGCCGCCGCAGCCATCCCGAGATCGCCGACCGCGCCGCGCGGATCGCCAGTGGCCTGGCGAAGCTCGGCGTGCGCCAGGGCGATTGCGTCTGCATGCTGATGCGCAACGACATCGCCTTCGTCGAGGCCGCCTACGGCGCGATGCGGCTCGGGGCCTATGGCGTGCCGGTGAACTGGCACTTCAAGCCGGAGGAGATCGACTACATCCTCAAGGATTCCGCGACGCGGGTGCTGATCGGCCACGCCGACCTGCTGCATCAGCTTCGCGGCCTCGTCCCGTCCGGCGTCACCGTGCTCAGCGTGCCGACGCCGCCGGAAATCCTGTCCAACTACAGGATTGACGCGGAGCTGCTGGAAACGCCGGAGTTCGCGATCGAGCTGGAGGGCTGGCTTGCCCGGCAGCGTCCTTACGATGGACCGCAGGTGCCGCAGCCGCAGAACATGATCTACACCTCCGGGACGACCGGACACCCCAAGGGAGTCCGCCGCAATGCGCCGACGATCGAGCAGGCCGCCTCGGCCGAGCGGATGCGGGCGCTGATCTACGGGCTGAAGCCGGACGCGCGGGCGCTGCTGCCGGGCCCGCTCTATCATTCCGCGCCGAACGCCTTCGGCCTGCGCGCCGGCCGGCTCGGCGGCGCGCTGGTGCTGATGCCGCGCTTCGAGCCGGAAGAGTTTCTGGCCATCATCCAGGCGGAGCGGATCGACACCATCTTCATGGTGCCGACGATGTTCATCCGGCTGATGAAGCTGCCGGAGGAGGTGCGCCGCCGCACCGACGTCTCGTCGCTGCGTCACGTCATCCACGCGGCCGCGCCTTGCCCGGCCGACGTCAAGCGCGCGATGATCGAGTGGTGGGGGCCGGTGATCTACGAGTTCTACGGTTCGACCGAGTCGGGCGCCGTGACCTTCGCGACATCCGAGGATGCGCTGAGGAAGCCGGGCACCGTCGGCAAGGTCTCGCCTGGCGCCGAGCTGCGCTTCGTCGGCGAGGACGGCCGCATCCTGCCGCAGGGCGAGATCGGCGAGATCTATTCGCGCATCGCCGGCAACCCGGACTTCACCTATCACAACAAGCCCGACAAGCGCGCCGAGATCGACCGCGACGGTTTCATCACCTCCGGCGACATCGGCTACATGGATGCCGAGGGCTACGTGTTCCTCTGCGACCGCAAGCGCGACATGGTGATCTCCGGCGGGGTCAACATCTATCCGGCGGAGATCGAGGCCGTGCTGCACGCCGTGCCGGGCGTGCATGATTGCGCCGTGTTCGGCATCCCCGATGCGGAGTTCGGCGAGGCGCTGATGGCGGTGGTCGAGCCGCAACCGGGCGTGGTGCTCGACACCGGCGAGATCAAGACCCGGCTGAAGGCGTCGCTGGCCGACTACAAGGTGCCCAGGCACATCGAAATCCACGATAAATTGCCGCGCGAGGATTCGGGCAAGATCTTCAAGCGGCGATTGCGCGATCCGTATTGGGAGCAGGCGGGGCGGAAGATCTGACCGAGGCTCTGCGAGTCCAGCGCATCGAATAAGGCAGGCGCCGCCTCTTTCTTGATCTTGCGCTGCAATACAGATACGGCAGACTGACCCGCAAATGGGCAGCTGCTGGAGAGCGTATCCATGTCGCCGCAAGCCATACCAGAGGAAATCCGTCCCAATCGCGCCGCCGAGGCGCAGGCCATGGAGGAGGATGCTCGGCTGCGGGACGACATCCGGTTGCTCGGCCGCATCCTGGGCGACACCGTCCGCGACCAGGAGGGCGCCGACGTGTTCGACCTGGTGGAGCGCATCCGCCAGACCTCCGTGCGCTTCCATCGCGACGAGGACCGTCAGGCGCGGCGCGAGCTGGAGCAGATCCTCGACGGCATGACCATTGCGGAGACCGTCCGCATCGTCCGCGCCTTCAGCTATTTCTCGCACCTCGCCAACATCGCCGAGGATCAGAACAACATCCGCCGCATGCGCGCCAAGAGCGACGCGAACGGCGGCAATGGCGTGTTGGCGGCGACGCTCGCGCATGCCAAATCGGCCGGCTTCGAGGCGGCCGAGCTGCGCAAGTTCTTCTCGACCGCGCTTGTCAGTCCCGTCCTCACCGCGCATCCGACCGAGGTGCGGCGCAAGAGCACGATGGACCGCGAGATGGAGGTCGCGATGCTGCTCGACCGCCGCGAGCGGATGCAGCTGACGCCGGACGAGCGCGAGGCCAATGACGAGGCGCTGCGCCGCGCGGTGCTGACCCTGTGGCAGACCAACCTGCTGCGCCGGACCAAGCTGACGGTGCTCGACGAGGTCACCAACGGCCTGTCGTTCTATGATTACACCTTCCTGCGCGAGGTGCCGCGGCTGCTGTGCGCGCTGGAGGACCGCCTCAACGACGGGGCCGAGGTCGCGGACGAGCTGGCCTCGTTCCTGCGCATGGGCAGCTGGATCGGCGGCGATCGCGACGGCAACCCGTTCGTCACCGCCGAGGTGATGCGCGGCACGCTGAAGCTGCAGTCCAGCCTCGCGCTGCATTATTATCTCGAGGAGCTGCATCTGCTCGGCAGCGAGCTGTCCATCGCGGCGCATCTCGCCGACGTGTCCGAGGAGCTGCGGGCGCTCGCCGAGCGCTCGCCCGACACCTCGCCCCATCGCCGCGGCGAGCCGTACCGGCTGGCGGTGTCCGGCATCTATGCGCGCCTGGCGGCCACGGCCAAGAAGCTCGGCATCCAGATCAGCCGCCTGCCGGTGGCGGCGGCAGCGCCCTATGACAGCGTCAAGCAGCTGCAGGACGATCTCGACGTGCTGCATCATTCGCTGATCGCCAACAGTGCCGAGGTGATCGCGCGCGGCCGGCTGCGGCTGCTGCGGCGCGCGGTGGACTGCTTCGGCTTCCACCTGGCGCGGCTCGACATCCGGCAGAACTCGACCGTGCACGAGCGCACGGTCGCCGAGCTGATCGATACCGCCATGCCCGGCATGTCCTACATGGCGCTGAGCGAGGATGCGCGGGTCGGGCTGCTGGTCAGCGAGCTGCGCAATGCCCGGCCGCTGGTGTCGCACTTCGTCAAATACAGCGACGAGACGGTCGGCGAGCTCGAGCTGTTCCGCGCCGCCGCCGAGGCGCATGCCACCTTCGGCGCGGACGTCATTCCCCAGTGCATCATCTCGATGTGCAAGGGCATGTCCGACATGCTGGAGGTCGCGCTGCTCCTGAAGGAGGTCGGGCTGATCGATCCCGCCGGCCGTTGCGCCGTCAACATCGTGCCGCTGTTCGAGACCATCGAGGATCTGCAGGCCTCCAGCGGCATCATGGACCGGATGCTGGCACTGCACGACTATCGGCGCCTGGTCGACAGCCGCGGCGCCGTGCAGGAGGTGATGCTCGGCTATTCCGACAGCAACAAGGACGGCGGCTTCGTCACCTCGGGCTGGGAGCTCTACAAGGCCGAGATTCATCTCGTCGAGATCTTCGAGCGCCATGGCGTGCGTCTGCGGCTGTTCCACGGCCGCGGCGGCTCGGTCGGCCGCGGCGGCGGCCCGAGCTATGACGCCATCATTGCTCAGCCCGGCGGCGCGGTGAACGGCCAGATCCGCATCACCGAGCAGGGCGAGATCATCTCCAGCAAATATTCCAACGCCGAGGTCGGCCGCAACAATCTGGAGATCCTCGCCGCGGCGACGCTCGAGGCCAGCCTGCTGCATCCGCGTCAGCCGGCGCCGAAGCCTGAATATCTCACCGCGATGGACCGGCTCTCGGAGCTCGCCTTCAAGGCCTATCGCGGGCTGGTCTACGAGACGGATGGCTTCGTCGACTATTTCTGGTCCTCGACCGTGATCAACGAGATCGCCACCCTCAACATCGGCAGCCGCCCGGCGTCGCGCAAGAAGACCCGCGCGATCGAGGATCTGCGCGCGATCCCCTGGGTGTTCTCCTGGGCGCAGTGCCGGCTGATGCTGCCGGGCTGGTATGGCTTCGGCAGCGCGGTCGAGAGCTGGATCGCGGAGAATCCGGACCAGGGCATGCCCTTCCTGCGCGAGCTCTATCGCGAATGGCCGTTCTTCCGCATGCTGCTGTCGAACATGGACATGGTGCTGGCCAAGAGTTCGATCGCGATCGCCTCACGCTATGCCGAACTGGTGCCGGACGAAGCGTTGCGCGAAAAGATCTTCGGCCGTATCCGCCGCGAATGGAACCTGGTGATCGAGACGCTGCTCGACATCACCGGCCAGGAGCGCCTGCTGCAGGGCAACCCGCTGCTCGAGCGCTCGGTGCGCAACCGCTTCCCCTATCTCGATCCGCTCAACCACGTGCAGGTCGAGCTGTTGAAGGAGCATCGCGCGCAAAACCCGGACGAGCAGGTGCTGCGCGGCATCCAGCTGACCATCAACGGCATCTCGGCGGGCTTGAGGAATACGGGGTAGGTCGAAATACAAGCTACACCGTCGTCCCGGCGAACGCCGGGACCCATACCCCCAGGGAGCAGTGTCGGGCATTCTGGTCATTGGCCTTTTGCTCATCATGACCGCCGCGGATTGATTATAGGTCCCGGATCGGCGCCGAGCCGCGCTGGCGCGCGGCACGGCTTGTCCGCGACGACGGCGGTGGGCGACGTGCAGCCGTAGGGTGGGCAAAGCGGCCGCCCGTAGGGCGGCGGCTTGCCCACCGTGTCGCTGCACGGTCGGAGAGTTTGGTGGGCACGGCGCGCGAGGGAGCGCGGCTGACGGTGTCGTTCGGGGCGCGCCTTTGCCCACCCTACGGCAGCGCCGCTCGAACATCTTCCGTTTCACAGTCTCAAACAGCGCGGGACATAGCGTCTCGCTCCCGCGGCGCATCGCGCCCAAGGTGATGCAAATTGCGTCCCTCACAATCACGCAAGGGCGCGGGGAATGCCGGGTGAAGGCCTCACCCATGGCCCGCCTGCAGAGAAAAAAGCAGGCGGCAGTCACCACAGGTTCAGCCGAGCAT
>NZ_CAFJ01000184.1 GCF_000239795.1 Bradyrhizobium sp. STM 3809 | reverse complement strand
TCTGGTTCAGTTCCTTCGGAGCATCCCGGAATGACCGCGTTAGTCCGCGAACTTTGGCGCACGCTTCTCGATATTCGCCCGCACCGATTCCAGCTGGTTCGGACTACCGATCAGCTTCTGCTGCTCGACCGACTCCGCCAGCAGCGCCGGGCCGGGATCGACGGAAAGATTGTTCAGCATCCGCTTGGCGGCGCGGATCGCGTCCGGATTTTTGCCGGCGATCTCGCGCGCCGTCTCCAGCGCGGCCGCGCGCGGATCGGCGCAGATGCGGGTGACCAGACCGTAAGCCTGCCCCTCCTCCGGCGAGAACACCCGGCCGGTATAGGTCAGCTCACGCAGGATGTCGTCGCGCATCAGGGTCGCCAGAATCGGCGTGCCGGCCATGTCGGGCACGAGACCCCATTTGATCTCCATGATCGACATTTTGGTATCCGGCGCGACGTAGCGCATGTCGGCGCCGAGCGCGAGCTGGAAGCCGCCGCCATACGCGACGCCATGCACCGCAGCAATCACCGGCACCGGCAGCTGCCGCCAGCCCCAGACCGCCTGCTGGGCGAAATTCGCCTTCCCGTGGGTGCGAACGGTGAGATCGCGCTTCTCGCCGCCAGCGATACCATTGCCGCCGGACTCCTTCATCGCCGCGAAGCGCCCCATGTCGAGCCCGGCGCAGAAGGCGCGGCCCTCGCCGGACAGCACCACCGCGCGCAGCCCCTTCTCGGTCGACAGCCGTTCGGTGGCCGCCACCAGCGCCGCGAACATGTCCTGATCGAGCGCATTCATCTTGTCGGCGCGGACCAGGCGGACATCGGCGACGCCGTCCTTGATCTCGATCGCGATGCGGTTGTCCATCGGGCGGTCTCCTCACGATTGTCTTTGTGACTTTACATGGGGCTGTCGGAGCGATTTAGTCAATCGACCAATTAACTCACAAAATGTCAGGCGGAAACTTCCATGTTCAAGGACAATCTCCTCAAGGGTCGACGCATCCTGGTGACCGGCGGCGGCACCGGCCTCGGCAAGGCGATGGCCGCCCGCTTCCTCCAGCTCGGCGCCGAAGTGCATATTTGCGGACGACGGAAAATCGTCTGCGACGAGACCGCGACCGAGCTGATGGACCTCTATGGCGGCCGCGTCACCAGCCACGGCGTCGACATCCGGAATGCCATGGCGGTCGAAGAGATGATCGAGGCGATCTTCCGGGAAGGCGGCCTCACCGATCTCATCAACAACGCCGCCGGCAATTTCATTTCCCGTACCGAGGAATTGAGCCCGCGCGGCTTCGATGCGGTCGCCAACATCGTGATGCACGGCACGTTCTACGTGACGCATGCCGTCGGCAAGCGCTGGATCGCGGCCAAGCAGCCGGGCAACGTCGTGTCGATCACGGTGACCTGGGTGCGCAACGGCTCGCCCTATGTCGTGCCGTCGGCGATGAGCAAGTCGGCGATCCACGCCATGACGATGTCGCTCGCCACCGAATGGGGCCGCTACGGCATCCGCCTCAACACCATCGCGCCCGGCGAAATCCCGACGGAGGGCATGAGCAAGCGCATCAAGCCCGGCGATGAGGCCGGCGCACGGACCAAGGCGATGAACCCGATGGGCCGCGTCGGCACCATGGAGGAGTTGCAGAACCTCGCCGTCTTCCTGATTTCCGGCGGCTGCAACTGGATCAACGGCGAGACCATCGCGATGGACGGCGCCCAGGCGCTGGCGATGGGCGGCAACTTCTATCAGCTGCGCGACTGGAGCGACGACGACTGGACCAAGGCCAAGGAGTCGATCAAGGCGCAGAACGAGAAGGACCGCGCGACGCGGTCGAGCTGACGGCGCTACCGTGCTGTTGATCGGCGGCGCGCGCCCGATAGACTGATCGAACGATGCTCGCTCCGAGGCAACCCGGGGCGAGAACGACAAAACACAGACCGAAGAACACGGCACAATCGGAGGGGAAACATGTCCGTCACGACGGCAGCGTCGACGCTTGTCGACGTCGTGCGCAAGCAGGCACAGGCACTCGGCTCCGCCACCGCCTATGAGTTCGAGGGGCGCATCACCAGCTTCGCCGAATTCGACCGCAAGACCAATCAGGTCGCGAACGCGCTGAAGGCGCTCGGCATCAAGCCGGGTGAGCGGATCGCCTATTTCGGCAAGAACAGCGACGCCTATTTCGAGCTGCTGGTCGGCGCCATGAAGGCCAACGTCGTGATGGCGCCGGTGAACTGGCGGCTCGCCGGCCCCGAGGTCGCCTTCATCGTCGAGGACTGCAAGGCACCTGCCCTGTTCGTCGGACCGGAGTTCATCGCAATGATCCGGCAGATCCGCGACCAGCTCCCGAGCGTGCGCCACATCATCACCACCGAGGGCGGCGCGCCGGAGTGGCAGGATTATACGGCCTGGCGCGACGCACAGAGCGCCGACGATCCAGGCGTGACGATCACGCCGAAGGACATCGCGCTGCAGCTCTACACCTCCGGCACGACCGGCAAGCCGAAGGGCGCAATGCTGTCGCACGCCAACTTCCTCAACCTCGTCAACACCGGCAATCCCGAGGACAAGCCTGACTGGAACAAATGGTCGACCGACGACGTGTCGCTGATCGCGATGCCGATCTTCCACATCGGCGGCTCCGGCTGGGGCCTGATGAGCCTCTATCACGGCGCCCGCGGCGTCATCGCGCGCGAGTTCGATCCGACCAAGATTCTCGACTTCTTCGAGCAGTCCGGCATCACCAAGCTGTTCATGGTCCCCGCCGCGATGCAGTTCGTGGTGCGTCAGCCGCGGGCGCGGCAGGTCGACTTCTCCCGGCTCAAATACATGCTGTACGGTGCCTCGCCGATTCCGGCTGCGCTGTTGAAGGAGTGCATCGACGTCTTCAAATGCGGCTTCGTGCAGATGTATGGGATGACCGAGACCACGGGCACCATCATTGCGCTGCCGCCGGAGGACCACGTCGAGGGCCTGGAGCGGATGCGTTCGGCCGGCAAGCCGCTGCCCGGCGTCGAGGTCGCGATCATCGACCCGCTCGGCAATCCCCTGCCGCCGCGCGAGGTCGGCGAGATCGCGACGCGGTCCGGCTCGAACATGGCCGGCTATTGGAATCTGCCGGAAGCGACTGCACGCACGCTCGGCAAGGACGGCTGGCTGCGCACCGGTGACGCGGGCTACATGGACGAGGACGGCTACGTCTACATCCACGACCGCATCAAGGACATGATCATCTCCGGTGGCGAGAACATCTATCCGGCCGAGGTCGAGAGCGCGATCTGCGATCATCCTGACGTGGCCGAAGCTGCCGTGATCGGCATTCCCGACGACAAATGGGGCGAGGCTGTCAAGGCGATCGTGGTGATGAAGCCGGGCAGGCAGGCGACCGCGACCGACATCATCAACTTCACCCGCACCCGCATTGCCGGCTTCAAGACGCCGAAGAGCGTCGACTTCCTCGAGGCCCTGCCGCGCAATCCGTCCGGCAAGATCCTGCGGCGGAACCTGCGCGACCCGTATTGGACGGGAAAGGATCGACAGGTGAATTGATGGTGCGGACCTTCGCGGTGATGCATCCTGGATCGCTTCGCCGGCGCTCGCGATGACGTGGAGAGAGCGCGCGCTCCCTCGAGACCGTCATTGCGAGGCGCCCTTGCGCCGAAGCAATCCAGGGGCCAAGCGACAGGTCCGGATTGCTGGCTGACGCTCACGACGGCTGTCTTCGAACGACAACCACCTCACCTCTTGTTCGCTCCCATATACCCGAACAGGAAGCCCGCGACCTTGCGCATCTGGATCTCCTCGCTGCCCTCGGTGATGCGGTAGCGGCGATGGTGGCGGTAGATGTGCTCGAACGGCTTGTGGCGCGAATAGCCCATCCCGCCATGCACCTGGATGGCGCGGTCGGCGGCCTCGCAGCACAGCCGGTTAGCCCAGTAGTTGCACATCGAGACCTTGTCGGAGAGCGTGTGCTCGACCTGCGCCTGGGTCAGCTGGTCCATCTCCCAGGCGGTCTTGCGGATCAAAAGCCGCAGCATCTCCGCCTGCGTCGCCAGCTCCACCAGCGGCCATTGAATGGCCTGGTTCTCGGCCAGCGCCTTGCCGAACGGCTTCCGCTCCCGCGCGTAGTTCACGCTCTCATTGATGCAGAACACTGCCGCGCCGAGCGAGCTCGCGGCCTGGCGGATGCGGTTCTCGTGCACGAAGCACTGCGCCAGCGACAGCCCGCGTCCGACCTCGCCGAAGACAGCATCCTCCGGCACGAACACGTCGGTGAAACTGACGCGGGGATGGTCGGTCGGCATGTTGAAGGTCCAGAGATATTCCTCGACCTTCACCCCGTCGGTCCTGGCCGGCACCAGGAAGCAGGTGATGCCGCGGGCATCGCCGTCATTGCCGGAGGTGCGCGCGAACAGCGCGCAATGGGTGGCGACGTGCATGCCCGTCGTCCACATCTTCTCGCCGTTGATCAGCCAGCCCTTGACGTTGTCGCGCGTCGCCGGCACGGCCTTCGTCTCCATGTGGGTCGCGTCAGAGCCGTGATGCGGCTCGGTCAGGCCGAAGGTGATGCGGTACTTGCCGGTGATCGAGCCGTCGATCATCGCCTTCTGGTCGTCGCGGCCGTAGCGGTCGAGCATAGTGACAATAGGCAAATTGCCGACGATGGAATGCTCGTTCTGCAGGTCGTTGTGCAGGCCGAGGCCCTTCGAGGCGAAGTGCTCGCGGATCACGGCCATCCAGAGGTTGGAGCCGTCCTTGCCGCCATAGCGCTTCGGGATCGCAAAGCGCAGGTGCCCGGCGGCGTCGGCGCGGTCCTTGGCCTTGCGCAGCAATTGCTCCCACTCATGCCGCGGCAGGCCGCCATTCTCGAAATCGGTGCGCGCCCATTCGCGGCGATGGTCGAAGAACCGGATGTTGTCGTCGGCCTCTTCAAGCGGCTTGATCTCGGCGGCGATGAAGCGGTCGAGTTCGTCGAGATAGGCAACCAATTCCTTGGGCAAGGAAAAATCCATGGCGTGTCTCCCTGTGCGTGTCGTTGTTATTCTTGATCTTGGTCGGGCCGGCCCTCCGCCGCGTGCTTGTGGCGCGCAGCGCGGTTGCGTATTTGGATGACCGCGCCCGTGGCGCAGGCGCTAAGCTCGCGCAACGTTGCCAATCAGAACCCAGGAGGAACGGTCGATGGAGCTGAAATTTTCGAAGGTCACGCGCAAGGGGCCGATCACGATCGTCACCCTGGCCCGCCCCGAAGTCTACAACGCGCTGCACACCGACGCGCACTACGAGCTCGAGGCCGTGTTCGATGGCTTCGCCGCCGATCCCGAGCAATGGGTCGCGATCGTCACCGGCGAGGGCGACAAGGCGTTCTGCGCCGGCAACGACCTGAAATGGCAGGCGGCCGGCGGCAAGCGCGGCTGGGGCCGAAGCGGCTTCGGCGGCCTCACGTCGCGCTTCGATTGCGACAAGCCGCTGATCGCGGCCGTCAATGGCGTCGCAATGGGCGGCGGCTTCGAGATCGCGCTGGCCTGCGACCTGATCATCGCCTCGGAGAATGCGACGTTCGCGCTGCCGGAGCCCCGCGTCGGGCTCGCAGCACTCGCCGGCGGGCTGCAGCGGCTGCCGCGCCAGATCGGCATGAAACGCGCGATGGGCATGATCCTGACCGGGCGTCACGTCGGCGCGCGCGAGGGCCACGAACTCGGCTTCGTCAACGAAGTGGTGCCGCAGGGCGAGGCGCTGGCGGCGGCCGAGCGCTGGGCCGAGACGATCGCCAAGAACTCGCCGATGTCGATCCGAGCCTCCAAGCAGGCGATCGAGAAGGGCCTCGCGGTGTCGCTGGAGCAAGCCATCACCGAACAGCGCGATTATCCGGCGGTGCAGGCGATGATCCATTCTCAGGACTACGTCGAAGGGCCGAAGGCGTTCTCGGAGAAGCGGCCGCCGAAGTGGCTGGGTCGGTGAGTTCTGCGTGAG
>NZ_CAFJ01000185.1 GCF_000239795.1 Bradyrhizobium sp. STM 3809 | reverse complement strand
CCGTGCCCGTCGACAAGGTCGTGGACCGCGTGCCTGCGCGCCGGCTCGGGCATGGCTCGGAGGTGGCGGCGATCGTCGCCTTCCTCGCTTCCGATGATGCGAGCTACGTCTCCGGCGCCGCCTACACGGTCGACGGCGGCCGCACCGCGGCCTAGTGCTTCAACTCAGAAGATCTCTTCAACGCGACAGGTTCTCTGCAATGCCCGTTCAACTCGATGCCGATGCCGCTGCCGTCTACAAAGCGTTCCAGGAGGCCGGCCGTCCGGCTTATGAGACGCTGACGCCGCAGGAGGCGCGCGACTACTATCTGGCCGCCCGCACCGTCAGCAATCCCGAGCCGCCGGAGCTCGCCGAAGTCAAGGAGCTGGCGATCCCCGGCCCGCACGGCGCGATCCCTGCCCGGCTGTATCGGCCGAAGTCGGTACGGCAGACCAACGGGCTCGCCCCCGGTCTGGTGTTCCTCCATGGCGGCGGCTGGGTGATCGGCAATCTCGAGTCGCATGACGTGGTCTGCCGCACATTGGCGCATGAAGGCGAGCTGATCGTCGTCTCGGTCGACTATCGCCTCGCGCCCGAGCACAAGTTTCCCGCCGCGGTCGACGATGCGCTCGCTGCGACTCAATGGGTCGCCGGCAACGCCGCCTCGCTCGGCATCGATGCGGCGAGGCTCAGCGTCGGCGGCGATTCCGCCGGCGGCAATCTCGCCGCCGTGGTCGCGTTGTCGGCGCGTGACGGCAACGGCCCGAAGCTGTCGGGCCAGGTACTGATCTATCCGGCCACCGACTTCACGATGAGCCACCCCTCGCACAGCGAGCCCGAGACCAGCGTGCTGCTGACGCATTCGGTGATCCGCTGGTTTCGCGATCATTATCTCAACAGCGCCGCCGACATCCACGACTGGCGTGCCTCGCCCGCCAAGGCCGAGTCTCTCGTGGGCCTGCCGCCCGCCTATGTGCTGACCGCCGGCGCCGACCCGCTGCGCGATGAAGGCGACGACTACGCGCGGCGCTTGCGCGAGGCCGGCGTGCCAGTGACCTATCGCACCCATCCCGGCCAATTCCACGGCTTCTTCACCATGGGCAAGCTGCTCGACCAGGCCAATGTCGCCGCACGCGACATCGGCGCCTGGTTGAAGCAGCTGGATCGGCCGGTGGGCATCTAGGGCTGTTTTGGCCAGTGCTGATCGGCTCTGCGACGGCTGCGGCGCATTCCCTGCACGCAGCCGAGCATCGCCGAAATTCCCGCTGTTTTTGCGTCGCAACCGGGCTAGTGTCCGCGCGCCTGCCAGGCGGCCAAGGGCTGCCCGCGGTGCACGACGCAACAGGAATGCTCCCCGATGTTCGAACGCCTGAGCCGCCAGCCCGACGATCCCCTGCTCGCTTTGATCGGCATCTTCAAAGCCGATCCGCGGACCGACAAGGTCGATCTGGGCGTCGGGGTCTACCGCGACGAGGCCGGCCACTCGCCGATCTTTCGCGCGGTGAAGGCCGCCGAGCAGCGGATCTGGGCGAGCCAGGACAGCAAGGCCTATGTCGCTCCGGAAGGCGACCAGGGCTTCCTGGACCTGCTGTGGACGATGGTCGGCGGCAAGGCCTCTCCGGTGCATGCCGCCGGCGTGCAAACCCCGGGCGGCTCCGGCGCGCTGCGGCTCGCCGCTGACCTGATCCGCCAGGCCGGCACCGGCCGGATCTGGCTGGGCTTGCCGAGCTGGCCCAACCACGCCGGCATCTTCGCCGCCGCCGGACTCGCGATCGAGACTTATCCCTATTTCGATGTCCCGTCGCAGACGCTGCTGCTCGACAGCATGCTGGAGGCGCTGCAGCGGGCCCAGCCCGGCGATGCGGTCCTGATCCACGCCTCCTGCCACAACCCGACCGGCGCCCCGCTGGGTGCCGCGGACTGGGCGCGCATCACCGAGGTGATCGCCGCCCGCGGGCTCGTGCCGCTGATCGACTCCGCCTATCAAGGTTTTGGCGCCGGCTTCGACGGCGATGTCGCGGGGCTGCGGGCGCTGGTCGCGGCGATCCCAGAGGCGCTCGTCGCCGTGTCCTGCTCGAAATCCTTCGGCCTGTATCGCGAGCGCACCGGCGCGCTGTTCGCGGTTGCCGCCGCCGAGGCTGCCGCCGCCACGGCCCGCTCCAATCTCGTGGCCATTGCCCGCACCAGCTACTCGATGCCGCCCGATCATGGCGCGGCGATCGTGAGGACCATCCTGGGCACGCCGGAGCTCTACGACGACTGGCGCGCAGAGCTCGAGTCGATGCGCGAGCGCCTCACGGCGCTGCGCCGCTCGTTCGCCGAGGCGCTCGGCGACCGCTGGTCGAACTCGCTGGCGATCGGCAGGCAGGAGGGCATGTTCTCGCTGCTGCCGCTCACGCCGGCCGAGGTGATGGCGCTGCGCGAGAAGCACGGCGTGTACATGCCGACGTCGGGCCGCATCAACATCGCCGGACTGAAGCTGTCGGACGTCACCCGCGTCGCCGGCCTGTTCAAGGCGATCTGAGCGCGGCAGGCGAGGACTACGTGACCGAGACCGTGCTGCCGGAGCGTCACAAGCTCTACGAGGATGCGATGGCGCTGACGCTCGGCACGCTGTTCGTGTCGCTGGGCATGCTGATCTACAGCAAGACGGTGCTGCTGGTCGGCAGCACCGCCGGATTGTCGCTGCTGTTCAGCTACGTCAGCGGCTACGGCTTCGGGCTGAGCTTCTTCCTGCTCAATCTGCCGTTCTACGTGCTCGCCGTGAAACGGATGGGCTGGCCGTTCACGATCCGCACCTTCGTCGCGGTCGGCCTGGTCGCAGTGTTCTCGCGCCTGACGACGACCTGGGTCGACATCGCCGAGATCAACCCGATCTATGCGACGGTGATCGGCGCCGGCTTGACCGGCACTGGCCTGTTGATGCTGTTCCGCCACCGCACCGGCCTCGGCGGCATCAACATCCTCGCGCTCTATCTGCAGGAGCACTGGAAGATCCGCGCCGGCTATTTCCAGCTCGCGGTCGATGCCCTGATCATGATCGCGGCGTTCTTCGTCATCCCGGTCAACCGGCTGGCGCTGTCGGTGCTGGGCATCGTGATCGTCAATGTGATCATCGCCATCAACCACAAGCCCGGCCGCTACATGGCGCTGAGCTGACGCTGGATCATCCGCAGGGCGTTCGATCCCGGGATCACCCGCCCGGGATGTCGCAGCTGTGCGCTGCACCTTGCCAGACCGGCCGTTCCGTGGGATGAAGGCTCTGGTATGCCAGCGATCAAGGCATCGAATTACCGCCTCCGTCCGCCCGCTGGGGTGTCAGACGGGCCGTCGGTGCGGCTGGATCGCCAACAAAAAATCTCGCACGCAAAACCAAGCTCTGGGGAAGACCAAGGTATGGCACGCAACATTCTGATTCTCGGAGCCTCCTACGGCTCCCTCCTCGGCACCAAGCTCTTGATGGCCGGCCACAACGTCACGCTGGTCTGCCGCAAGAAGACGGCCGAGCTGATCAATCGCGAGGGCACGGAGGTCCGCATCAAGCTGCGCGACGAGCCGACCCATCGCTCGATCTTCTCGCGCGACCTGCCCGGCAAGCTCGACGCCGCGACGCCCGACGCCGTCGATCTCTCGCGCTATGACCTCGTCGGCCTCGCGATGCAGGAGCCGCAATACACCAACCACACCATCCGCGTGCTGATGGTGAAGATCGCCGAGGCCAAGCTGCCGTGCCTCTCGATCATGAACATGCCGCCGCTGCCCTACCTCAAGCGCATCCCGGCGCTGGCCAACAGCGATCTCGAAGAGGCCTACACCAACGCCCAGGTGTGGGAGCGCTTCACGCCCGGACTGGTCACGCTGTGCTCGCCCGATCCGCAGGCGTTCCGTCCGCCGGAGGAAGGCGCCAACGTGCTGCATGTCGGCCTGCCGACCAACTTCAAGGCCGCCGCCTTCGACGATGAGAAGCACAACGCGCTGCTGCGCGAGCTGGAGCGCGACATCGATGCCGTCAGGCTCGACGGCCAGGACGTGCCGGTGAAGCTGAAGGTGTTCGACTCGCTGTTCGTGCCGCTCGCCAAATGGTCGATGCTGCTGACCGGCAACTACCGCTGCATTACCCGCGGCGAGCCGCAGGCGATCCGCGACGCCGTGCACGGCAACCTCGCCCAGTCCAAGGCCATCTACGAACATGTCGACGCGATCGCGCGCAAGCTCGGCGCGGATCCCAGCGACCAGGTGCCGTTCGAGAAATACGCCAAGGCGGCCGAGAGCCTGCTCAAGCCGTCGTCCGCGGCGCGCGCCGTGGCCGCCGGCGCGCCGTTCATCGAGCGCGTCGATCTGCTGGTGAAGCTGATCGCGCAGCAGATCGGCATGCCCAATCCCGAGATCGACCAGACCGTACAGACCGTCGATTTCAAGCTCAACGAGAAGATCGTGGTCGGCGGCTCGAGCGCGCAGTAACGGGCGGCGTCGGCGCATCGCTGCGTCCGGCGCCGACATTCTCGGTAACCAGATGTGACTTTGCAGGAACGCGCGGCCATCGCATGGTTCGCGCGTTCTTTGATTCACATCGCTTGGAATTCCGATGCCGTCCTCCGGGCCTCTCGCTGTTCCCCTGCGGGCCCTGAGCTGGCTCGGCAACCAGGGCACCCGCGCCATCGTTCTGGTGCTCATCGCCGCGATCGCGGTGCCGCCGATCGGCGAGCTGACACGCCCCTATGTCACGCAAGCCATCTTCCTGCTGCTCTGCATCTCCTTCATGCGCGTCGACGTCGCGATGTTGCGAGCCCATCTGCGCCGGCCGCTGCTGGTCGTCGCCGCGACCATGTGGACCACGATCGCGGTCCCGCTGACGGTCGGCACGCTCGCGCGCGCCACCGGCCTCGACGACGCGGCGCCCGACCTGCACCTCGCGCTGATGCTGCAGGCGTCGGCCTCGCCGATGATGGCCTCGCCGGCGCTCGCCGCGCTGATGGGGCTCGATGCGACGCTGGTGCTGATCACCCTGGTCACCTCGACCGCGCTGGTGCCGCTGACCGCGCCGGTGTTCGCCTATGTCTTTCTCGGCGCGGCGCTGGCGCTGTCGCCGGCCGCGCTCGGGCTGAAGCTCGCCGGCATCCTCGCCGCGGCGTTTGTCGTGGCCGTCGCCATCCGCCTCGCCTTCGGCCACGACGCGATCCGCCGCCATCGCGCGCCGATCGACGGCGTCAACATCTGCATCCTGTTCGTGTTTGCCTCGGCCGTCATGTCGCACTTCCTCGTGGATCTCGTCACGAGTCCGCTCCGCATGTTGGGACTGGCGATGCTGGCTTTCGCGGTGTTCTTCCTGCTGCTTGGGGTCACCATGCTGCTGTTCCGCGGCGCGGGCCGCGAGCGCGCGATGGCCTTGGGCATGATGGTCTCACTGCGCAACATGGGACTGATGCTGGCCGCCACCGAGGGCGCGATCCCCGGCACGACGTGGCTCTACTTCGCGATCAGTCAGTTTCCGATCCATCTGGCGCCGCAGTTGCTGCGGCCCCTGACCGAGCGGCTGCGGGCGACATCACGTCCATCCGGCGGGCCCGACCACGACGTGATCAGACCAGTCCGGGAATGAAGCGGAACCGCGGTGGTCGTTTCGTCTCCGACGCAACACGGTCGCGGCCCATCACAGATACCGGCTCGGCGCGAAGGCGGAGGCGTCGAAGGACGGCGCCTCGCCGGCGATCATCGCGGCGATCGCAGCTCCCGTGGCCGGCCCCGTGGTGAAGCCGATGTGCTGGTTGCCGAATGCAAGCCACAAGCCGGAATGCCGCGGCGCCGGCCCGATCATCGGCAGCGAATCCGGCAGGCTCGGCCGCGCCCCGCGCCAGGGCTGCGCGACGGCGTCGCCGAATTCGACGACGCCGCGCGCCAGCGGCACCACCTGCTCGAGCTGGGCGAAGTTGGACGGCGCGTCGCGGTCGGTCAGCTCGACGCCGGAGGTCACGCGCACCCCGTTCTCCATCGGCGTCATCAGGAAGCTGCCCTCGGCGTCATGGATCGGCCGCAGCAGCCTGCGGTTCGGGTTCGGCGTGAACTCCTGGTGATAGCCGCGCTCGAACGCCATCGGCACCTCGTAGCCGAGCGGCCTGAGGAGATCGGGCGACCACGGTCCCAGCGCCACCACGACGTGGCGGGCGCGGATCTCGCCATCGCCGAGCACCACGCGCCAGCCGCCGCCGTCGGCGAGCAGCGCGCGGATCTCGGACTGCCGCAGCACGCCGCCCGCGCCCTCGAACATCCGCGCATAGGCCTTGGTCACATTGCCCGGCGAATCCACCGACGCGGTCTGGCTGTGCAGCAGCCCGACCTTGTAGACCGGCAGCATGTTGGGCTCGAGCGCCGAGATCGCCTGGCGGTCGAGCAGCTCGCTCTTGATACCGTAGTCGGCGAGGAAGGCCTGCTCGGCCTTGGCGGCGCCGACCGCGTCGCTGCGCCAGGCCTTGAGCCAGCCGGTCTCGCGGATGCGCTGCGGCTCACCGGCGCGCACGATCCAGTCGCGATGCAGCGCCAGCGACGCGCCGATCAGCCCATGCAGCGCGATCGCGCGCGGCTTGACGCGGGACTCCACGGCATTGGCCAGGAAGCGCAGCACCCACTCGATATTGCGCAGGGTCCAGGAGGGATCCCAGCGCAGCGCCGCGCTGGTGTTGCCGAGATAGGACGGCAGCGCCCGAAACAGCGACGGCTTGTTGAGCGGCAGGATCGAGCCGGACGAAAGAATGCCGGCATTGCCGTAGGAGGTCTCCTCGCCGGGCGCCTTGCGGTCGACCAGCACCACCGCCAGCCCGCGCTCGCGGATGGCGTAGGCCGAGGAGACGCCGACGATCCCCGCTCCCAGCACGATCACGTCGGCGGTCTGCTGCACATGCTCCATCGTCTCTCGATCCATCTGCGAACTACATCAGGGTGAGGCCGCCATCGACCGGCAGCACGGCGCCGGTGACGTGGCCGGCTTCGGTCGACAGCAGGAACGTCACCGCTGCGGCGATGTCGTGCGGCTCGGCGAGCCGTTGTTGCGGGTTCGCCGCCGCCGCCTTCTGCCACGCGGCCGGATCGAGCGAGCCGAGGCGGCCTTCGTCCTTGCGCGTGTAGCCGGGCACGACGACATTCGCGGTGCCGCCGCTCGCGGCCAGCTCGATGGCGAGACATTTCACCAGCGCTTCCAGCGCGGCCTTGGCGGCCGCCGAGGCCGGGAAGGTGCCGCCGGGCACGAAGCGGTGCGCGACGAAGCTCGAGATCGCGACGACGCGGGCCGCCGTGCTTTGCAAGAGCTGTGGCAGCGCGGCGCTGGCCAGCTCGTGGAAGGCGGCCGGCATCACCGCCAGCGAGCGGTCGAGACCGTCGCGCGGCAGGTCGCGAAAGCTGCGGCGGTCGGCGAAGCCAGCCGCGTGCACCAGCGCATCGATCCGCCCGAACCTGGCTTGCGCCGCGGCCACGAGCTCGGACGCTGCACCGGCCGTGGCGAGGTTGCCGCAGTGGACGGCGACGTCGGCCCCGGCCGCCCGGCACGTCTCCGCCACCGCCTCCAGTCGCGCGCGCCCGGCGGCGTCGGCGCCCTGGCCGTGCAGCATGAGGCCCTGCCCCGGTCCCGCCAGCCGCCGCGCCACGGCGGCGCCAATCCCCGCGCCACTCCCGGTGATGATTGAAACGCGCATGATCCCCGACGCAGCACCAATTCGCGGCGCGGACTATAGGTCTGGGATCAGCCGATGCAAACCGCAGCATCGGCATGCCTGCAAGACCATGACGCAACCGCGCCGGGCGCGGGCCGACCATCCGCCGCAGGTCAGCCATCGCAGGCTAAAGGCCGCCGTTCTCCTCGCTTCGTTGCCGATCGAGAATCTCCACCGTGCGGCGGTAGAGCTCGGCCGCGCGCTCATGCGTCCGGCCGATGCAGACCACGCCGAGCTTGCCGAACTCGGAGAGCGCGCCGATGAGATGGAAAGCGACGCCCTCGCCGGCCGCGGCGTGGAAGTGCAGGCCGTTGACCACGGCAATGTCGACGAGATCGTCCGGCCTCAAGCCGCGATAGGCGGCGCTCTCGAGATTGTCGGAGGCGTAGTAGCAGCGCGGCTGTCCCGCCGGCGTGACGAATTCTCCGCTGCCGGACTCGTAGCGGCCGTCGGTGAGGAATTGCAGCATCAGGAACGGATGCGTGGTGCCGCCCTTGCGCAGATTGATCTCGATCGCGACATGCCGCCAGTCCGGTCCGTCGCGCACCGAGATGAAATCGACCCCGAGCCGGCCGATCACGCCCTTGCGCGCCAGCGCCTCCGCGACGGCCACGCCACGGGCCTGGATGTCGCGTCGATAGGCCTCATCGGCCGGAAACCGGCAGCCGAGGAAGATCTGCCCGCTCGGTCCGCCCAGCACCTGATCATGCGTCGACACCGCCTCCACCCGGCCGAGCGGATCGATGCGCAGCTGCGACGATGGCGACTGCTTCACCGCACCGGGAATGAACTCCTCGACGATCCCGCCCATCGCGCCGAGCTTGGCCGCGAAAACCTCCCAGGTCATGCCGCGTGCCTCGAACGCCATGTGCGGCAGGCGATCGCGCAGCCATTGCCGCAGGCCATGATCCATCGGCGCGGCGGTGAGGTCGAGGACCGCATTGCCCTCGCCGGAAAATCCCTCGTTGAGCTTGACCACGGCCTTGCGCAGCTCGGGTCTGCGCTGCTTCAGCTCGGTCAGCGCGTCGGTCAGCGCAGCGGGATCGGACAAATCCTCGAAGCCGTCGGGCAGATCGATCCCGACCTCTTTGAAGACGCGGCGCGATCCGCTCTTCGAGCCCCACGCCGCGAGCGCGGGATCGCAGCCATAGATCGCCACGCCCAGCGCCAAGGCCAGCCTGCGCTCCAGCCCGGTCACGGTGTAGCAGCTCAGATGCGCGGGCCCCTCGCCCCGAAGCACCGTGCGCAGCCGATCGAGGACGCGCGGACGCGCCAGGATCTTCTGCGTCAGCGGCGCGGGCGAGGCATCATCGCAGGACAACAGCGTCAGCCTGGCCCGCGCATGGCTCCCCGGCACGCCCGGCAGGAGATGCAGATAGTAGTCGATGATGGTGTCGGGGATCGCCGTGCTCGTGACATAGACCACGCGGGTCCTGGGCATGCGCAACAGCAGCAGCATGCAGAGCATCCGCTCCTCGTAGTGATGCACGCCCGAGACCTTGGCGAGCACTTCGGGATCGAGGCTGAGGCTCGGCACGATCACGACGGTGCGCGGCAGGCTCGGATCATCGAACAGCCCGGTGTAGGCCGCGGCAAATTCGTCCTGCAGCGCCATGAACCGCGCCTGGTCTGCAGCGCTGACGAGATCGAAGGTTGGAGCAGCGGAGCCGGTCATCGCGCGCTACCCGCGGTCATCGGCCAGCCGTCGTCCGTCGCGGCCGATGCGGTGCATGAGATAGCCGAGGCAATCGAGCCTGACGGCGTCGGGATCGAGCGTCAGCATCGCCGGGATGGCGCGCTGTGCCAGCCGGATCTCGCCGTCGCGGTAGTGGAAGTAGTCCGTGCGGGTGCCGTCCGCGCTGGCAACCTCGAGCCGCCGGCCTCCGGTGGAGCGACCGAACGAGACGCCGACGTCGAGCTCGGCGAAGTTGAGATGATCGAGATCGCCGCGAAACGCGAAGTCGGCCGCGCTGCCGTCATAGGAGAACGTGGCGTCCGCGGGCACCTTGACGATGGCGAAGGTGCGCAGCAGATCGATCTCGGTGTCGCCGACGGCGTGCGCCGGAAAGTGCTGCAGCGACAGCGCCGCCTCGATCAGCTCGACTGCATGCGCCACCCCCGCCTCGACACCGGGCCGTCCGCATTCCACCGTGATCGCCGGACACAGCCGCGCCAGCGCCGCCGACTGCACGCCCACCGGCTCCTCGAAATACACCACGGTGCGGCCGAACAGCCGCGCCAGCTGCAGATGGCGGTCGCCGCAGTCGTTGACGCAAGCGTAGTGCGGGTTGTTGCCGGTGTTGTTGTGAATGTCGATGCTGGCGAACAGGCGCGCGCGCGCCGTGATCGCCACGACCTCTTGCATCACGCGGGCTTCGGGGGTGGCGGGATGCGTGGTGCCCGGCCACGCACGGTTGTAGTCGTGCTGACTGGGAAGCGTGCGGACCCCGGCCTTTGCGGCGGCGATGTTGCCGACGAACAGCAGCACCGGACGCGGCAGCACCCGCCCCTGCAGCCGCTTCAGAACGCGCTGGATGGCGCGCCAGCCGGTATCCTCGTTGCCGTGCAGCAGCACGCTGAGGAACAGCGCGTCGCTCTGCCGCCCGTCCAGGCTGAACAGCGATGGTCCCGGCAGGTGCCGCCACAGTTCGGGCGCCGGCACATCCAGCAGCCCGTCCGGAAACCGATCATACCTTGCCAATGACAGCGGACGATCAAGAGCTCCGACCATCGCGCCTTCAGCGCCACTAACCATCAACTGGGAAAGCTCCGCGGGCTCATCAGATCACACGCAGAGGATAGGCGGTCGCGGTTCCCGGCGTCTGATTCAGATCAACCGGCGGCCGTGCTGCGTGCCGCGCGTCGCAAGGCCTGCGGCGGCTGGCCGAAGGCGCGAATGAAAGCGCGGCGCATCCGCTCGGGATCGCGAAAGCCGGCTGCTGCCGCCACCAGCTCGATCGGCTGGTGCGAGGCCTGCACGCGGTCGCGCGCCACCTCCAGCCTGAGACGCTCGATCGCCTTGGAGGGCGTTGTGCCGGTCTCGGCGACGAAGGCGCGGGTGAAGTGCCGGGTACTCATGCCGGCGCGCTCGGCGAGGTCATCGACCGACAGCGGCGCATCGAGATGCTCGCGCGCCCAGGTCAGCAGATCGGCGAACCGGCCGCTCGGCGCCTTCAGCTCCAGCAGCGAGGAGAATTGCGACTGGCCACCGCTGCGGCGGTGATACAGCACGAGCTGCCGCGCCGTCTTCTGCGCGATCTGCTCCCCGTGATCCTCGGCCACCATGGCGAGCGCAAGGTCGATGCCTGCGGTGATGCCGGCCGAGGTCCAGATCTGACCATCGCGCACATAGATACTGTCGGGCTCGAGCTTGACGTTCGGATAGGCGCGCAGGAACTGCCGCGTCCGCTGCCAGTGCGTCGTCGCCCGCCTGCCGTCGAGCAGGCCCGCTTCGGCCAGCACGAACGCGCCCGAGCAGACGCTGGCGACGCGGGTGCCGCGGCGCGCCACCTTCTGCACGAAATTCAGCGTGCAGGCATTGCGGCTCGCCGCCTCGACACCGTCGCCGCCGGCGATCAGCAGGGTCGACAGCGCCGACACCGGCCCGAACTTGCGCGCCAGCATCTCGGCGCCGGAGGAGGAGCGCACCGGCCCCGGACTGGCCGCCACCACCCGGATCATCGGCGCGGCGCTCGCGTAGCGCGCGGCGATCTCGAACACCGAGATCGGCCCGGCGGCATCGAGCAGCTGGAAGTCCGGGAAGATGAGCACGCCGATCATGCTGGAAGGCTCCTCTGCTGGAAGGCTCCCTCCTCTGCCGGAAGGCTCCGCGCTGGAACGCTCCGCGTGCAGCCCGTCCGAATTCGAGGGAACTTTGGCATTTAAGACAAACAACGGATCATGCAGGATCGCAGGCGTCAACCCGCCATTTTCCGTGAGACACTGCCATGGCCGCTCCGCTCTCCATCGCTCTCGTGCTGTTCCCACAGCTCACCCAGCTCGACCTGACCGGCCCGGTGCAGGTGTTCTCCAGCGTGCCCGGCGCGACGCTGCATCTGGTGTGGAAGCGCATCGAGCCGATCCCGACCGACTCGGTCCTGACGCTGCTGCCGACCACGACGTTTGCGGACTGTCCGCAGGCGGACGTCATCTGCATCCCCGGCGGCTTCGGCGTCGACGCCATTCTCGACGATGCCGAGGTCATCGGCTTCATCCGCCGCCAGGCGGAGGGCGCCAAATACATCACCTCGGTGTGTACCGGCTCGCTCGCGCTGGGCGCCGCCGGCCTGCTCGACGGCTATCGCGCCGCCACCCATTGGAGCGCGCGCGAGTGTCTGCCGCTGTTCGGCGCCACCATCAGCACCGAGCGCGTCTGCATCGATCGCAACCGCATCACCGGCGGCGGCGTCACGGCGGGCATCGACTTCGCGCTGACCCTGGTGTCGCAATTGGTCGATCGGCAGACCGCGGAGGCCATTCAGCTGAGGCTCGAATACAATCCGGCGCCACCGTTTTCGGCCGGCTCCCCCGACACGGCGCCGCCCGAGGTGCTGTCACGCATGCTGGAGCGGATCGCGCCGTTCCGGCAGCGGCGCATCGCGGCCGCGGAGCGCGCGGCGGCGATGCTCAGCAGCAGATCCTAGCGCGAGCGCCGCCGCTTCAGAGCAAAGAGGCCGCCCGGGGGTCCCGGACGGCCTCTCTATCATCGTCATCGCAGCGATCGAATCAGCTGCCGGGCGTCCAGGGCTGATAATCGCCGGTCGCCTTCGGCCGGCGGCCGCTTGCCAGCGTCGAGCCTGCCGGACGATAGGCGAGCGCGGTGCCCGTCAGGTTCGGCTGATGCGGCTTCTCCCATTCGCGCGGCTTGTAGCCGTCCTGCGTCGGCGGCACATCGACCATGTGATGAATCCAGCCGTGCCATTCCGGCGGGATGCGGCTGGCCTCGGCGAGGCCGTTGTAGATCACCCAGCGGCGCTCGAAATGCAGCACCGGATCGATCTTGCCGCCGGCCGTCCGGTAGTAGCGGTTGCCCTGCGCGTCCTGTCCGACCAGCTCGCCGAACCGCCACGTCCACAGCTGGGTGCCGAAGGTCTGGCCGTTCCACCACGTGAAGAGCTTCAGAAAGAACTGTTTCATGCGCCTGGGGCCGGATTTGTGAAGATCAAGGCTCTGATGCCACCCCATCGGCGACTTGTCCAGTGTTGCACCGCCCGCACCCGCGACCATGCACCGCTTCGCCGCGGGGATCGACATCCCCAGGGGGGGAACGACATCCCCCGGCTGCGGTTAGGTCACTTTCCCCTGATGGAGCGAATCGATGACCAGATTGAAGACATTGAGCGCTGCCGCGGCAGTGGCGCTGATTCTGCCACTTGCGACAGCAACCACAAGCTTCGCCCAAGGACCGGGCGGTGGCGGACGCGCCGGCGCCGCGGTCGGCGGTGGTGCGGCGGTCGGCGGCGGGGCCGCCATCGGTGGCGGTGGCATGGGCGGCGGCCACTTCGGCGGCCACATCGGCGGACCGGGCGGCGGTGGCATGGGTGGCGGCTTTGCCGGGCGCGGTCCGATGGGCGGCGGCGGAGCGTCATTCGCCGGGCGCGGCCCGATTGCTGGCGCCAACGTCGCGGTCAACAATGGCGCGGGACGCGGCGGCTGGAACGGCGGCGGCGGCAACTGGAACGGTGGCGGCTGGCGGGGCGGCCATGGTGGCTGGCATCACCGCGGCGGCGGCTTCTGGCCGGGCGTCGGCGTGGGTGTCGGGATCGGCCTGGGCAGCAGCTACGCCTACTACAATGATCCGTACTATTACGGTCCCGACTACTACAACGACTACTCCTACTACGATGACTCGGCGCCGGTCGCGGTCGTCGGAACCGAAGGCGTGGATCCGAGCTATTGCGTGCGGCGCTATCGCTCCTACGATCCGGCATCAGGTACCTATCTGGGCTATGACGGCCTTCGTCATCCCTGCCCCTGAGACCTCTTCTTATTAGTCGTGACGCAAGCACAGAGGCGGCGAGGGTGTTCCCTCGCCGCCTTCTGCATTGTTCCCTGCCTCATTGCGGCCCATTCTGTGTCTGATGCGCCACGTTGACGACTTAAACTCGACGAAATTATAGAAGTGTGCCCCGAGGCGTGCAGATGTCCGGCACGTTCCGGTCCAATATCAAATCAGCTTCTGATTCTCCCTCGGCACACCGGAGGCGAGCGAACGACTTCCGTTGATGACCGATTGTTGATGGCCCCATGGATCGCGCACAACAGCGCCATGCAGACACGCTGCGAACCGCCGTTTGCGCCTGCCGCTCACAAACGCGCCAGAAAATTCGAACAAGGAGGCGCGCCTTGCGACATATCATCAGTTCCTTCGACGCAGCCGCACCGGCCACCGGATGCATGAGGCTCGTCGCCGTGATCCGCCGGTCGTCCGGTGGCACGACTCGGTGATTGAGAAACGCAGATGATTCGTCAGCGCCTTGCCCTGGGGCTCGGTCTTGGAACGCTGCTCGCCATCGGCGCGGCGTCGGCTGCGCTGGACGTCAAGTCGCGCCACGATGCGGCCTGGGTGACATCGTCGCTGAACATCCTGCAGAAGACCTCCGAGCTGCGCCTGCTGCTGAGCGAGGTCGAAGCGAGCTCGCGCGGCTTCGCGCTGACGGGAGCCGCCCCGTTCCGGGCCGAGTTCGAGGACGTCTCCGCCAAGATTCCGCCGGCCGTCGCCGATCTGCAGCGCGCCGTGGCCGACAGTCCGGCGCCGACGCAGCTTCTCGGCGAGACCGCAGCCCTGATCGTCCACAGGATCGACATCTCCGCGGAGCTGATCCGGCTGCGCGCAGCGTCCGACACGGCCGGCCTCCAGGCGCTCGGTAGCCGGGGCGAAGGCCCGGCGACGATGAGCACGATCACCGCGAATCTCGACCGCTTCGTCGCCGATCAGCGCGGCCTGCTGGCGCAGCGCTCGGTCACCTCGATGACCACGGGATCGCTGCTGCTCACGATCGACCTGTGCGGACTGGCGCTGCTCCTGCTCATCGCCGGCTACCTGATCCGTCACGCTTATCTGGAAGACCGGGCGCTGCGCAGCTCGCTGCTCCGCTCCGAAGCCGAGGCCATCTCGCTCGCCGAGCGCGCTGAAAAGCAGCATCTCGACCTCGTCGAGGCCCATGAAAAACTGCGCCACTCGGCGGAAATCCTGCAGAACACGTTCAACAGCATGGCCGAAGGCGTGCTGGTGATCGACGCCGCCGATACGGTCGTGTTCTCGAACCCCGCCGTCGAGCGCCTGCTCGGCTATCGCCCGGGACGGAACCTCCCGGAGGTGCGGTCTCGCCTGCGCGTCTACGAGAGTGACGGCATGACGCCGGTCCCGGCGCACGACCTGCCGACGCCGCGGGCACTGCGCGGCGAGTCGTTCGACCGCCGCGAGCTGATCATCCATCAGCCGGACCGCGACGAGACCTTGCGTCTGATGATCAGTGGCCGTCCGCTGCGCGACGGCGCGGGACGCATCACCGGCGCGGCGATGGTCTATCACGACATCACCGTGGCGCATGAGACCGAGCGCCTGCTGCAGCAGGCGCAAAAGCTCGACGCCATCGGCAAGCTCACCGGCGGCGTCGCGCACGACTTCAACAACATGCTGACGATCATCACCGGCACGATCGAGACGCTGGCCGACGAGGTGAGAGACCGCCCGGCCGCTGCGGCCACCGCCGCGCTGATCGGGCAGGCCGCCAACCGCTGCACCGAGCTGATCCGGCATCTCCTCGCCTTCGCCCGCAAGCAGCCGCTGCATCCGCGCGACAGCGACGTCAACAGCACCATCCTGGACATCGCCAAGCTGCTGCGCCCGACCCTCGGCGAGCAGATCGAGATCAACTCGATCCTCGAAGAGGAGACGCTGATCGCCCACATCGACTCGGCGCAGCTCGCCAATTCGCTCGTCAACATGGCCATCAACGCCCGCGACGCGATGCCCAATGGCGGCAAGCTGCTGCTGGAATCGCGCCGGGTCGAGCTCGACGACGCCTACGCCGTGGCCAATGCCGGCGTCACGCCAGGCTCGTATGTCATGGTCGCCGTCAGTGACACCGGCACCGGCATGTCACCCGAGGTGCGCGATCGTGCGTTCGAGCCGTTCTTCACCACCAAGGAAGCCGGCAAGGGATCGGGCCTCGGGTTGAGCATGGTCTACGGATTCGTCAAGCAGTCCGGCGGTCATATCAAGATCTACAGCGAGGAAGGCCGGGGCACCACGATCCGCCTGTATATTCCCGCCCCCAAGGACCAGGCCGCGCTCCAGGCTCTGCCCGAGCCGCCGCCGCCGCGCGGCGAGGAGACCATCTTCATCGTCGAGGACGACCTGCTGGTGCAGGACTTCGTCGTCGCCCAGCTGCAGAGCCTCGGCTACAAGACCATCACAGCCTCCACCGGCGTCGAGGCGCTGGCCAAGATCGAATCGGGGCAGTCGTTCGATCTCTTGTTCACCGACGTCATCATGCCCGGCGGCATCAACGGCAAGGAGCTCGCCGAGGAGACGCTCCGGCAGCGGCCGGGCACGAAGGTGCTGTACACGTCGGGCTATACCGACAATGCCATGATCGAGCACGGCCGCATCGATCAGGCGGCGCTGCTGCTCACCAAGCCGTACCGGAAATCGGAACTCGCTCAGATGGTCCGTCTCGCCTTGCACAATCCGGGTGTCTCCAGAGAGATGTCGCCGCCCGGCCGGGTCCTGGCGAACTAATTCCCTTCCGCCTCCTGCTCAGCCCTGGGAACCGCGAGACGGTTCGCATCTTCACGCGCCTGTCCCCATGGAACCTGCAGCGGACGATTGGCAGGACGCTACGCAACACATATGATTAGTTGTATTTCGAACTCATCCGTTTCAGATTCGTGCATGCTGCTCGCTTCGCTCGATGACTTGGCCGGCTCGAGACTGTTCCCGGGGGGACGTCGATCTCCGCAATTGAGAATCCTTCATCACCAAGATGCTGATTGAGCGACCAGGCGCACCCGGCGCAATCGGAACCTGACCATGATCCGCCGGCGTATTGCGATCGGCCTCGGTCTTGGCACTCTGCTGGCGATCGGCGCGGCCTCGACGGCGCTGGACATCAAGGCGCGGAACGATACCGCGCTGGTCGAGCACACGCTGAAGGTTCTGGAGACGTCCTCGGAGCTGCGCGTGCTGCTGCGCCAGGCTGAAGCGGCCGCGCGGGGCTTTGCTCTGTCAGGCGCCGAGAAGTTCGTGGCCGAGTTCCAGGACGCCAGCGGCCAGGTTCCCTCGACCTGGGCTGCCCTCACGGCGCTGGTGGAGGACAACCCGGCCCAGACCGCGCGCCTGCAGGCGATCGACGAGGACGTGCAGCGGCGGATCGCGCTCGCCGGCGAGCTCATTCGCCGCCATGCCGCGGGCGACCGCGCCGGCCTCCAGTCACTCGCCGGCAGCGGAGCCGGTCCGACCGCGATGGCGACGATCAGCGGGGTGCTCGAGTCGTTCACCAACGAAGAACGCCGGCTGCTGGCGATTCGCACCGCGACCTCCAGGCGCACGGGAACGTGGCTGCTGGGGATCGATCTCGCGGGCGTCGGCATGCTGCTGGTGATCGCGGCCTGTCTCGTGCGCCGCGCCTATCAGTCGGATCGGGCCTTGCGCTCTTCGCTCAGCCGGTCCCAGGCCACGGCCACCTCTCTGGAGGCTCAGGCGCTGCAGCAGCGCGGCGACCTCGCCGCCGCCTATGACGAGCTGCGACGTTCCTCGGCGATCCTCGAGACCACCTTCAAGACCATGGCTGAGGGCGTGCTGGTGGTCGATCCCGACGGCACGATCATGCTGTCGAACCCGGCAGCCGGGCATTTCTTCGGAACCGACGTCGGCAAGACCTTCGCCGAGATGCTGGACGCGAACCAGTTCTACGAGAACGATGCCCTCGCCCGCATCGCCGACGCCGATCTGCCGATCGCACGCGCGCTGCGCGGGCTTTCGTTCGATCGCCGCGAGGTCGTCGTCAAGCCGACCGATGGAAGGCCGCAGTTCCGGCTGATGGTGAGCGGACGGCCGCTGCGCAATGCCGAGGGCGCGATCAGCGGCGCGGCGCTGGTCTATCATGACGTCACCGAGGTGCACGAGATCGAGCGGCTGCTGCAGCAGGCGCAGAAGCTCGACGCCATCGGCAAGCTCACCGGCGGCGTCGCGCACGATTTCAACAACATGCTCACGATCATCACCGGATCGATCGAAATGCTGATCGATGCCGTCCGCGACCGGCCCGCGGCGGCCGAGCTCGCGTTGCTGATCAGCAGGGCCACCGATCGCTGTACCGAGCTGATCCGCCATCTCCTCGCCTTTGCCCGCAAGCAGCCGCTGCGCCCGCGCGACATCGACGTCAACGCCACGGTGGAGGACATCGCCAAGCTGCTGCGGCCGACGCTCGGCGAGCAGGTCGAGATCAGGACCATTCTCGCCGGCGGCGATCTGATCGCCCATGTCGACTCCGCCCAGCTCGCCAACGCGCTGGTGAACCTCGCGATCAACGCGCGCGATGCGATGCCGGACGGCGGCAAGCTGCTGCTGGAGACGACCAGGACGTCACTCGACGACGCCTATGCCGCGGCCAATCCCGGTGTCGCACCCGGCGCCTATGTCATGGTCGCGGTGAGCGACACCGGCAGCGGCATGCCGGCGGAGGTCAGGGACCGCGCGTTCGAGCCGTTCTTCACCACCAAGGATGCTGGCAAGGGCTCCGGCCTCGGGCTCAGCATGGTCTACGGCTTCGTCAAGCAGTCGGGCGGCCACGTCAAGCTCTACAGCGAGGAGAACAGCGGCACCACGATCCGGCTCTATCTGCCGGCGGCGCAGGTGCTGCAGCCGGCGGAGCCGGAGCATGAGCAGGTGCTGCCACGCGGCAGCGAGACGATCCTGGTGGTGGAGGACGACCCGCTGGTGCGCGACTTCGTGCTCGCGCAGCTGCAGGGGCTCGGCTACACCACCCTCGTCGCCTCGCATGCCGCGGAGGCGCTGAGCCTCGTCGCGCAGGACCGGCCGTTCGATCTGCTGTTCACCGACGTCATCCTGCCCGGCGGCACCAGCGGCCGCCAGCTCGCCGATACGATCGTGGCGAGGCGCAAGGGCCTGCGGGTGCTCTACACCTCCGGCTACACCGACAACGCGATCATCGAGAACCGCCAGCTGCTGCCCGACACGCTGCTGCTGACCAAGCCCTATCGCCGCGCCGAGCTGGCGCAGATGGTGCGGCGCGCGCTCGACGCTGCGCCGGCGGACGCGCTCAGCCCCGCGTCGCCAGCGCCACCGCCCCCAGCGTGAAGGCGAGCGCCGCGATCTGCCCGGCCCCGAGCGGCTCGCGCAGCGCGATCGCCGAGGCGACGACGCCGATCACCGGCACCGCCATGGTGCCGATCGCCGCCACCGAGGCCGGCAGCCGCGCCAGCGCCGCGAACCAGGCGACATAGGCGACGCAGAACTGGATCACGGTCGAGTAGAACATCAGCGCCCAATCGAGCTGGTCGAGCCTTGTCCAGTCGGAATGCTCGAGCGCAAAGCCGACCAGCACGATCGGCACGCAGCCGATGCCGATCTGCCAGGCGGCGGCCGACAGCGGCGGCAGCTTGATCGGCAGCTTCTTGGCCATGACCGTGCCGAGCGCGAAGCCGAACGCGCCGCCCAGCACCATCAGGATGCCCGGCAGCTTGTCGTAGCTCGCATGGAGCCCGTTGCTGCCCATGATCGAGGCGAGCCCGGCGAAGGCCAGCACCAGCGCCAGCACGCGCAGGGCCGTCGGCCGCTCGCCGAGAATCGGCCAGGCCAGCAGCGAGGCCCACACCGGCATCGTATAGGCGATCAGCGCGGCCTCGCCGGCCGGCAGCCACAGCAGCGCCAGCCCCATCAGCACCATCCAGGCGGTCACGTTGAGCATCCCGGCGAGGATCAGCCGCGGCCAGACCTCCCTGGGCACGGCGAGGCTCTGGCTCCGGACCACCGCGAGCAGCGCCAGCAGCGCCGCGCCGACCACGCCGGTGGTGCCGCGCAGGGTCAGGGGCGGCAGCACGCCGACCAGGTGCTTGGTGACGGGCCAGTTGAAGCCCCAGCCGAGCGAGGTGATGGCGAGGAACATCAGCCCGGCGGGCGTGATGCGCCCGCTGGCCACTGGCTTGTCTGTCATGGAATCACCGGCGCCGTCTGTGGGAGCGCCAGACTGCCGGCAATTTCCTGAGCACACCAGGGATGGTAGGGCATGCCTGCCCCGCTCGGCGTCCCCCCAGGCGTCCGTGAGTCCCGCCGATGCAAGCAAAACACACCGTTCGCAGGCGAATAAATTTGCCCCTGTGAACAGCGGGACGAAGCCCTGTGGACAGGGCGCGATGCAAATTTTTTCGGTTTCGAATCCGCGTGGACTCGCCGATAGTTACGGCCATCACGATACCGGCATGCGGCTGGTTATCCCCGCACTTTCCCCCATATTTAGTGTTTGGTTAGGGAACCCCCACTAGTCCTTGACGGGGGAAGCGGAGTCGTCCTAGCTTCCGGCCCGGTTCGGCGCTTGGTTGCGTTTCAAGTTCCGCCGGCCGCCTCCCAGAAGGGTTTGAGGACGACCGCGCCAGAAGGCCAACAGGCCCGGCGTGCGGCTCGTCGTCTGTCCCGCGGCGGGGTGGCCGCGACGGCATGGCAGCAGGAGACCCCACTAGATGTGGGGGCTCCCCTGCGAAGGACGACGAAGCCGGACGGCACGCGTGAGGCGTTGAAGAGAGACGGGACCGGGCGACCGGTTGAACTGCGGCGGCAGACGAAGCTCCCGAAAACGGGACTCCCAAGCCACCGCCTTTGGATGCAATGATCCCGGCCGCCAAACGCGGTCCGGCAAGAACAATTGGGGCTCGCGATGCGGATTGAACGGCGCAACACCACCGAAGGTCAGTCACCCTATCAGGGGATCGACTTCCGTCTGACGACGTCCGAGATCAGGAATCCGGACGGCTCGGTGGTGTTCCGGCTCGAGAATGTCGAGGTGCCCGAGTTCTGGTCGCAGGTCGCCTCCGACGTGCTGGCGCAGAAGTATTTCCGGAAAGCGGGCGTCGCCGCGCGCCTGAAGAAGGTCGAGGAAGAGACCGTGCCGTCCTGGCTGTGGCGCTCGGTGCCGGACACCGAGGCGCTGGCCGCGCTGCCGGAGAACGAGCGCTACGGCAGCGAGCGTTCCGCCAAGCAGGTGTTCGATCGGCTGGCCGGCTGCTGGACCTATTGGGGCTGGAAGGGCAACTACTTCTCCTCGGAGGAAGACGCCGTCGCGTTCTACGACGAGCTGCGCTTCATGCTCGCCAAGCAGATGGTCGCGCCGAACTCGCCGCAATGGTTCAACACCGGCCTGCACTGGGCCTATGGCATCGACGGCCCCGGCCAGGGCCATTATTACGTCGACTACAAGACCGGCAAGCTGACCAAGTCGAAGTCGTCCTACGAGCACCCGCAGCCGCATGCCTGCTTCATCCAGGGCGTCGAGGACGACCTCGTCAATGACGGCGGCATCATGGACCTCTGGGTGCGCGAGGCGCGCCTGTTCAAATACGGCTCCGGCACCGGCTCCAACTTCTCGCGGCTGCGCGGCGAAGGCGAGCGGCTGTCGGGCGGCGGCCGCTCGTCCGGCCTGATGAGCTTCCTCAAGATCGGCGACCGCGCCGCCGGCGCCATCAAGTCGGGCGGCACCACCCGCCGCGCCGCCAAGATGGTCGTGGTCGACGCCGACCATCCGGATATCGAGGCCTATATCGACTGGAAGGTGAAGGAGGAGCAGAAGGTCGCCGCCCTCGTCACCGGCTCCAAGATCAACCAGAAGCATTTGAAGGCCGTGATGAAGGCCTGCGTCAATTGCGAGGGCTCCGGCGACGACTGCTTCGACCCCGAGAAGAACCCTGCCCTGCGTCGCGAGATCAAGCTCGCGCGCCGCGCGCTGGTGCCCGACAACTACATCAAGCGGGTCATCCAGTTCGCCCGGCAGGGCTACAAGGACATCGACTTCCCGATCTACGACACGGACTGGGATTCGGAAGCCTACCTGACCGTTTCGGGGCAGAACTCCAACAATTCGGTGTCGCTGAAGGACGACTTCCTGCGCGCCGTCGAGACCGACGGCGACTGGACTCTCGTGGGCCGCACCAACAAGAAGGTCGTCAAGACGCTGAAGGCGCGCGACCTCTGGGAGAAGATCGGCCACGCCGCCTGGGCCTCGGCCGATCCCGGCCTGCACTTCAACACCACGATGAACGACTGGCACACCTGCAAGGCGTCCGGCGACATCCGCGCGTCCAATCCGTGCTCGGAATACATGTTCCTGGACGACACGGCCTGCAACCTGGCCTCCGCCAACCTGCTGACGTTCTACAACACGCAGACCAAGCACTTCGACGTCGGCGCCTATGAGCATCTCTGCCGGCTCTGGACGGTCGTGCTCGAGATCTCCGTGCTGATGGCGCAGTTCCCGTCCAAGGCGATCGCCGAGCTGTCCTACGAGTTCCGCACGCTCGGCCTCGGCTACGCCAATATCGGCGGCCTGCTGATGACCATGGGCCTGTCCTATGACAGCAAGGAAGGCCGCGCGCTGTGCGGTGCGCTCTCGGCGATCATGACCGGCATTGCGTACAAGACCTCGGCCGAGATGGCCGGCGAGCTCGGCGCCTTCCCCGGCTACAAGAAGAACGCCGCGCACATGCTGCGCGTGATCCGCAACCACCGCCGCGCCGCACGCGGCGAAGCCACCGGCTATGAGGCGCTCTCGGTCGCTCCGGTGCCGCTCGACCACGCCCACTGCCCGCAGGTCTCGCTCGTCAGCCACGCCATCCAGGCCTGGGACGACGCGCTCGCGCTCGGCGAGACCAACGGCTATCGCAACGCCCAGGTCACGGTGGTCGCCCCGACCGGCACCATCGGCCTGGTGATGGATTGCGACACCACCGGCATCGAGCCTGATTTTGCGCTGGTGAAGTTCAAGAAGCTGGCCGGCGGCGGCTACTTCAAGATCATCAACCGCGCCGTCCCCGAGGCGCTGCGCGCGCTCGGCTATCGCGAGAGCGAGATCGCCGAGATCGAGGCCTATGCCGTCGGTCACGGCTCGCTGTCCAACGCGCCGGGCATCAACGCCTCGACGCTGAAGGCGAAGGGCTTCACCGACGAGGCCATCGCCAAGGTCGAGAAGGCCTTGCCGACCGCGTTCGACATCAAGTTCGTGTTCAACAAGTGGACGCTCGGCGAGGACTTCATCCGCAACCAGCTCGGCGTCTCCGCCGAGGCGCTGGCCTCCCCGACCTTCGAGCTGCTCGCCGCGATCGGTTTCACCAAGCGCGAGATCGAGGCCGCAAACGTGCACATCTGCGGCGCGATGACGGTCGAGGGCGCCCCGCATCTGAAGGCCGAGCACTACGCGGTGTTCGACTGCGCCAATCCCTGCGGCAAGATCGGCAAGCGCTATCTCTCGGTCGAGAGCCACATCCGCATGATGGCGGCGGCGCAGCCGTTCATCTCGGGCGCGATCTCCAAGACCATCAACATGCCGAACGACGCCACGGTCGAGGACTGCAAGGCGGCGTATCTGTTGTCCTGGAAGCTCGCGCTGAAGGCCAACGCGCTCTACCGCGACGGCTCGAAGCTGTCGCAGCCGCTCAACTCGCAGCTCATCAGCGATGATGACGACGAGGACGATGCGGTCGAGTCCTTCTACGAGAAGCCGATGGCGGCGCGCGCGACCCAGGTCTCGGAGAAGATCGTCGAAAAGCTGGTCGAGCGCATCGTGGTGATGCGCGAGCGCGAGAAGATGCCGGATCGCCGCAAGGGCTACACCCAGAAGGCGGTCGTCGGCGGCCACAAGGTGTATTTGCGCACCGGCGAGTATGATGACGGCCGTCTCGGCGAGATCTTCATCGACATGCACAAGGAGGGCGCCGCACTTCGCTCCTTCATCAACAACTTCGCCATCGCGGTGTCACTGGGCCTCCAGTACGGCGTGCCGCTGGAGGAGTATGTCGACGCCTTCACCTTCACCCGCTTCGAGCCGGCCGGCCCCGTCCAGGGCAACGACTCGATCAAATATGCGACGTCGATCCTCGACTACGTGTTCCGCGAGCTCGCCGTCAGCTACATGTCGCGCTTCGACCTCGCCCATGTCGACCCCTCCGAGAGCAATTTCGACGCCCTCGGCCGCGGCGTCGACGAAGGCAAGATGGCGGAGGACGGCCCGGGCCAGCAGGCCGCGAAGTACGTGTCGCGCGGCCTGACCCGCTCCCGCACCGACAACCTCGTCGTGATGCGCGGCGGCACGGCGACCACCGCCGTCTCCGCCCCGCATGACGCCGGCCCCTCCGGCCGCGTCACCGCCCTCTCCGGCTCCCGCGCCGGCGACGCCATCGAAGGCGCCGTCGCCCTGAAGCAGGAGGCCCAGCACGACCTCTCGCCCACCGAGAAGCTCGAGGCCCTGCAATGGAGCAAGGCCGGCACCGCCAACGCGCAAACCGCCTCCAAGGCCGAACGCCGCGCCGAAGCCAAGGCCAAGGGCTACGAAGGCGAGATGTGCTCGGAGTGCGGGAATTTCACGCTGGTCCGGAATGGGACCTGTATGAAGTGCGATACGTGCGGCAGCACGACGGGGTGTTCGTAAGCAGCGCTAGGTGCTACCGTCTGCGATCTTCGGGCCATGAGAAAAGCTTAGTTTTCGCTCGAAGATCGCAGGCGGTGAAACCATAATGGCCAAGATTGAACATCACGGACTTCGACTTACTCGATTGAAGCTGACCAATTGGCGCAACTTCCAGGCGGCGGAGGTCATGCTTTCGAAGCGAGCTTTTTTTATTGGCCCAAACGCAGCTGGAAAATCTAATCTTCTTGATGCGATCAGATTTCTCCGCGACTTGGTTAAGCCCATTGCTGGTGGGTTTAGCACTGCGCTTGAACTACGAGACGGCTTGACTGCGGTTCGCTGCCTTCAAGCGAGAAGAATTAATTTCGTTGAGATCGACGTCGATATTGGCAACGACGAAAATAGGTCTCTTTGGTCTTACCGGCTACGGTTCAACCGGTTCCCTCGCGAGCCATTTCCAACGGTCGAAGAGGAAGAGATCAAGAGGCGCGGTAAATCCATCAAATATCAGGCCCGCGATAAAGATACGCAAGATCCGTTTCGCTTCAGCCAGTCGCTCATTCAGCAGGCAACGAACCAAGCCGAGTTTCGTGAGTTGGTAGAATTTTTCACGTCAATTCGCTACCTCCACGTTGTGCCGCAGATTGTTCGGGATCCAAGAAGAGCCTTAGAACGCAACGAAGACCCTTTTGGCGGCGATCTTCTCAAACGGATCAACGAGGCAACACCCCGAACTCGCGATGCCCGACTTCGTCGAGTAGCGGAGGCGCTAAAGATTGCCGTACCCCAGTTTGTCGACCTAAAGCTGGATCACGATAAAGAAGGACGCCCGCATCTTAAAGCAGGATTCAAACACTGGAGACCAAATCCTAGCTATCAGACTGAGGAGGTATTCTCAGATGGTACACTCCGCCTAATCGGTTTCTTATGGTCACTGGGCGAGAAAGATGGACCGCTACTACTTGAAGAGCCTGAGCTATCATTGCATCCCGATGTAGTCCGTCAATTGCCCGCGATGATAGCGAGAATGCAACGTCTGTCTGGAAGACAGGTGTGCATGACAACCCACTCAGACGCCCTTGTTGGCGCTGATGGCGTTGGCCTGCACGAGGTGCACAGGCTCATCCCAAGCGAAAACGGCACAACCATCGAAACTGCAAAGAATAATCCCGAGATCCGTACCCTGGTTGAGAGCGGACTGTCTGTCGGTGAAGCGGCAATGCCACTTGCTCGTCCCAAAGGGGTAGAACAGCTTTCGCTATTCGATGCCGTCGCACCCTAAAATCAACTATCTCGTCGAGGGCGTGACCGATGCCGCCATCGCGCAAGCTCTCATTCGCGCGAGCGGCGGCATTCCTGGGATCGAGCGTGTAAGTCGCGGTAAGGCCAGACTAGCTATAGATCTGCCTAAGTTTAACGCCGCAGCAACCTACTATCCTTGGCTAGCGATCAGAGACCTTGACAATGACGCCAGTTGCGCTCCCGCTCTGCGGCTCGCGCTATTACCTTCACAATCTTCGCTGATGTGCTTCCGCGTTGCTGTCCGTGAGGCGGAGGTGTGGCTCATGGCCGACCGCACCGCGTTTGCGGAGGCGCTCGGAGTTCCCCTGCGCCGTGTAGCTGAGGACCCAGAAAAGCTAAGCGATCCAAAATTGACTGTAGTCAAGCTCGCGCGAGATTCCAAAAGGCGGTCCGTGAGGTATGGGCTGGTTCCTGAAGAAGGAGCCGGAATCCCGATCGGGCCCGAGTATGCCGCATGGATTATCGATTTCGCACAGAATACTTGGAACCCGGCTCGAGCCGCTAAGACAGGCGCAAGCCCTTCGCTCGCAAAGGCTCTATCGTCGCTGTCTCGCCTCGTAGAGATGACAAAGCGAAGCTCGATCAACGAAAGCTCCTGACACTTTATCGGTTTGGCTTCACTCGCCTTCCAAATTTGTAACCCATGCACCTCCACATCTTCTCCGATCTCCACGCCGACGTGGCCGACATCAAACCGATCGAGCCGCTACCCGGGGCCGATGTGGTCGTGGTCGCCGGCGATGTCTGTGAGGGGGCGGTGAACGGGTTTGCGCGGCTGCGCGCGATCGTGGCTGACGACGTGCCGATCGTCATGGTGATGGGCAACCATGAGTTCTATCACCGCACCTATCCCGAGGAGCTGACGCTGGCGCGCGCCGAGGCGGCGCGGTTCGGGGTGAGTCTCCTGGAGAACGAGGCGGTCGTGCTCGCGGGCGTGCGCTTTGCCGGCTGCACGCTGTGGACCGACTATGCGATCTTCGGCGCCGACAGCGAGGCGGAGGCGATGGCCGTCTGCGGCGACGCGTTGGCCGACCATCGCTGCATCACCTGGCGGGACGAACCGTGGCTGCGGTTCACGCCGCGCGAGGCGCTCGGCCTGCACCTGACATCGCGCGCCTGGCTCACGGGCCTGCTGGAGACGCCGTTCGACGGCCCGACCGTCGTCGTCACCCACCACGCCCCTGGCTGGGGCTCGGTCGCCGAGCGCTATCGCCGTGACCTGACCACCGCCGCCTTTGCCTCCGATCTCTCGGCGCTGATCCTGGCCACCCAGCCGGCACTCTGGATCCACGGCCACATCCACACGCCATCGGACTACATGGTCGGCGCCACCCGCGTGATCTGCAACCCGCACGGCTATGGCGGCGAGAACCCGGCCTTTGATCCCGCGCTGGTCGTGGAGATCGCGTAGCCCGGATGAGCGAAGCGACATCCGGGGTCTCACGCGGCGGATGTGGTGAACCCGGATATCGCTTCGCTCATCCGGGCTACGCGCG